>NZ_JBHZBH010000013.1:0-181467 GCF_042754765.1 Nonomuraea sp. NPDC059194 | reverse complement strand
CCGCCCACTGAGCGGCGGTCAAATCACCACGACCCACCCGAAGATCATCCCAGAAGTAGATCACTCACGTGATCCACTTCTGAAACACGCCCTAGTCTCGCGGCTCCATTGACTGAGCAGCGCGATGGTGTAGAAACCTGCGGCTTGTAACCCTTTACGGCGATCTGACCAAGCAGGGGTGTAGATCGACGAAGGGAGCATGGCCGGTGCGTCGCAAACAGGCGGAGATCGCCACAGATCCCGTGGCTTTCGAGGCCTTCTACCGGCGGCACGTCGATGCGGTCACCCGTTTCCTCGCCCGCCGCGTCGACGACCCGCACACGGTCGCCGACCTGGTGGCCGAGGTGTTCATGGGGGTTCTCGACTCAGCCCACACCTACCGGCCGGGGCTGGGCAGCGAGATCGCGTGGCTGTACGGCGTGGCGCGCAACACGCTCTCGGCGGAGCGGCGGCGACTGTTCAAGCAGACGCGGCTGGCCGACCGGGTGAGCGGGCGCAGGCCGTTGGACACCGACGACGTCGCCAGACTCGAAGAGCGGATCGACGCCGAGGGACCGGCCAGGCGCGCCTTCGCCGCGATGGCCGCGCTGCCCGAGGGCGAGCGTGCCGTACTCGAACTGGTCGTCATCGACCAACTGACGGTCACGGAGGCGGCGGTCGCGCTCGGCATCCGTCCGGGGACCGCCAAGGTACGGCTGCACCGCGCGCGCCGGACGCTGCAGGGGTCGCCCTTCGTCATGGAAGGAACACCGGGATGAGCTTCGAGGAGCACCTGCTGATGGAACTGAAAGCCGAGATCGTCGCACGCGGTCAACGACGTCGTCGTGCCGGTCGCCGCCTTGCCGCGGGGGCGGTGGTGGCCGGTCTCGCGGCGGCGGCGGCGATCGCCGTACCGTTGCTGACGGGGTCGGAGCCGCGGGCGTACGCGGTGACCAGGAACGCCGACGGCACGATCAGGGTCGAGGTCAACGAGTTCAGGGACGCGGACAAGCTGGAGCGGGACCTGAAGGGCATGGGGGTCGCCGCCGAGGTCGACTACGTCAAGCCCGGCAAGAAGTGCAAGGGGGAGCGGGGCGAGATCGTCGGCGGTGACAAGTCGCTCACGTTCGAGGAGTGGCAGAAGTCCGTCTCCTACAAGGCCGCGCATCCGCGCGGGGCCGGGGTGGACATCGACCCGGCCTACGTCGCCAAGGGCAACACCCTGGTGATGGAGTTCACCGAGAACGAGGACCAGACCTCGGGGCCGGAGAAGCCGCGGGCGCTGTGGCAGTTCAAGGGAATCGTCGTCAAGGGCGAGCCCAAGCCGTGCCACGTCGTCGACGACCCGAGCTGGAACGACCTCGGCGGGCCCGAGGGCCAGCCTCCGGCCGGAAGCTGAGGTGATCCCGGGGGCAGGCCGGTGCACCGGCCTGCCCCCGGTTCCTGCGTGGCGAGCATGAGCGCATCATGAACAACTCATTGACCGGCCGTTGGGGGTCATTCCCCGGCATAACGCCAGGTCGGCCGCAGAGTGGTGGTCATGGTTTCGCGCAGATCAGTGCTCATGTACGGATTCGCCGGGATGCCGGTGATCGCCGCGGGGTGGAGGGCCCCGGACGCCTGCCGTACCGACGAACGGACGGCGTTCACCAACAAGCTGGCCATCCCGCCGCTCGCCCGATCCCACCATGACAGGCACGGCCGCCGCGTCTTCGACCTGCGCGCGGCTCCTGGCAGCATGCGGTTCAGGCCGGGGGCGCCGACCGAGACCTGGGGGTTCAACGGTCCCTACCTCGGGCCGACGCTGCGCGCCAGGCGGGATGAGACCGTTCTGGTCAACGTGCGCAACGACCTGCCCGAGGAGACGACCGTGCACTGGCACGGCATGCACGTGCCGGCCGCGATGGACGGCGGCCCCCACCAGCCCATCCCCCCGGGGACGACGTGGTCGCCGACCTGGACGATCAAACAGCCCGCCGCCACGCTCTGGTACCACCCGCACCCGCACGGCAGGACCGCCCGCCACGTCCACCACGGGCTGGCCGGGATGTTCATCGTCGACGAGATCGAGGCGCTCGCGCTGCCGCGCCACTACGGCGTGGACGACATCCCCGTCATCGTCCAGGACAAGCGGCTCAACCCCGACAACCAGCTCAACGAGGAGATCCCCACGATCGGCGGGATGGGGGTGCTGGGCGACCTGATCATCGTCAACGGCACGGTCGCGCCGTACGTCGACGTGCGTTCCACGAGGGTACGGCTGCGCCTGCTCAACGCCTCCAACTCGCGCTTCTACAACTTCGGGATGGCCGACGACAGGTCGTTCGCGCTCATCGCGACGGACGGCGGGCTGCTGGCCGCGCCGCTCGACACGCACCGGGTTCAGCTGTCGCCGGGAGAGCGGGCCGAGATCGTGGTGGCCGTCCGCCCCGGCGAACGGGTCACGCTTCGCAGCTACCGTTCCGACCTGGGGATCAACATCGGGGACCAGCGCTTCGCCGGTGGCGGCGACATCCTCGACATCCTCGAACTACGTGCCGCCTCCGAGCTGTTCCCCTCGCCGCCGCTGCCCGGCACGCTCGGCGAACGTCCCGTCCTCGACGTGTCCGCCCCCGCGGCGACACGCACGTTCGAGCTGGCCGACTTCAAGATCAACGGCCTGCTCATGGACATGGGGCGGATCGACGTCGGGGTCAGGAGGGGCACCACCGAGATCTGGGAGGTCGCCAACCTCGACACGATCCCGCACAACTTCCACGTGCACGACGTCCAGTTCCTGATCCTGTCGATGGACGGCGGCCCGCCGCGGCCCGAACTGGGCGGATGGAAGGACACCTTCTACGTGAAGCCGGGGACGAGGGCTCGGATCGCGATGCGGTTCGCCGACTACGCCGATCCCGACATGCCGTACATGTATCACTGCCACATCCTGTGGCACGAGGACCAGGGGATGATGGGGCAGTTCGTCGTCCTCGGCCCCGGGCAAAGACCGGGCACCCTGCCGATGTCGCACGCCCACGGCTGACAGCCCGCTTCGCGGGTGGCGGGGGCGCCTGCTAGCAGAACGCGCTGTCGAACGCCGCGACCAGGTGAGCGTTCTTGGCAGGAGTGTCGGCCGCCCCCGTGACGTAGACCGTGGCCGCCCGCCCGGCGGCGTCCCGCCCGCTGAGCACGCTCACCCCGGGCAGCCCCCCGTCGTGCATCCAGACCGTTCGGCCGCAGCTCGTGGTCACCCTCGCGACCCCCAGCCCGTAGTGTCCGTACGGCGCGTCCGCGGGAACCGCCCCTGCGGTCATCGTCTTCAACGTCGAGGCGGGCAGCCGCTGCCAGAAGACGTTGAGGTCCGCGGGGGTCGACACCAGGCCGCCCGCGGCCCCGAAAGCATGCCCAGGCAGCTCGGTGATGTCGGCGACGCCGCCCTTGGGGTCGGCGGGGCTCACGCCGTAGTTGCGGGCATGCCTGCCCCGGATCGTCAGCTCACCCTCGGCCGGCCAGTAGGTCCGCTTCATGCCGTACGGCCGGAGGATGCGCGACTCGACGACCTTCCTGAAGTCGTCGCCCAGGAGCATCCCCGCGACGAGATAGTTGGTGTTCGAGTAGGACCACCGCTCGCCGGGCTCCCCGAGCGGCTCCTTGGCGAGGGCGAGCTTGAGCTGCTCCTCCGGGGTGCCCGGCCGCGTCCAGTCGATCGCATCGAGGTACTCGGGCAGGCCGCTGGTGTGCTGCAGCAGCTGCCGTACGGTCACCGCCCGCCCGCCGAGCACGCCAGGCAGGTAGGTCTCCACCTTCTCGTCGAGGTCGAGCCTGCCCCGCGCCACCTGGTCGAGCACCGCCGCGGCGACCACCGGCTTGGTCATGCTGGCCGCGCGCATCCTGGCCTCGCCCCCGACCATCGGCCTGCCCGTCCCCCGCGCCGCCGTACCCGAGGTGTACGTCCGCGATCTCCCCCTTGCGTCCCGCACCTGCAGTACGGCGCCCGCGAAGCCGTCCGCCCTGGTCAGCCTGTCGAGGTTCTCCTGGACGGAGGGCTTGGCGGTGACGGTCGTGGCGGCCGTGGCCGCGGCGGCGGGCAGCGCGA
Organism: Nonomuraea sp. NPDC059194; assembly: GCF_042754765.1. Classification (NCBI taxonomy): domain Bacteria; kingdom Bacillati; phylum Actinomycetota; class Actinomycetes; order Streptosporangiales; family Streptosporangiaceae; genus Nonomuraea; species Nonomuraea sp. NPDC059194. The sequence goes on along the minus strand of NZ_JBHZBH010000013.1, from coordinate 177,410 downwards.
CCGCGCCCGCGATGACGACGGCCGCGGTGGCGGCGGCGAGCAGCCTGGTGACGAGGGAGGTGTTCTTCATGCGAAGAACTCTCTCGTGATCAACGGCTCGGCACAGTCATGCGTCCACCCCTCGCGAAGTAGGGCCAGCCTCACCCCTCTGACATGGTCGGCTCCCTTGGACCGGGGACCGCTCGGCGCCGGACCGTATCGCCGCGGTGGTTCGATTCGGAGGGCGAGCGCCTCTCTCTCAGGTCGAGAGCCGGCCTCCAGCACCGCGGTGTCCTGCAACTGGCACTGGGCGCGGCCATCGTGTGGGGGCCTGGTCAGCCGTGCCGGTGCCGCGGCAGCAGCGAGCTGACCACCGCGATGGCCACGCCGATCCCGGCCGCCATGAGGAAGACCAGGTCGTAGCCGGCGGCGAGAGCGGCCGGGGAACTCCCGCCGGCCTTCGTCGCGGCTCTGGCGCCGGCGGCCGTCGCGAGCACCGCCAGGCCTACCGAGCTGCCTACCTGGCTGGCGGTTTGGGCCAGGCCGCCGATGGTCCCCGCGTCGCCCTCGGGAACGTCGGCGGTCGCCGCGGCCATCAGGGTGGGGAAGGTCAGCCCGATGCCGACCGCGACGAGCAGCGTAGGCCCGAGCACGCTGGTGACGTAGCCGCTGTCGGCGTGGGCCTGGGCGAGCCAGCCGAACCCGGCCACGAAACAGCCGCTGCCCGCCAGCAGCAAAGGGCGCACACCGGTTCGCGGGAGCAGGGCGGCGGCCCATCGCGCGATCGCCATGAACATCACCGCCGCGGGCGTCTGCCCGAGCCCGGCTTGGAGCGCGCTGTAGCCGAGGACGTTCTGCAGGAAGAGCGACGTGAAGTACCACATGGCGATGGCGATCGCGCCGAACAGCAGCAGCAGGCCGCTGCCGACGGCAACCCCTCGGATTCTGAACAGCCGCAGGGGCACCATCGGCTGGGCGGCGATACGCGCCTCCACCACGGTGAAGACGACGAGCAGCAGCAGGCCCGCCACCACCGGCCCGATGACCAGCCCGGACGACCAGCCATGATCGGCGGTCTGCATGACCCCGTAGATCAGCGCGGCCAGCCCCGCCGTCCCCGTGACCGCACCGGTGAGGTCGAGCGATTCCCGTCGGCCGGTTCGCGTGGCGGCCAGCGACATCATGGCCATGACGATCAGCACCGCGCCGATCGGCACGTTGATGAGGAAGACCCACCGCCACGACAGGCCGGTGGTGATGGCACCACCCGCGACCGCGCCGGCCAGCCCGCCCACACCGCCCGAGGCAGACCATGCGCCGAAAGCCTTGGCGCGCGCGTTCGGCTCGGTGAAGGAGGTGTTGATCACGGCCAGCGTCGCCGGGGCCATCATGGCGGCTCCGATGCCCTGCGCCACGCGGGCCGCCACCAGGACCTCCGGAGCGGTCGCCAGGCCGCCGGCCAGACTCGAGACGGAGAACACCAACAGCCCGGCGACCAGCATCCGGCGAGGGCCGAACAGGTCGGCGGCGCGGCCACCCAGCAGCATGAAGCCGCCGAAGGTCAGCAGGTAGCCGTTCACCACCCAGGCCAGGCCGGTGGACGTGAAGGCGAGGTCCCCGCGGATCGAGGGCAGGGCGACGTTGACGATGGACGAGTCCAGGATCACCATGAACTGGCAGGCGCACACCAGAGCCAGGACCATCCAGGCGGGGCCGGCGTGCGGCCTGGCGCGCTGAGCTGCAGTACTCGTGCTCGTCATGACCTTCCTCACGCTCCGGCCAGGGCACCGGTGACGCGGCTGCCCTCCAGCAGCTGGCTCGTGATCTGGGCCAACCGCCGTCCCTGGTAGTCGGCCGCTTCCAGCGTCGCGGTGTCGGGGCCGTCCGCGGTCTGCATGCTGGTCACCGACGACGTGCCGTAGGGGTTGCCGCCGGCGGCGTACACGACCGGATCGGTGAATCCGGGCGGGACGATCAGCGCCCCCCAGTGGTAGAACACGTTGCCCAGCGACAAGATCGTGGCCTCGCTGCCGCCGTGCCGGTTGTACGCCGAGGTGAAGGCCGTCACCGGCTTGTTCGCCAGCTTGCCTTCCTGCCACAGCCCGCCGGCCTGGTCGATGAACTGCTTGAGCTGCGCGGCCGGCGCGCCGAACCGGGTCGGCGTGCCGAACGCGAACGCGTCGGCCCACGCCAGGTCATCAACCGAGGCCTCGGCGATCGACGTGGTGGCGTCGGCGTGCAGCCGCCACTGCGGGTTCTGGTCGATCGCGCTGCCGGGTGCCAGCTCGGCGACCCGCCGCAGCCGTACCTCGGCTCCGGCCGAGGCGGCGCCCTCGGCGACGGCCTGCGCGAGTGCGTGCACATTGCCTGTCGCGCTGTAGTAGATGACTGCGACCTTCACGGTCATGACGGCTCCCTCGATGTCGCGTAGAATTAGTTATGCGGATAATGTTATGCGCATAACTAATCTGTCAAGGAGAGCCCGTGGACTTCGAGTACGCCGACGCCCTCAACCAGGCCATCCGCCTCCTGAGCCTGCGCCACCGGGCCAGGGCGGCAGCGCTGCTGGACCCGCTCGGCCTGTATCCCGGACAGGAGGCGCTCCTGCTCGAGCTCGACCGGACCGGCCCGATGATCCAGGCCCAGCTCAGCGAGGCACTCGGCTGCGAGCCGCCCAGCGTCACGCTCATGACCCGCAAGCTCGAAGCCACCGGCCACATCCGCCGCAAACCCGCCCCCTCCGACCGGCGCGCCAGCATCGTCGAACTCACCGACAGCGGCAGAGCTCTGGCCGACCAGGTCAAGCAGCTATGGGTCGCTCTGGCGGAGGAGACCGTGACCGGCCTGTCCGCCGAAACGGTGGCGGAGCTACCGGGCATCCTCAACACCTTGACCGGCAACGTGGACACCAGGCGCCGACGGCACAGTCTTTGATGCCAAGGCCGGCAAGGTTCGCGCGCCGGCGAACCCGTAGTGGCACGCCGGCTGTTGCGCGACAAGAAATTGACAGTGGTTCCCCGTCAAGAAATTGTCAGTTGATCTTTGTCTGGCCTCGGCGGCGTCGGGCGGCGCGGATTTCGGCGTCGGCGGACGGCCTCGATGGTTCGCCCATCTCCTTGACCGATGTCATGAGGGCAGCACGAATGGGTTGAGTGCTCGCAGGCACTGTTCGGGCGAGGGCAGGGTGAACAGTCCGTCGTGCCGCGGCGTGGTGCAGGAGGCCTGCTGGCCGACCAGACGTCTTCGGACGGCTTCCCGCGCGGTGCGCACCGCGCGCACCGTGATCTCGAATGTCGCACTGGTACTGCGGGCGCGGGTGCTTACCCTGGGGTTACGTCGACCCGATCCATGTGAGGACGGCGACCGGCAGCAGGAGCAGCCACTGAGGCAGACGCAGGAGCCGCTGCGTGCCATCGAACGTCAACGTGATGACCAGGAACACCGCGGCATAAGCGGCGAAGTGGACGGCGAGCAGTTGTCCGGCCAGGTGGGCGCCTTGCGGCTGGGCCAGCGCCAGATAGACGAGGGTGGCCGCGGCGAGGATCAGGTTGACGCTGACCAGGTGCCAGACCGCGTGCAGAGTCCGTTTGGGTACCTGGGCGAGTCCGGAGGCCAGCAGGGGCCGGACCGGGTCGGCGTGGCCGGCCACGAGGTGGACGAGAGCCACGCCGGCGGCGGTGATGCCGGCGGCGAGGAGCGGGCCGTTCATCGGTGGCCGATCCCCGCGGTGACGATCTCCGCCAGTTGGGCGGCCAGCTCAGTCGTCAACGGTTCGCCCATCAGGCCCACGTGGAAGAACACGGCGCCGGCCAGCGTGTCGAGGACCAGATCGACCTGCACGGTGCCGGCGATCTCGCCGCGCGAGGCGGCGCGATCGAAGACTTCGGCCATCCGGGCTCTGGCCGGAGCCAGGAAGGTCGAGCGTAGCCGTGAACGGAGCGCTGGATCGGCGGCGAAGTCAGCCAGCAGGCCGGGCAGTGTCGCCATGGCTGCGGGCGTGGCGAACTCATCCAGCAGGGCGCGGGTGAGCTGGGTAAGGTCGCCGAGCAGCGTGCCAGTGTCGGGGATGGGGCCGGTGTCAACCGTGCTGTAGAGCGCTTCGTAGATCAGTTCGGCTTTGCCGGGCCATCGGCGGTAGATCGCGTCCTTGCCCACCCCGGCGCGGGTGGCGATGGCGCTGATCGAGGTGCCGGCGTATCCCTGATCCATGATCAGATCTTCGGCGGCTCGCAGAATGGCTTCGTGTGTGCGCTGGTCACGCGGGCGGCCCAGCGGGGATCGCGACGTTGTCACCCATTTACCTTACGGGACGACCTGTTTTATATCAAGCCCACTGGTGCGCTCGCCTACGCCTCCTACCCGCTGACCATCGGCCAGCTCGCCCGTGCGCTCGACTGGCCGGGGCCGCGCACCCATCAGGCGCTGCAAACCCTGAATCACAACCCCGCCATCGCCGGCCCGATGGCTCTACGCCGCGTCCCGCCCGGCAGCTACACCCTGACCCCCAGGCTCGATCACCTCAGCCGACAACAGCACACCCAGATCACCACCCTCAGGCCACGCTTCAGCATGTTCGCCCGCAGCCAGGCCGCAGCCCTCCACACCGTCATCAGCCACGACCACCAGCACGACCACGCCGCCCATCCCCTCCGCGACGCCGCCATCGAACGGCTGCGCGAGGCCGGACTCATCCACGGCGACTTCGACCGAGGCGAACCTCTGCACGCCAGCGACGACGTCCTGTACAGCCTCCGCAAGATCGGTCCGCGCCGCACACCGCGCTGGGACCACGCTGAGCAACAGCGACAACGCCGCCCAGCGACCTCGACCGAAGATTTCGGATGGGCGCCGCCCGGCGGGTCAGCAGGAACAGACGGCTCCGACGGGGAATCGACCTCACCCCGTACGACTGACTATTGAGCGCGGCGAAGATGTCAGTTGGTGCGCAGACTTAATGTCAGCGATCCGGCGGAGTGGCGGCGCAGATCCTCAAAGAGAGCGAAAGCAGGGACGGCCTGACCACGATTTCTGACGAGATCGACAGAGGGGAGGGTCAGCTCGGCCCCGGATGATGCTCCGATGCCGATCGAACCGATCTCATGGATTGCACGTCTCAACGATGTGAAGCGCCTGTACGTACTCGGCACCGCTCTGGCCGCGATCGCGATAGCTCGGCAGCCGTACTGATCGCGCACTCGGCAAGCGGGGCACCGCCCGTGGCGGCATCGTACCCACAGCGTTGGGGTGGCCACGCACCAGGCGGTTGGGTGCCCGCCGTCGCAGACCTCGACGGCGCTGAGGAAGTGCTCGTTCCCGGCGAGCCGGTCGCGGCAATGATCTGTGCCTACCCAGGAGACAACGCACTCGGAGGATGTCTTGTCGCAAAGCAGGATCGACGCCGTCGTCAGATGGGTCCTGGTGGTTCTGGGGCTCGTCACTACGCTGCCCGCCTTCGCGCTCTTCGCTCCAGGCCCGGCTCTGGCGACCTACAGCCTGGCCCCGCCGGACGACCCGATGCTCCTGGCCCTGCTCCAGCACCGCGGTGTCCTGCAACTGGCACTGGGCGCGGCCATCGTGTAGGCGGCGGTCAACCCGGCGATCCTCATCCCGATGGCCCTGACCGCCATCACTACAAAGACGACCTTCCTCGTCCTCATCGCCACCCTGCCAGGGTCGCGCCTCGGAGACGTGAGCAGCGTCGCGTTCGACGCGGTAGCCGTTCTCCTGCTGGCAGCCGCGGCCGCGCGGCATCGTCAGATGCACTGCAAGACGGAGGCTCTTGTTTAAGTGAGCCCGCCGTCGGCCGCCGCGGCGGCGGCGTAGCGGCGGGCCAGGTGTGCGAAGGCGGTCTTGAGCTCGGGCGGCCCGACGACCTCGATGCCGGCGTCGAACCTGCCGATGGTGGCGGCCAGCCCGACCCATGACCATGAACCCAGGACGAGCCGGCAGCGGTCCGGGCCGATCTCCTCGACGATCCCGTCGCGGATGTAGTGGGACACGGCGGCGGCGGGGAGGTCAAGGATCACCTCGCCGCGGCACGGCCAGTCGCCGGAGCCGTCCGAACCCTGGAACCTGCTGGTCACGAAGGCGGCCACGTCCCCTCCCGGCAGTTCGCGCGGGGTGAAGCGGGGCCCGGAGGGGGTGCGCGGGGTGATCCGGTCGGCGCGGAAGATGCGCCAGTCGTCGCGGTCGAGATCCCAGGCGACGAGGTACCAGCGCCCGCCCCAGGTGACGAGGTGATGGGGCTGCACCCGTCGCGGCGGCCCGTCGCCGTCCACCCCGGGTGAGCCGTAGTCGAAGCGCAGCACCTCGCGGGCATGTACGGCGGCGCCGAGCGTCATGAGCACGCCGCTGTCGGCCTGGGGGGCCGGCCGCTCGACGGCGGTGACCTGGAAGGTGTCGATACGGCGGCGCAGCCGGGCCGGCATGACCTGGCGGACGGTGTTCAGCGCCCGCGCCGCGGCCTCCTCGATGCCCGCACCGCTGGTGGTGGCGATCTGGAGCGCGACGGCCAGGGCGACCGCCTGCTCGTCGTCGAACAGCAGCGGCGGCAGCTCCGTGCCGGCGTCGAGCCGGTACCCGCCGTCGGGCCCCTTGGTGGCCAGGATGGGATAGCCCAGCTCGCGCAGGCGGTCGACGTCGCGGCGCACCGTGCGCGGGCTGACGTCCAGCCGCTCGGCCAGCAGCGCCCCCGGCCAGTCCCGGCGCGCCTGGAGCAGAGAGAGCAGCGCCAGCAGCCGCGCTGAGGTTTTCAGCATGACAGACATATTGCCTGGAGAAGCGGACACAACCTGGCCGCTACCCCTGCGACTGTTGTCCCATGCCGGACAACCACAGCTCCACGAAGGCGCCCGCCGAGCGGGCCGACCTGCTCGCCCAGCTCGCCGCCGCGCGATCGGCCCTGACCAAGACCACGCGCGGGCTCGGCGACGAGCAGGCCGGGCAGCGCCCGACGGTCAGCGCACTGTGCCTGGGCGGCCTCATCAAGCACGTGGCCGCCACCGAGGAGGACTGGATGAGCTTCGTGGTCGAGGGCCCGTCGGCGATGCGTTACGACCTGCCCGAGGGCGTCACCTGGGCCGACCTCGCGGCCGGCACCGCACGCGAGGTCCCGCGGTGGGCGATCGACCACCAGAACGACTTCCTGATGCTGCCCGGCGAGACGCTGGTCGGGATACTCGAACGCTACGAGCAGGTCGCCGCCCGCACCGAGGAGATCATCGCCGCCGTCCCCGACCTGTCGGCGACGCACCCGTTGCCGGAGGCGCCCTGGAACGAGCCCGGTGCGGTGCGCAGCGTACGCCGGGTGCTGATGCACGTCATCGCCGAGACCGCCCAGCACGCCGGGCACGCGGACATTCTGCGCGAGACGCTCGACGGTCAGAAGTCGAGCTGAAGGGGAGTGGTGAGCCGGTGACCGTGCTCGACACCCGGGCGCTCAACCGCGCGACGCTGGCCCGGCAGCTGCTGCTCGACCGCGCCGACATGCCGGTGCTCGACACCGTCGCGCACCTCGGCGGGCTGCAGGCGCAGGAGCCGCAGGAGCCGTTCGCCGGGCTCTGGTCGCGGCTGCGGGCGTTCGACCCGGCGGTGCTCTCGGGGCTGCTGACCGGGCGGCGGGTGGTGCGTACTCATCTCATGCGCCGCACCGTCCACCTCCTCACCGCCGAGGACACCCTCGCCTGGCGGGCCCGCCACGACGCCATGCTGCGCCAGCGGGTGATCGGGGTCTACCGGCGCGAGCTCGACGGCGTGGATCTCGACGAGTTGGCGGCGGCGGGCCGGGCGGTGATGGCCGACGGCGAGCCCCGCTCGATGTCCGAGCTCGCGCGGGCGCTCGCGCACCGCTGGCCGGAGCCTGGACCGCGGGCGCTGGGGGAGATGCTGGTCGCCGCCCTCATCCCGATGGCGCAGCTGCCGCCGCGCGGGTTGTGGCGTACGAGGGCGGGCGTGCGCAACGTGCCGCTGTCCTCCTGGCTGGGCCGCGACATCGACCCGCCGGCCCCGGACGGCGCCGACCCGGTCGGCCAGGCGCTGGTACGCCGCTACCTGGCGGCGTTCGGTCCCGCGGCCTCGGCGGACCTGCGTGCCTGGTGCGGCCTGGCGGGACTGCCGGCCGCCGTGTCCGCGATGCGGGAGGAGCTCGTCACCTTCCGCGACGAGCGCGGCCGCGAGCTGCTGGACCTTCCCGGCGCGCCGCGACCCGACCCCGACACGCCCGCCCCGGTACGGTTCCTGCCGGCGTTCGACAACGCGATCCTCGGCTACCACGACCGCAGCCGCGTCATCGACGACGCCCACCGCGGCCTGTCGGTCGCCGGCGCCCGCGTGGTGCTGGTGGACGGCCGGGTCGCCGCCACCTGGACCGCCGAGGCGGGCACCGTGATCGTCACCCCGCTGCGCCGCCTCGCCCCGGCGGACCGCGCCGCCGTCGCCGATGAGGGGCGGGAGCTGGCGGCGTTCCTCTCCGACGGCGAGAGCCACTGCGTACGGGTCGCCCAGCCCTGAATGCCCGCGATCAAACGGATCTCACCGACCTGTCCCCGACCGCTCTAGGTAAAGCCGCCTTCGCCCGCGGCCATTCCACGCCGTAATGGCCGCCCGCCTGCGGGCTGAGAGATCGAAGCTCGTAGGCGGGCACCACGCGGGTGCTCCATCTCCGGGACGTCGGGCTGGTGCGGCGCTAGGGTGGCCGGGTCAAGACCACGAGAACAACGGATGACGGCCACGTCGCTCGTCCCCCAGCATGGCACCGCTCCGACATGCCGAGCGCTACACGCCCGGGAGACATGATGCCCGACCCGAAGACCACCATCGACGTGGTGGTCCTGACCATGAACGATCGGCCCGACGCGTTCCCGCTGGCGATGGCCTCCCTTCTCGCCCAGCAGGACGTCGATCTGCGAGTGGTCATCGTCGGCAACGGGGTTGAGCCGGACCATGTGCCCGCCGGCGTGCGCACGGTGACCTTGCCTGTCAACGAAGGCATCCCGCAGGGCCGCAACGTCGGCGCGGACGCACTGGCCGGTGACGACGAAGGCGAGTTCATCTTCTTCTTCGACAACGACGCGGTCCTCCCCACCCGCGACACACTCACCCAGCTCGTCGCCGAAGCCCGCCGCCACCATGAAGCCGCCTACATCCAGCCCCGCATCGCCGACCCCGACACCGGCGTGACCATGCGCCGCTGGGTCCCACGGCTACGCGCGGCCGATGCCACCCGGCCCGGCACCATCACGGTCATGGCGGAAGGCGTGGTGCTTGTCCGCCGTGCGGACTACGAGCAGGCGGGAGGCTGGCCGGGCGGCTTCTTCCTCTTCCACGAGGGCGTCGATCTGGCCTGGCGACTGTGGGACCTCGGGCGCACGGGCTGGTACGCGCCCCACATCGTCATCCACCACCCCGCCACCGACCCTGCCAGGCACGCCGGCTTCTACCGGCTCGTCGCCCGCAACCGCGTCTGGCTCGCCTACCGCCGCCTGCCCGCACCCCTGATCCCCATCTACCTGGCGACCTGGACGCTGCTCAGCATCACCAGGATCCGGTCCCTCCCCAACCTCGCCGTCTGGTTCGCCGGTCTGTGGGAAGGGCTGAAGGGCGGGCACGGGCAACGGCAGCCGATGTCCTGGAGGACTGTACTGCGGCTGACTCTTGCGGGCCGCCCCCCGATCGTTTAGGTCGTGTTTCAAAAGGGGTTTTGAACGTTGCGGCGTGGCGATGATCGATAAACGACGAGGCCTCCGGAGGCCTGGTGGACTGCGTAGCGGTGACGAGCGGCATGACCTGACCGACGGGCAATGGGCAGCGCTGGAGCCGCTGTTACCCGTCACCTCGGGCCGCGGTCGTCCGCCGAAATGGAGCAAGCGGCAGTTGATCGATGGGATCCGGTGGCGGATCCGGACCGGCGCGCCGTGGCGGGACGTCCGAGCTGCACGCGCCCTGGTCAACCGTGTATGGCCGGTTTCGCCGCTGGCAGCGTGACGGCACCTGGGCGAAGATCTTGGCCGGGTTGCAAGCACATGCGGACGCCGCGGGGAAGATCGACTGGACGCTGAGGGTGGACTCCACGATCAGCCGCGCCCACCAGTACGCCGCCGGCGCACGCCGGGACGGCCACCTGCAGAAGGAGCCGCCCGGCGGGGTGCCCAACGAACCGGCCGGCCACGCGTTGGGCCGCTCACGCGGTGGGTTGACCATCAAGACGCACCTGGTCTGCGAGCAGGACCGTAAACCCCCGGCCCTGGTGGTGACCGCCGGTCAGCGTGGCGACAGTCCGCAGTTCATCCCGGTGCTGAACAAGATCCGGGTCAGCCGTCTTGGTGGCGGCAGGCCCCGGACCCGCCCCGACCTGGTCCTGGCCGACAAGGCGTACACCAGCAGGTCCAACCGCGGCTATCTGCGCCGGCGAGGAATCATGGCTTGCATCCCGAGCAAGGCTGACCAGGATGCCCACCGCCGCGCCAAGGGTCTAAGGGCGGACGACCTCCAGCCTTCGATCCCGGCCTCTACCGTCAGTGTCACGCTGTGGAGAGCACGTGCGCTGAACCCACTGCTTCTGGGACGTGCGAAGAACCCCACCCACCTCCGGCCCTTCACGTTCACACTCGGAGTCATCGGCCAACGTCTCGGGGGTCCGGGGGCCGGCAGGCGACCGGCAAGGGGCGCTCCCCCTTCAGGCCAGCCCGGAGCCTCCGACGCGCGAAGCGCGCCACAGGCGAAGGCCCTTGCTGTTAGAGCTGTTCCATGCGGAGCCAGGCGCGTGAGGGTAGGGGGTGGCCGAACAGGCGGGCGGCGTTGCCGTACGCGACCCTGGCGATGTCGGCCGGTGGCAGCGTGCCCAGGTTGCGGGCGACGGCCTTCTGGGTGTCGGGCCAGGTCGAGTCGGAGTGGGGGTATCCGCTTTCCAGCAGTACGTGGTCGAGGCCGACCGCCAGCCGTACCCCGGAAAGGGCGTGGTCGTCGAGTGTCCCGAAGAAGAAGTTGCGCCGCAGCACCTCGCTGGGCTTCAGCCCGCCCTCCCACAGCGCCTCGGTGCCGACGGGGTGGTCGAGGGCGTAGTCGGCGCGTTCGGCGAGCATGGGCAGCCAGCCGACGGCGCCTTCGACGATGAGGATGCGCAGGTTGGGGAAGCGCAGCGGGATGCCGGACCACAGCCAGTCGGCGCAGGCGAACATCGCGCTGGCCGGCATGAGTGTGGTGATCGCCTCGATGGGGGTGTCGGGGGAGGGCACGGGTGACCAGGAGGAGGCGCCGGTGTGCAGGCAGACGACGGTGCCGGTCTCCTCGCACGCGGCGAAGAACGGGTCCCAGTGTTGGCTGTGGATCGACGGCAGCCGAAGCCGGGTCGGGAACTCGGGGAAGACGACGGCCTTGAAGCCGCGGGCGGCGTTGGCGCGGATCTCCTTGGCGGCGGTCTCGGGGTCGGGCAGCCAGGGCAGTTGCAGGCCGATGACGCGCTCGGGGTAGGTGCCGGCCCAGACGTCGATGTGCCAGTCGTTCCATGCTTTGACCAGGGCGAGGCCGAGCTCCTGGTCGCGGGTCCTGGCGAACGGCATGCCGGACTGCCCGGCGAGCATGCCGGGGAAGCAGAGCGCGGCCCAGATGCCGGCGACGTCCATGTCCTGGACGCGGGCTTCGATGTCGTAGCAGCCGGGACGCATGTCCTCGAACCTGACGGGGTCGAGCGTCCACTGCTCGCGGGGCAGGCCGGCGCCGACGTCGAGCCCGGCGCACGGGTAGGTGGCGCCGCCGTACCGCCAGACCTGGTGACCCGCCTCGGTTTCGACCACCTTGGGCGCCAAGTCGGCATATTTCGCCGCGACTCGGTCCTCGAACAGGTCGGGAGGCTCGATCAGGTGATCATCTGCCGAGATGATCACGTAGTCGCGCCGCCTCGGCTCGGGGTCGGGAAGGAGCGGCGTAGTCACGCAGGCAACGGTACGACGTGCGCATCACGTCGAACAAGCTGGGCGGTCACCTGTTGGTATCGGGCCCTCACCCGGGATCACTGGGAGGGCCGGTGATCCCGGGCGCGGGCTCACCCGATGAGGGTGCCGTGGGCGAACCCTCCGCGCCCCTACCCAGCAGTACGGCACGCAGTCGCTCGACCGTGGATCGGTCGAGGTCGAGCACGTCGGCGCAGTAGTCCTCGACGGAGCCGTGGCGTGCGGTCAGGTCGCGCAGGAAGAACCACATCGCCTCGGCGGGCGCCTGGCCGAAGCCCGGCCACATCGGGGCGTCGGGATGCCTGGTCTTCCAGTCGGCGACGAAGCGCTCGGTGGCCAGGCCGGTCAGCGCGTAGTCGGCGACGATGTCGTGGTCGGCGACGCCGACCAGGGACAGGATGAGCGCGGTGAGCACGCCGGTGCGGTCCTTGCCCGCCGCGCAGTGCACGACGACGGGGCAGCCGTCGGCGATGGTCTCGACGGCGACCTTGAGCCGGTCGACGCCGTCCTCGGCGACCTCCAGGTAGCGGTCGGCCAGGAACCTGGCGACGCCCTCCGCGGGGTCGTAGGTGCTGGTGTCCCACCGGCGGCCCTCGATGGGCAGGTTGTGGTAGGCCAGGCCGTCCGACTCGGGGACCCGGCCCGAACGCTCGACCTCGAAGGGGTGGCGCAGGTCGATCACTGTTCGTACGGCGAGCGCGTGGAACCTGTCGAGATCGTCACCCGTTAGCCAACCGAGAGAGTCCGCGCGGTAGAGGCGTTTCCACCGAACGACCTGCCCATCCCGGGCGACATATCCGCCAATGTCGCGAAAGTTGTGGAGCCGCAGGAAACCCAGGTGACGCGTCACCCCCTCACCTTACGTTGGGAGACATGGAGGGACATTTAGCGGTCAGAACGCCATGGCGCATCGCCGGGCTGGTGGCCAGGGTCCTGCTGCTGGCGACGCTGCTGTGGGGGATGCTCCTCAGCGTCCTTAACACCGTCACCACCGAAGGCACGAAGGAGGAGCTGCGGGCCGCGCTGCACCGGCCCGACCTGGTGGTGACCGTCGAGGACACGGGGGAGCTGCGCTGGTCGGCGAGCCCTGTCGGGTGGCGGAGCCTCCACCCGGACAAGCCGGGGTCCATGGACGCCGAGCTGAGCGCCGCGCAGGCGCGCGGGGTCACGGTGGTGCGCGCCGACCGCGACAGGTGGCCGCCCGACTGGTTCGAGGAGGTTCCCTCCCGCTACGGCCTGCTCGTGCCGGTTGCCTGGTTCCTCACCCTGCTGGCGATGCTGGCGAGCTCCAGACCGCGCTACGCCTCCCGCCTGGGCTGGTTCTGGCTGTTCGCCATCGGCGGCGTCGGCGCGCCGCTCTACCTGCTGATGGAGCCGCAGCCGATCTGGGCGGCGCTGGACGACCCGCTGCCGCCCCGCTCGTCACGGCTCGAGGGTGCCGGCGGGTGCCTGGTGTCCATCGCGCTCGGCATGGTCAGCGGCGCCGCCGTCCTCGGCCTCGCGGCGCTGTTCAGCTGACCTGTCCCGAACCTCGCGCCTGATCATCAGCAGCCACCCGCCGATGGCCACGCCGATGAACAGCCACCACTGCACGCCGTACGCGAAATTGAGGCCGCCGCCGGCGCCCACGTCGGGCGGCGGCACCGGCTCGGGCGCGGGCGAGGTGCGCGGCTGCTGCTCGGTGAGCGAGACGTACCCGCCCACCAGCTGGTACGGCAGGCCCTTGCCGATGGCGTCGGCGTTGATGAGCAGCACCTGCCCCGCCGGGAGCTCGCCGCGGTTCCTGATGCCGCTCGATTCCTCGGTCTCGCTCGGACGTAGCCTTCCGGTGACAGTTACCTGACCTGAAGGGGCGGGCGGCACCTCGGGCAGCGCGTCGGCGGTCGCGCCCGCTTTGACCCAGCCCCTGTTGACGAGCACCGCCTGGCCCTGCCCGGTGACGAGCGGGGTGAGGACGTAGAAGCCCAGCTGGCTGTTCTGCGTCCGCCTGCGGACCAGGAGGGCGTGGGCGGGATCGTAGGCCCCCTGGACGGTGACCGTTCGGTAGCGGGTGCTCTCGTCGACGGACCCGCCGGGCTTGACGAGCTCGGCGATGGGGACGGGCTCGGCCTCGAGGTTCGTGGTGACGACGTCGCTGTTGGAGGAGCGTTCCTCGTACCGGCCGAACTGCCACTGGCCCAGGAAGACGAAGGCGGGAATGACCAGCAGCACCACGACGTGGAGCGCCAGCCACCTGGGCGTGAGGAGGAACCGGTACACGTCTTTAGGTTAGGCACTGCCCGCACCGGTCCCGAACCGAACCCGGGCCAGCCTCTCCGCCGCCGCCCGCCAGCTGCCGTCCACCGGTCGCCCCTCGAACCCGGGACAGCTCGCCCGATCATCGTCTACGGTCGGGATTTGTCGGCTTTCCCGCCGGTCTCCTTCCCTCCAGGAGCTGCACATCTCCATGGCCCTGCTCACCGCGCCCCCCACGCCCCCCACGCCCCCCGCGGTCGTCATGCCCCGCCTGTCGTCGATCCTGCGCCACGCCGTTCCCCGAGTGCTGGAAGCCATGGTCATGCCGGTGGCCACCTTCTACGCGGGCATGATCGTCGCCGGAATCCCCGGAGGGCTGGCCGCCGCGGTCGCGTGGGTCTACGGCGGCGCGGCGTGGCGGCTGTGGAGGCGGACCGAGGTGCCGGGATCGGTGCTCCTCGCCGCCGTGATGATCACCGTGCGGGTGGTGCTGGCCGTGGTGTTCGACGACCCGAAGTGGTTCTTCCTCATCCCCACCATGGGCGTTTTCTGCGCGAGCGCGACCTTCCTGTGCACGGTCGGGACGCGCAGGCCGATGGCTCAGCGGGTGGCCGCCGACCTGGTCCCGCTGCCCGAGCACGTCGAACGGCACCCGCTGATGCGGCGGTTCTTCGTCAGGCAGTCGCTCGTCTGGGGGTGCGCGCAGCTGGTCAACGGCGCATTCACCCTGTGGATGCTCCTCCACGAGACGCTGTCGACCTTCCTGCTGGTCCGTACGGCCGGCGTGGCCGTCCTGCTCGGCGGTACGGCGCTCGCCTCGATCCTCGACTTCCGTCGAACCCTAGGCGCTCTGCAGTTTCGCGCCTGACCCGATCACCGAAGTGACCTCGCGGGGGCCGCTCACCTCGTGCCCGTCGGCGCACGTGAAGTGCTGTTCGAGGACGGCCCCGCAGTCGCGGTGGGTGAGCACGACGGGCGGCCCCTCCTCGTCGGCCATGTACCTGTCGCCCCAGTGCATCAGCGCGACCAGGATCGGGTACAGGTCGAGCCCCTTCTGCGTGAGGCGGTACTCGTCGCGCTGGCGCTGCCCCGGCTCCCGGTAGGGCTCCCTGCGCAGCAGCCCCTCGTCCACCAGCCGGTTCAGCCGCGCGCTCAGCACCTGCCGGGGCGCGCCGGTGATCGCCTGCATGTCGGCGAAGCGCCGCACGCCGTTGAACGCCTCGCGTAGCACCAGGAAGGTCCACTTCTCCCCGACGATGTCCAGGGTCCGCTCGATCGAGCAGTTGTCCACCCGGAAAGGCACGTTCATAGCTGAAGGGTACTTCGAGAAATACCTGAGTCCAATTGACAGACTCAGCGGCGATCGCCATGCTGAGTCTATGATCGGAACTCAGATCCGCCCCGCCGGGCCGTACGACGAGGAACGGATCCGGCGCTTCCTGGCGGGGCTGTCGCTCCACACGCAGACCCTGCGGTTCTTCAGCGGGATCCCCTCTCCCGGGGCCGGCCTGGTCAGGGCGCTGCTGGCGATCGACGGCCGGCGCGACGCGATCGTCGCCGAGCACGACGGCGAGATCATCGGCCACGCAATGAGCTACCGGGGCGGCGTCGCCGACGTGGAGATCGCGATCGTGGTCACCGACGAGTGGCAGGGCCGCGGCCTCGGCAGACGGCTGATCGGGACACTCCTCCGCAGGGCGGCGGTCCGGGGAGCGACCACGGTCGGCATGGACGTCATGGGCGAGAACAGGCGGGTGCTGCGGATCATCAGAAGGATGTGGCCCGACGCGACGATGAAAGTCTCTTCCGGGTGTGTGGAAGTCACCGCTATGATCCAACCGGCCGCGGTATTTGCGGAACAAGGTTCTGTTGGACCACCATTGACCTTATGAAGACGCACGCGAGTGGTGCCAAGAACGGACGCGACGGCCGTACCCGCATCATCGACGGCGCCCTTCGCCGCTTCAGCCAGGACGGGGTCTCAGCCACCACGCTGGCCAGCCTCCGCGAGGAGAGCGGCGTCAGCGTCGGCAGTTTCTACCACCACTTCGCCAGCAAGGAGCACGTCTTCGGGGTGCTCTACGCGGAGATCCTCACCGCCTACCAGCAGGCGTTCGTCGCCGAACTGGTCAGCCACGACGACGCCCGCGCAGGCATCGAGGCGGTCGTCGCCTTCCACATGAGGTGGGCGGGCGAGCACCCCGAGCGGGCCAGGATCCTCGTCAGCGAGCGCCCGCCGCGCAAGAACGAGCCGGGCGGCCCCGAGGCGGCCGAGGCGCGGCGCGCCTTCTTCCGCCAGGTCGCCGACTGGTGGCGGCCCCACATGAAGAACGGCCTGCTCCAGCCGGTCGCCCCGACCATGTGCTACGTGCTGTGGCTCGGCCCCGCGCAGGAGATGTGCCGCCTGTGGTTCGCCGGGGCACACACCCCCACCGACGAGGAGATCAGGGGGCTCGGCCAGGCCGCCTGGCAGAGCCTGCGCCAGAGCGACGGGGAGCAATGATCCAAGCACCCTCTGTGGTGTTATTGTCGCGAATGTGAGACGACCGCGCGCGCTCCTACTGACCGGCTTGCCGGAGCACGCCCTCGCGCGGCTCCGTGAGG
Organism: Nonomuraea sp. NPDC059194; assembly: GCF_042754765.1. Lineage (NCBI taxonomy): Bacteria > Bacillati > Actinomycetota > Actinomycetes > Streptosporangiales > Streptosporangiaceae > Nonomuraea > Nonomuraea sp. NPDC059194. The sequence goes on along the minus strand of NZ_JBHZBH010000013.1, from coordinate 160,647 downwards.
TGGCCGACGTCGTGGAGGTGGCCGACCGGCCGCCTCTCGGTTTCACCGACGACCAGCTGGCCGACCTGCTCATCGAGACGGGCGCCACCGTGCTCGTCACCGACCACGACCAGGTCCGCGCCGCCGTGCTCGACCTTCCCCTGGACGTCGTGGCCTGCACCGGGTTCCTCACCACCATCGACCTCGACCTGGCCGCCGAGCGCGGGGTGACCGTGCTCCACGACGGGGTCCAGGACGCCGACGCGGTCGCCGAGCTCACGCTGGCGCTGCTGTTCGCCGTCAGCAGGAACATCGTCGCCGCCGACCGAGAGGTACGGCGGGGCAGGGTCAGCCGCAACCGCGTGCCCGCCGCCGAGCGCTATCGGGGTTCAAGGCTGGCGGGCCGGACGATCGGCATCGTCGGGCTGGGCAGGGTCGGCAAGGCCGTGCGCTGGCGGGCGGAGGGGCTCGGCATGAAAGTGATCGCCTGCGACCCCTACGTCCCCGAGGCCACCCACACCCTGCACGAACTGCTCGCCGAGGCGGACGTGGTCTCGCTGCACGTGCCGCTGACCGCCGAGACGCGGGGGTTCATCGGCGACACCGAGCTGGGGTTCATGCGGGAGGGCGCGATCTACCTCAACACTTCGCGTGGCGCCCTCCACGACCTGACCGCTCTCGTCGAGGCACTTCGATGGGGACGGGTCGGCGGGGCAGGGCTCGACCACTTCGAGGGCGAATGGCTCGACCGCTCGCACCCGCTGACCAGGCTGCCGAACGTGGTGCTCACCCCCCGCCTGGCCCAGGCCACGGGGGAGACGGCCGAGGAACGGGCGGAGTCGATCGTGGCGGACATCGTCAGGCTCGTCCACGGGGAACCGCCCGTGCACGCCTGCGCGCCAGTCGAGGCCCGGATCATCGCATAGGAACGTGCCAGTGCCGCCGGTCGAGAGAGATGTCGAGCGCCACCTCGTGCCGGTGGCGGCGTAACCCGGGCACCCGGACCCGGTCGTGCACGTCGAAGCGGCCGCGCCCGGCCGCGCCGAAGCACAGCTCGCCGGGGAAGACGCGCAGGTCGTCGCGGTTGCCGCAGGTGGGGCAGGTCCACGTCACGCGGTCGAGGCCGCGGTCGTAGTCGGAGCAGGCGCCGAAGTACTCCTCGGGCTTGAACCGGGACTCACAGGCGAGGCAGGGAAGCAGCATCGGTTCCGTTCCTCTTGGCGCAATGGCGGGGCAGAAGGAGTATGGCAGACGTAACTGTACGATTACCGTGAGTTTCGGATCTAGGATGGGCGAGTGGAACGACTGCGTGACCATCTCCTCAAGACCGGCTACACGATCGACGGTGTGCGCGAGCGGCTCGGCGACATGGCGGCCTCGGCGCTGGCCAGGGAGGAGCTGGTCCCGGCGCTACGGGCGACCAGGAGCGGCGACCCGCTCGACGCGATGATCCGGCTGTGGTGGCTCGGGGTCGCCGTCGAGGCGGCCGAGCTGCCCTTCGAGGTCATGGAGTCGGGTCTGGTCGAGTTCGACGGCGACAGCGTCCGCGCCGCCGTCCATCTCCAGCCGTGGGGCGAGCACGGCTACGTCGTCTCCGACCGCAAGGTGCGTCCGGGTAATCCCGCGCTGCGTCCCGACCACGTCGTCGGCGCCGGAGGCGCGTCGGCCAACCTCGCCCAGCTCGTCACCCGCAGGCCGGTCGAGCGTGCGCTCGACCTCGGCACCGGCTGCGGTGTCCAGGTGCTGCACCTGGCCGAGCGCGCCGCCCGGATCGTCGCCACCGACGTCAACCCGCGGGCGGTCGAGCTGGCCAGGCTGAGCTGGCGGCTGTCCGGCATCACCGACGTCGACGCCCGCGTCGGCTCGATGTTCGAGCCCGTCGAGGGCGAGCAGTTCGACCTCGTGGTCTCCAACCCGCCCTTCGTGATCTCTCCCGGTGGCGGGCTGACCTACCGCGAGACCGGCGCCGAGGGCGACGACTTCTGCCGCGACCTCGTCCTGCGGGCGCCCCGCCATCTCGCCCAGGACGGTCACGCCCAGTTCCTGGCCAACTGGCTGCACGTCGAGGGCGAAGACTGGCGCGACCGCGTGGGCGGCTGGGTCGGCGAGACCGGCTGCGACGGCTGGGTGGTCGAGCGCGACGTGCAGGACCCCGCCGAGTACGTCGAGCTGTGGCTGCGCGACGCGGCCGTGCAGGGCACCCCCGACTACACCGCCCGCTACGACGAATGGCTGGCGTGGTTCGAGGCCAACAAGGTCGAGGGGGTGGGCTTCGGCTGGATCACGCTGCGCAACTCCGGCGCCCTCGACCCCGTCGTCAGGGTGGAGCGGCTGACCCACCAGGTGTGCCTGCCCGTCGGCGACTACGTCGAGGAGGTCCTCGACTCGATCGCCGCCGCCCACCGCACCCGCGACCTCGACACGGCGCGGCTGCGGGTGGCCGAGGGCCTGCTCGACGAGCGCATCGGCGCTCCGGGCGCCGAGGACCCCTCGCGGATCGTGCTGCGCCAGACCCGCGGCCTGCTGCGCAGCACCGACGTCGGCACGGTGGAGGCCGCGCTGGCCGGGGTCTGCGACGGGGAGCTGGCCCTCGGCCCGCTGCTCAACGTGATCGCCGAGCTGGTGGGCGACGGCGAGCAGTTGCTCGCCGACACCCTCCGCCCACTGATCGCTGAGGGCTACTTCCACGTCTGAGACGCGGCGCCCCAGGCAGGTCACACCGTGATGCCGAGCCGGTCCAGGCGTTCGGGGTCGGTGACGGCGTAGATCTCGACGATCCGCCCGTCCACGACCGTGAAGCTCATCAGCGAGAACGGCTTGCCGTCCAGCAGGGAGACCACGCCCGCGACGCCGTTCACCAGCACGGAACGCGAGCCCGCGGCGGCGCGGCCGAACCTCGTCGCCTGCTGAGCCACGGTCGCGGCGCCGCGGAGCACCGCCACGCCCGCCATGCTCACCGAGCGCAGCACGATGTCGGGGTCGAGCACCGAGACCAGCGCCTCGAAGTCGCCGCCGCGCGCGGCGGCGAGGAAGGCGTCGACCACCTTCCGCTGCCTGCTCACATCCGGGTCGGGCGCGGGCGCGGTCTCCCGCACCCTGCGCCGCGCCCTGCTGGCCAGCTGCCGCGTGGCGGCGGTCGAGCGCCCCACGATGGGCGCGATCTCCTCGAACGGCACGGCGAACAGGTCGTGCAGCACGAACGCCAGCCGTTCGGCCGGAGCCAGCGTGTCGAGCACGACGAGCATCGCCAGCCCGACCGAGTCGACCAGCATCGCCTCGTGCTCGGGGTCGCCGCCGTCCTCGGCCGTCACGACCGGGTCGGGGAAGTGCTCGCCCGCCGGTTCCTCGCGCCGCTCGCGCGCCCGCAGCAGGTCGAGGCAGATGCGCGCCACGACGGTGGTCAGCCAGCCGCCGAGGTTGTCCACCCCGCTCACATCGGTACGGCTCAGCCGCAGCCACGCCTCCTGGACGGCGTCGTCGGCCTCGCTGAGTGAGCCGAGCATCCGGTAGGCCACCGCCTTCAGATGGGCACGGTGATCCTCGAACCGGTCGGCGAGCTGCTCGTCAGAATTCATCCGTCCAGCCAATCACGTGCCCCCGTCAGTCTCCGTGCCGAAGGTCGGGTGGTCGAAGGTCGGATGGCCGAGGGGCCGGTGTCGGGTGGGGTCGGGTGGCCGAGGGTCGGTGAGGGATGGTTGATCCGGCGTTGATTGGTTTGCATGCGTGACCCCGCACCCTCGGAGAGTGGACACACCCCGGGGGGTTCCGTAGGAGACGGGGTGTGTCGCCCGACCGGCCGTCGTTGTGAGGCGGCTAGCTGTCACGTGGAGCATCCGGATAACCGGGCCCCCTAGCGAAGCGTGGCGGTCAGACGGCCGGTCGGGCCCACACACACCGCACCCCGGAAAGAGACCAGCCTTGATCAACCATGTGTGGATGACACGTCTGGACGACGAGCTGTATTTAGGACTCGACGGAGACGACCCCGGAGAGGAAAGCCCCGAGGTCGCCGGCCTCGGGAGCGCCGAGCCTGGTGAAGATGTCGAGGGCCTGGCGTAGGCAGTCGACGCTCCTCGCGGCGTTGCCCATGCCGTGCAGCGCCTTGCCGAGCACCGCGAGCGAGAGGCCTTCGCCGTACGGGTGGCCGATCTCGCGGCTGACCGCCAGCGCCTGCTCCGCATGACGCACCGCGTCGGAGAAGCGCTCGGCGGCGATGAACGTCTCGGCCAGCCTGGCGCACACCCGCTGCTCCCACACCCGCTGCTTGCTGGACCTGAAGAAGGCCAGGCACTCGGCGTGGTGGTGGACGGCCTCGTTGAGCCGCCCGACGCGCGACAGCACGATGCCGAGGTGGTAGCGGGCGCGGGCGGTGCCGGCGCCGCTGCCGAGCTCGGTGAAGATGGCCAGGCCCTTCTCGGCGGCGGCGATCGCGTCGTCGGGTTTGCCGAGGCCGAGATGGTCGCGGGCGGAGTAGCTGAGCACCAGCGCCTCGCCCGCCGCCACGCCGTTGTCCCGGTAGAACGCGGTGGCCGAGTCGAACCAGCCGAGCGCCTCGTGGTGGCGGCGCTGCCGTCCGGTGACGACGGCGAGCGCGTTGAGCACCTCGCCCATGACGACGCGCTCGCCGCGGGCGGTCGACAGGTCGAGCACGAGCCGGAACTGCTGCTCCGATTCGGTCAGCCGGTTGGCGCCGAACAGCACGCGGCCGAGGACGTAGCGGGCGCGCAGCTCGCCGGCCGGGTCGTCGATCGTCCGCGCGGTGGCCAGCACCGCCCTGGTGGCCAGGTCGAACTCGCGGGCGTGCGTGCCCGACTCCAGCAGCGGCTCCATCGCGACGAGCAGGTCGGCCGCGGGCAGCAACTGCTCGGCGGTACGGCACGACTCCGCGGCCTGGCCGATCACCGCGAACAGCGCGTCGCCCTCGGCGACGAGCCAGGCGACGGCGTCGTCGGCCGAGGCGAACGTGCGCCCGCTGCCCACCACGACGAGGTTGTCGGGAATCATGCTGCCCTCGTAGGCGAGCCGGTGCGCCGACTGCGCGCAGGCCAGGTAGAAGCCGAGCAGCCGGCGCAGCGCCAGTGTCCGGGCCTGCGGGCGTTCGGTCTTGTCGAGGATGCGCCGGGCGAAGAGCTTGAGCAGGTCGTGGAAGCGGTAGCGGCCGGGGGCGGGCGCCTCCAGCAGGCTGGCGTCGACCAGCGACTCCAGCAGGTCCTCCGTCTCCAGCGTCGGCGACGACAGGACGGCGGCCGCCGCACCGATCGAGATGTCGGGCCCGTTCGGCAGGCTGAGCAGCCGGAACGCCCGCGCCTGGGCGGCGTCGAGCTGGCCGTACCCGAGGGCGAAGGTGGCCTCCACGGCCAGGTCGCCGACCCGCAGCTCGTCGAGGCGGCGCTGCTCGTCGGCCAGCCGCGGCACCAGCGAGGCGACGGTCCACGAGGGCCGCGCCGCCAGCCGCGCCGCCACGATCCGTACGGCCAGCGGCAGGAACCCGCACGCGGCCACCACGTCCATCGCCGCGCCGCGCTCGGCGGCCACCCGATCGGGCCCGGCGACGGCGGTGAACAGCGACAGCGCCTCGTCGGGTTCCATGACGTCGAGGTCGATCAGCTTGGCCGACGGCAGGTCGGCCAGTTTCCCCCTGCTGGTGACGATCGCCGCGCAGCCGGGCGAGCCGGGCAGCAGGTGGCTGACCTGGCGGCTGTCGCGGGCGTTGTCCAGCAGCACCAGGATGCGCCGGTCGGCCAGCAGCGAGCGGTAGAGCGCGGCCCGCTCGGGCAGCCCCTCGGGGATGACGTCAGGGGGGATGCCGAGCGCGCGCAGGAACGCTCCCAGCGCGGACTCGGGCGCGATGGCCTCGTCGGTGACGCCGCGCAGGTCGACATAGAGCTGGCCGTCGGGGAACAGGTCGTCGCAGGCGTGCGCGACGTGGACGGCGAGCGTGGTCTTGCCGACGCCGCCGATGCCGCAGATGGCCGCGACGGGCACGCCCTCGGCCGAGGCCTGCGCCGACAGCAGCGTGCGCAGCCTGGCGACGAGCGGGCGGCGTCCGGTGAAGTCGTTGACGGCGGCGGGCAGCTGCGCGGGGCGGGGCAGCTCGTGCTCGTCGGCGCTCTCAGTGGCGTCGGCGGTGCTCGCCGGGCCGTCGGCCACGGTGTCGGTGATGGGCGCGGCCATCAGGCTGGGGTCGGCGGCGAGGATCTTGTGGTGCAGCACGGTCAGCTCGGGGCCCGGCTCGACGCCCAGCTCCTCGACGAGCGCATGGCGGGTGTCGGTGAAGACCGCCAGCGCATCGCCCTGCCGTCCGCAGCGGTAGTAGGCCAGCATGAGCTGGGCGCGCAGCCGTTCACGCAGGGGATGGTCGGCGGTGAGCGCGATCAGCTCGGAGACGACCGCGGCGTGCCTGCCGAGCTCGAGGTCGAGGTCCATGAGCAGTTCGACGGTGGTGATGCGGCGCTCGACCAGCCGGTCGCGCTGGTGCTCGGCGTAGGGGCCGACGGCTCCGGCCAGCGGCTCGCCCTCCCACAGCGCGAGGGCGGCGCGCAGGCTCTCGGCGGCGGCGCCGGCGCTGCCCTTCTTGCGCAGCGTCTCGGCCTCCTGGACGCCGCGCTCGAACAGGGTCAGGTCGAGGGAGGCGGTGCGCAGGGCGTAGCCCTTGCCGACCGAGGTGAGCAGCTCGGGGCGCGAGCGGGGCGAGCGGTCGGGCTCCAGCACCGTGCGCAGCCGCGAGACGTAGGTGCGCAGCGCGCCGAGAGCGCGCGGCGGGGCTTCCTCTCCCCACACCGCGTCGATCATTTCGGTGGGCGTGATCGCACGCCCTTCCCGCAGGAGGAGCATCGCGAGGATCGATCGCTGAAGCGGTGTACCGAGATCGATTTCGTCGCCATCGCGCCACGCGCGGACGGGCCCGAGCACGGCGAACCGCAGCCCCTCACCAGCCATGCTCAACAGTCTCCAACGCAATGGGCCATTTTGCTACCAAATACTAGTTGCCCGGAGGTGGCCATTTCATTGATTGCGCTTTGATCCGGTGTTAAGCGTGTCGCGGCATCCTGAATGTCACAAGGGCATGGCCCAAGTTCAACGGGGGCGGCCATGCCTTTCCGGCCGAAAAGAACACCAGGCCCTGCCCGACATAGCGGGCAGGGCCTTCGTGTCCGGATTCTTCGTAGGAACGTGCTTAGGCGGCGGCTTCGACGAGACCGAGTCTCTGGCACATCCGTTCTCGAACCATCGGCCATTCCGAGCCGAGGATCGAGTAGTACGCGGTATCTCGGACCGTATCGTCGGCGCCTCGGCTCTCTGCCCGTCGCACACCGTCCAGGTGTGCGCCGAGAGCCTCGATGGCGGCCCTTGATCGCGTATTACGTACGTCTGCCTTGAGGGTGATGCGGTGGACGCCCCAGGTGTCGAAGGCCAGCGAGAGCATCATGAACTTGCTCTCCCTGTTCACACCCGTGCCCTGCGCCGAAGCGGCGAGCCAGGTGTAGCCGATGTCGGCAACCGAAGGGATCTCGCCCACCACGCCACGTGAGCCCGGAGGCCAGGGCATGGGGCCCTGCCAATACTCCAGGTGCATGAGACGGGTGGCACCGACCACGCGGTCGGTGTGCAGCCACCGGATGGCGAAAGGCATCGTCCGGCCTTCCGCCTGCTCAGCCAGGGCGGCCTCCACATAGGAGACCATCTCTTCCCGCCCATCGGGAACACGAGTGAAGGCATACGTGGAGCGGTCTTCACTCGCCGCGGCGACGAGGTCATCGACCGCCGCGAGGCTGAGAGGTTCCAGGCGCACGAGGCGCCCGGACAGGGTGACAAAAGCGGGCATGAGCACATGATGGGGCTTGCACGCCGCAGGAGGTACCAGGACTCACGCGCTATCTTTTGCAGGTTTCTGCAATGTGCGCGTTTCCCCAGGTCAGAGGCCTGATCGTAGGGGTGTCCGACCGGCCTCTGGGGCAAAGTTTGCCAAACCGATGCCTACCCGTTCACAGGGCCGTTCGCAGGCGTCCTGACCAGGGTGCGGCGCGGGGTTCTCCCGGCCGTTCTCCGCTGGACGGACAGGTCGTGCAGACCCCTCTTGAGGTGGTCCAGGTTGGCCGCGATCCACGGCATCGAGAGAGGGTCGGAGGCGGTGAGCGCGGCCAGGCGCTCGTCCTGGCTCTCGCCGTACAGGAGGCTGGTGGCGACGCGCACCCTGGCGGCCGACGGGTCGTCGCCGAAGGCGTGTCCGGGCAGGACGCCGATGCCGTGGTCCTCGATGAGCAGCTTGGTGACCTCCGCCGAGCCGCCGGCCCTCAGGTAGCCGAGGTCGGGGTAGAGGTAGAAACCGCCCTGCGGGGCGGGGACGGTGGCCCCGGCCTCGACGAACGCGGCGTGGACCGCGTTCACGACCACGCTGTGCAGTCGCCTGCTGCGCGCCACGCGCTCGACCAGCTCGGCGGGCTCGGTGAAGGCGTAGGCGGCCGCCTGCTGGACGGGAGCGGCGGGCGCCGACCAGATCTCGCTGGCGATGGCCAGGAGGGAGTCGAGCAGGCCGCGCGGGCCGTCGGGGAGCCGGGCGACGCCGATGCGCCAGCCGCCGAGCGCCAGGCTCTTGCTCAGCCCGGTGGTGATGACCGTGCGCTCGGGGGCCAGGTCGGCGGGTGACAGGAACGGGGTCGTGACGTCATGGACGAGGTCGCGGTAGATCTCGTCGGAGATGATCACGAGGTCGAGCTCGCGGGCGACCTCGACCAGCCGGCCGATGGTCCGCGGCGACGCCAGCCTGCCCGTGGGGTTGTCGGGCATCGTTACTAGCACGGAGCGCACGGTTCTGCCCTGCGCTCGGGCGTGCAGGACGGCGGACGCGACGCGGTCGGGATCGGGCGCCCCACCCTCGCCGGGGGGCGCCGGGACCAGGATCGGCCGCGAGCCGACCAGGTCGGCCTGCGCCGCGTAGCTGACCCAGCTCGGCATGGGCAACACGATGTCGCCGCCGATGGCCAGTTGCAGGGCGTACAGCAGCGGCTTGCTGCCGGGGCCGCAGACGACGCGGCCGGGATCGGTGACGAGCCCCCGTCGAGTCCAGTAACCCGCCGCCGCTTCGCGTAGCTCCGCAGCCCCCGCGACCGGCCCGTAGCCGTTGCGGTCGGAGGCGGCGACCAGCTTGTCCCGCAGCGCCGGGTGCACGGGCAGACCTGCCTCACCGAAGGCCAGGTGCAGCACGCGTTCCCCGGCGCGTCGTCTTCGCTCGATCTCTTCGTTGCCCGCCAGGGTGGCGGAGAGCGTCACATTCATGTTTGTCACGTTCCCAGCCTGGTTGTATGAAGGCATCAGCACAAGCGAGGCTTTTCATGGGTAGGCATAAGGAAGTCCGATGCTCGATTTGCGGCGTCTTGTTGTGATCTGCGAGTTCGCCAGGCGGGGCAGTATCGCCGCGACCGCCGAGTCGCTGGGATACAGTCCCTCGGCCGTCTCGCAGCAACTGGCCGCGCTGGAGCGCGAGGCGGGCACCGCGCTGCTCGACCGCACCGCCCGCAGCGCGGAGCTGACCGACGCGGGCCGCCGCCTGGTCGCGCATGCCGAGCGCATCCTCACGATGGTCGAGGAGGCAGAGTCCGACCTGTCCGCGCAGGCGGGCACCCCCGCCGGCCGCGTGGTGCTCACCGCCTTCCCGACGGCCGCCGTCGCCTTCGCGCCCGTGCTGGCGCGCTCGCTGCGCCGCCACACGGGCCTGACCATCAAGCTCGGGCAATCCCGCTCCGGGCGCGGCATGCGCGAGGTGCAGTCGGGCGAGGTCGACATCGCCCTCGTCGACGACTGGTACGGCAGGGCGCGCGACAGCGAGTCCCTGCGGGTCTTCCCCCTGCTGCACGACCCGCTGGTCCTGGTCGTCCCGCGCAGGCACCGCCTGGCCGACACCGACGTGCCGATCGACCTGCGGGAGCTGCGTGACGAACCGTGGATGGCCACCCCCGACGGCGAGCCGTCCCGCCTGGCCGTGGACCGGCTGTTCGCCGACGTGGGCGGGGCGCGGCCGACACCGTGGGAGTTCGAGGGCCTGGGCACGATCCTCTCCCTCGTGGCCAAGGGCATCGGCATCGCCGCCGTGCCCGCCCTCGCCCTGGCGGCCGGGGTGCGGGGCATCGCGGTCAGGGAGTTCCCCGGCTCTCCCGTGGGCCGCGACGTGCTCGCCGTCGCCAGGAGATCCAGCGTCAACCGGCCCTCGGTGTCGGTGACGCTGCGGGCGATCCACGTCGCCTCCCGCTATCTGGCCGCCGATCTGGAGCCGGTCAGGCTGGCGCACCGGTAGCCTTCGGTGCCGTGGCTCCGACGTACGAGATCGAGACCCTGCTCGCCGGCGCGCGCGGAAAGATCGTCGCGGGCATCGACGAGGTCGGCCGTGGCGCGTGGGCGGGCCCCGTCCTGGTGTGCGCGGTCGTCACCGACCTGTCCGAGCCGCCCGGCGGGCTGACCGACTCCAAGCAGCTGTCGGCCGCCCGCCGCGGCGCGCTGGCGCCCGAGCTGGAGCGATGGGCGAAGGGCATCGCGTACGGCGAGGCCTCCCACGAGGAGATCGACGCGCTCGGCATGACCGAGGCGCTGCGCAGGGCGGCGCGGCAGGCGCTCGACGCCCTTCCCGTGCGGCCCGACGTGGTGATCCTCGACGGCTCCCACGACTACATCGGCTCGCCGTGGCCCGTCCGCCTGGAGGTCAAGGGCGACCAGGCGAGCATCTCGGTGGCCGCGGCGTCGGTGCTGGCCAAGGTCAGGCGCGACGCCCACATGGCCACCCTCGGCTGCGACGAGTACGGCTTCGCCGAGAACGCGGGCTATCCCTCCCCCGTCCACCAGGCCGCGCTGGCCGAGCTCGGCCCCACCCCGCACCACCGCCTGTCCTGGTCCTACCTGGATGACCTGCCACGATGGCGGCACCTGAAGAAGCACAGGGACGCGGCGGTCGGCGAGGGGCAGATCTCCCTGTTCGGCTGAGCCCCCGCGGCCCACAATCGGGGCATGCGGATGGGCGTGTTCCTCGTCGCGGCGGCCTTCCCCGGGCAGCGGCCCGCCCAGGTGCTGGGCGACGCGCTCAAGGCCGTCGAGGCCGCCGAGGAGGCGGGCTTCGACGACGTGTGGATCGCCGAGCACCACTTCATGTCGTACGGCGTGTGCCCGTCGGCCGTCGCGTTCGCGGCGATGGCGCTGGGCAGGACCAGCAGGATCGGCGTCGGCACCGCGGTGAGCGTGCTGTCCACCCGCCATCCCGTCGCGCTGGCCGAGGAGGCGGCGATGCTGCACCACCTGTCGGGCGGGCGCTTCACGCTGGGCGTGGGCAGGGGAGGGCCGTGGGTCGACCTGGAGGTGTTCGGGACGGGCCTGCCCAGGTTCGAGCGGGGGTTCGCCGAATCGCTCGACGTGCTGTGCGCGGCGCTGTCACGCGACAGGGTCGCCGCCGAGGGGGAGTTCTTCTCCTTCCGCGAGGTGGCGATGGTGCCGCCGGCGCGGATGACGCCCGTCGTTGCCTGCACCTCGGCGGAGACGACGCGGCTGGCGGCCGAGCGGGGGCTGCCGATGCTGCTGGGGATGCATGTGGGCGACGAGGAGAAGGCGGCGGCCGTCGCGGCCTACGAGGCGGCGGGCGGACCGAAGGCAGGCCATGTGGCGGCGGCGGTCGGGCACGTGGCCGACACGACGGACGAGGCCGTCCACACGCTCAGGAAGACGATGCCGCGGTGGCTGGAGCCCGGCCTGGCCGGCTACGTGCCCGTGGACGGCCGGGCCCGCCCCTCGCGCGACATCGGGCACTACGTCGACTTCCTGACCGGCACGCATCCGGTGGGCGACGCCGACCACTGCGTGGCCACGATCGAGCGCACGCGGGCGGCGACGGGGATCGAGCACCTGATCCTGATGGTCGAGGGCGCGGGAGACAGCTCCCGCACCCTCGAGAACATCAGCCGGCTCGGCGCCGACGTGCTGCCGAGGATCAGCAGTCGACGAGCTCAGGCTCCTGGTTGAGGATCTGCGCCCGCGGGGTCACGAAGTCGCGCAGCGCGGCGGTAGCGGCCGGGTCGAACACCGCGACCCTGTGGCAGTTCTGGAAGGCCAGCCGTACCCCGAAGTGACGCTCCAGGGCGCCGCGCATCGCGTCGCTGGCCAGGCAGCGCAGGAGCTGGCCGCGGGCCTGCTCGTCGGGCGGCGGGGTGTGGTTGTCGGCGAACTCGGCTCCGGTGTGCTCACGCTGCTTGACCAGCTCGCTGATCATCGACCAGGCGTAGGGCAGGGAGTCGCGGACGCAGGCGATGAACGCCGCGTCGTCGATCTCTCCTTGTCTGGCCTGCTCGAGAAGATCGTTCGGAACGGTCAGCGACATGCTGTCTCCTCTCCAAGGGAACTCTTCGGACGTTAGGTGTGGTCGCGGATGTGCTCTAGATGGCGTGAAGGCGACAGTCGAGTGCCGCAGGGCCGTACACGAAGCCGGGGTCGATCTGGTCGGCGAGGTCGAGGCCGGTGCGCTCGTTGGCCCACGCGCGGGCGTTGCGCAGGTGGAACTCCACCGCCTGGCGGCCGAACCTCGCCCAGTCCTTCTCCCGCGCGTCGACCTGCTTGACCAGCATTGACAGGGCCTCGGCGGTGGCCGGCTCCAGGTCGTCGAGGGTGAAGGGGCGGCCCTGCTCCATGGCGCGGACCGCGGCGGAGTGCTCCATCCAGGTCAGCAGGTCGTCGCCGACGTGCTCGCGCAGGAACTCCACATCGCCGGGGCCGTGGATCTTGTTGCCCACCACCGCGATCGGCACGTCGTAGGCGGCGGCGTAGTCCTTGTACTGCCGGTAGACGCTCACGCCCTGCCTGGTCGGTTCGGCCACCAGGAGCGTCAGGTCGAACCTGGTGAACAGGCCGGAGGCGAAGGAGTCCGCCCCCGCCGTCATGTCCACCACGACGTACTCGCCGTGGCCGTCGACCAGGTGGTTGAGCAGCAGCTCCACCGCGCCGACCTTGGAGTGGTAGCAGGCGACGCCGAGGTCGTCCTCGCTGAACGGGCCGGTGACCATGAGGCGCGGCCCTTCCGGCGTCCGCACCGTGTACGGCAGGTCGCCGAACCGCAAGATCCGCGAGCCGCGCCCCGGCGGGGTGGTCTTGACCATCGCCTCGGCGGAGGGGATGAGCGGGTTGGAGCCGCGCAGCCACTCCTTGATCTCGGTCAGCCGCGCGCCGAGCGGCTCGGGCGTCTCCTCCAGGCCGAGGGCCGGCGCCAGGTGCTGGTTGATGTCGGCGTCGACGGCCACCACCGGGTCGCCCTGACTCGCCACGAACCTCGAGAACAGCGCGGACACGGTGGTCTTGCCGCTGCCCCCCTTGCCGACGAACGCCACTCTCATGCTGGCCGTCCAATCTGGAGATGAAAACCGTTACCAGTTCAGAATGGCACAGCGAGCGGCACCAAGACGCGTTGTTGCCCAACTCTGGTGAGAAGACGGGGGTAGGGCCGGCGCGGGGGTCAGCTCTGGGCGGCCTCCCGCGCCGCCCGCTCCAGGCGGTCGCGGTGGTGCTTCCACCACGCCTGGTCTCCGTGGGCGATGCGCTCGTCGCCGTCCATCCTTCCGATGGCCCCGTCGACCAGCTCCCTCACGATGTCGGCGTGCCCGGCGTGCCGGTGGGTCTCGGCGATGAGATGGACCAGGACCCGGTGCAGCGTCGCCTTGCCCCCGTCCTGGGGCCACCACTCCACGTGGCCGGTCGCGTCCAGCCCGAGCGCCTGGATGGTGGCGTCCGAGTGTTTCCACGAGCGTCGGTACAGGCCGACGATGTACTCGCGGGACTGGTCGGCGGTGGCCCACAGGTCCGAGTCGGGTTCGGCGTCCTGGCCGAACCACGGCACCGGCTCGGCGAAGTGCCGGTCGAACACGTAGCCCAGATACAGCAGCTCGACCGTGGCCAGGTGCTTGACCAGCCCCAGCAGGTTGGTGCCGGTCGGCGTCATCGGGCGGCGTAGGTCGTACTCCGAGAGCCCGTCCAGCTTCCACAGCAGCGCCTCGCGGGCCTCCTGCAGGTATCGGTGGAGATCGGCTTTCAGGTCTGTTCCGGTCATGGTGGGAATGCCTCCCGTGAAGGTCGTGGTCCCTCCCGCGGGCGTCGATGTCATGGGGATTCTCCTCGCGGGACGGTCGTCGTCGGTCGAAGTGGAGACTCCCGCCGTGGGGCAGAATCGTCGCTTTGACATCCTCCCCCTCATGAACAAGGGGGATTCCAACCCGTTCCTACGCTGGCAGGAGGTCAGGTTGAGGTTCGCGGTTCATCCGCTCCGGCAACCCGGAGCGTCCCCGCGCAGCCACCGCATGCCCTGCGGCGGTATCACGCATGTTCTTGGCCGCGTTCACGTCGGCGTGGTCCAGCCACCCGCAGGCCACACACAGGAAGAGAGCTTGACTCTCGCGACTCTCCCTGGCGACATGCTTGCAGGCATTGCAGGTCTGCGACGTGTAACACGGGTCGATCTTCCGGACGCGGTCGGGAGCCTTGTGCTCCAGCCGCTGAACGAGCTGGCCCCAACCGGCGGCGAGGATGCCCCGGTTCAGGCCCGCCTTCTGCCGGACGTTGCGGCCCGGCGCCTCGACGGTGCCCCGTGCCGAACGCGTCATGTTGCCGATGTTGAGGTCTTCGACGGCGATCACGTCGAACCGTCGCGCGAGATCCGTGCTGGTCTTCTCCACCCAGTCCTTGCGCCGGTCGGCCTCACGCGCCTTCAGCTTCGCGATCGCGGCCTTGATCTTGCCGCGCCGCTTGGAACCGCGCCTGGCGCGGGCCAGCTTGCGCTCCAGACGTCGCAGCCGGGCGGCTTCGGTCTCCCGCAGGCCGGGCGCGTTCAGCAGCTCGCCCGTCGACAGCGCCACGCTCACGGCCACGCCACGGTCGACCCCCACCGCTGCGCCCGTGCCCGGGCCGGCGATCGGCATGGGGACGGCGGCGAACGCGACATGCCAGCGCCCCGCCCGATCGCGGGTGACCCGGTAGGACTTCACCCCGTCGGGCACGGCACGCGACCAGCGGAACCGCACCCACCCCACCTTGGGAATCTTCACCTCGCCCACACTCAGCCCTCTCGCGCGCCCGCAGGATCGTCGCGGAGAAGGCTCCCTCCCGCACTCAGCAGCGGACGGTGCGGGAGATCGGCGACGCCCGCGTGCGGGAGATCGTCGCCGGGTTCTCCGCCGCGATGGAACGCGGCGACGCCGACGCTCTTGTCGCGCTGCTCACCGAGGACGTCACCTGGTCGATGCCGCCGCTTGCGCACTGGTACCACGGCCTCGAGGCCGTCACCGATCACATCGTGCGGGTTCCGCTGACCTGCGGCTCCTGGCGGCACCTGCCGACCGGCGCGAACGGCCAGCCCGCCGTGGGCTCCTACCTCCGGAACGACCAGGCCGGTGCGCACGTCGCATGGTCGATCAACGTGCTGACGCTGCGCGGCGAGCACATCGCCGAGATCACGTCGTTCCTCGGCGCCGACCACTTCCCGCGCTTCGGGCTGCCCGCCGCGCTGCCCTGACCGCGAGCCGCGCAGGGGCCCACCGGCCTGGACGGCCTCGCCGAGCCGCGCAGGGATCCATCGGTCTGGCCGACCTCGCCGAGCGGCGCAGGGGTCCATCGGTCTGGCCAGCCTCGCCGAGCGGCGCAGGGGGCCTACCGCTCTGGCTGGTCTCGCCGAGCCGCCCCGGGGACCTACCGGTCCGGCTGGTCTCGCCGAGCAGTGCCGGGGCCTAGCGGTCCGGCTGGTCTCGCCGAGCAGCGGGCCTGGGCGTTCGGTCAGCAGATCTCGTCGAGGGAGATCGGGTTGTCCGAGGGGGTGGGCGTGGGCGTCGTCACCGGGCGGGTGGCGGTGCGCCGGGTGACGGTGTTCTTGGCGTCGAGCGCCTCGGACACCTTCTTCCTGATCAGGTGCCAGTCCGGATAGGCCGTGTTGATCAGCGGCGGCACGAACTGCAGGCTCCTGATGTGGGTGCCCTTCACCTTCTGCCCCAGGTCGACCAGCGCGGGCAGCAGGTCGGCGGGGATGTCGGTGGAGATGGCCCGCTTGGTGGCCGTGGCCAGGTTCTCGAAGCTGTTGAGCAGCGTCACCGGGTCGGCCTGCTGGGCGACGGCGTTGAGCAGGCACTTCTGGCGGCTCATGCGGACGTAGTCGTCGCTGTTGGTGCGGGAGCGGCCGAACCACAGCGCGTCCTCGCCGGACAGCTTGCGGGTCCCGGCGGGCAGGAGGCCCTCGCCATACTTGCCGTAGGTGATCGGCTCCTTGATGGTGATTCGGACGCCGCCCATCGCGTCGATCATCTCGGCGAAGCCGAACATGTCGACCATGGCGTAGTAGTCGACGGGGATGCCGAGAATGCCGCTGATCGTCTCCTTGAGCAGGGTCGGCCCGCGGTTGCCGTGTTTGACGCCCGGCACCATCTCCGGGTAGTCCTCGGCGTACTGGAAGACCTCGTTGAGCAGGCCGGGAGTGGCGGGGCCGTCGCCGGTGAAGCCGTAGGGGAAGCGGTCGCGGGCCGGGCCCGCGGGGAACTGGACCCGCTGCAGGTTGCGCGGCAGGCTGAACAGCGTGGTCGCGCCGGTGACGGTGTCGATGCTGGCGACGGTCATGCTGTCGGTGCGCACGCCGACCCGGTTGGCGGCGGCGTCGGCTCCGGCGAGCAGGATGTTGACCCGGCTGCGGCCCTTCCACGGGTCCTGGGCGACCACCGGGGTGGTGCTGGTGGCGGAGAACACGCTGGTCACGACGTCGTGGGAGAGGTAGGCCACGCGGGCGGCATAGGCGCTCGGCGCGATGACCAGGACACAGAGGGCGCCGGCGATGGCGAGGTTCAGGTTGTGTCCCGCGCCGCTGGGCCGTACGAGCCAGAAGGACCGGAGGATCACGACGGACCAGGCGACGGCGACCGTCGCGATGGAGACCGTGAGGATGACCAGCCACGTGGGCTGGACGGCCAGCGACAGCAGCGCGCCCCTGAACGCGGTGGACATCGTGACGATCAACCCGACGAGCACCAGGTAGACCATCATGAGGGCGAACCCGATGCGGTTGCGTCCGGTGGCCACGTGGGCCAGGCCCCACAGCATCGCCGAGCCGATCGTCAGCCCGACGGCCACGCCCGTGCCGAATTCGCGACCTTTGCCAGTCATCCTGCCCCAACCTCGTTTACCAGCAGATCCATCACACGTTAGTAACGGTTTGCGGTCGAATAGGCGATGCTGCAGGCCGCGTCGGGTCAAGCTTTCACCAGGAGCCCGCCCCGGCGAACGAGGTGGGCGCGGGCTCGTAGCCGAGCAGTTCGCGGGCCTTGGTGATGTCGAGGGTGCGTTCGACGGCGAGGTGGCCCACGGCGTACCTGGTCAGCCGGGGCGGGCGGCCGGTGACGGCGGAGACGGCCTCGGCGAGCGCGGCCATCCGCATGGCGGCGCCCTCGGGCACATACAGCGGGCGTACGGCGAGGCCGCGCTCGCGGATGAGCTCGCGGAGCGCGGCGTCCAGCGTGACCGGGTGGCGGTCGGTCACGTTGTAGACCCCGACCGGGCCCTCGACGGCCAGCAGGCAGGCCTGGGCGAGGTTGTCGACGGAGGTCAGGCTGAGCCTGGTCGCGCCGCTGCCGACGGCGAGCAGTCGGCCCGCCCTGATCGAACGCAGCAGGCGGGGCAGGAGCGTGGTGTCGCCGTCGCCGTAGATCGCGTGCGGACGGAGGATGACCGCCGTGCCCATGACGGCGTTCTCGGCGCTCGCCTTGGCCGCGCCGTAGGCGTTGGCGTAGCGGCGGACGGGTGCCTCGTCCTCGGTCGCCATGACGGTCGGGCGGAAGGGGTCGTAGACGCTGGCCGTGCTGACGTGCACGAACCTGGCGCCGGAGAAGGCGGCCATGGCGTTGCGGGTGCCGGTGAGGTTGGCCTGCCAGATCTCCCGTGGCGAGCCCCAGTCGGTGACGCTGCCCGCGCAGTGGATCACCGCGTCGACCCGCTCGTTCGGCGGCTCGCCGTGGACCAGGTCCCACGAGGTGTAGGGGATGGCTTTTCCCAGGTCGGCGTGGGGGCGCCGGCCGTACGCGAGCACCTCCCACCCGCGCGCGGCGGCGGCCCCGCACACGACGCCGCCCACGAACCCCGACGCGCCGGTGACCGCGACCCTCATGCGGCGCTCCCACCGGATGGGGCGACCTGGCGCGCTGACGTGGCCTGGCCGGGCGGGGTGGCCTGGTCGGCTGACGTGGCCTGGCCGGTCGCGAAACCCCCGGGTGCTTTCATGGGGCGACCTGCCGCCTGATCGCGGCCCTGTCGAGCTTGTCGCTGCGGCCCGAGCGGGGCAGGTCGGCGAGCGTCACGATGCGGTCGGGGAGCGCGGGCGCGTCCATGAGGCCGGGCAACGATCTGCGCAACAGCTTCTCGTCGTAGCCCGCCGTCGTGGTCAGGGCGAGGACGACCTCCTCGTCGCCGGTGTCGGGGTCGGGAAGGCCGACGATGGCCGCCTCGCCGACGCCTGGTAGTGCGGCGATGGCCGGTTCGTAGACGCCGGGGTAGATGTTCACGCCGTCCCTGAGGATCATGTCCTTCTTCCTGCCGAGCAGTACCAGCCTGCCCCGGGCGTCGAGCCGCACGAGGTCACCGGTGGCCACCTCGGCGAGCGGCGCGTCGCCGAGGTAGCCGCGGGCGAGGTGGGGGCCGCTGACGAACAGTTCGCCGTCGTCGGCGACGCGGACGCGCACGCCCGGCAGCGGGGCGCCGAGCAGGTCGCCGCCGGTGGTGGCGAGCTTGTCCTCGGCGGAGGCGATCGCGACCGGCAACGCCTCTGTGAGCGCGTACACCGACAGGATGTCCGCCGTGGGCGCCGCCTCCCTCGCCCTCCGCAGTACGGCAGGCGGCGCGGGCGCGGCCCCGAGCAGCAGGCAGCGCAGGGTGGCGGGCAGCCGAGGGGAGCGCTCCAGCAGCTGGTGCAGCTTCACGGGAACGGAGAACGCGTGGGTCGCCCCGCGCCGAGCCAGTTCCTCGGCGTAGTCGCCGCGCCCCGGCATCGACCAGGTGGCGCCCGCGATGAGCGCGGGCAGCCCCAGGATGAACTGGTCGGTGTGGACCACGTCGCCCGGCCCCATCGGCACCGCCTCGGTGAACAGCCGCAGACCCTCCGCCAGCGACCGTCTGGTGTGCACGACGCCCTTGGGCCGCTCGGTCGTCCCCGAGGTGAAGGCGACGACCGCCGCCTGATCCCACGTACCCGCCGCCTGTACGGCAGGCCGCCCCGCGCCCTCGGCCACCCCCGGCCCGACCCCGGCCGCGCCCCGTGGGAGGCCCGGCCCTCCAGCACCGGCAGTCTCCGGCGGGACGCCCAGCAGCCCGGCCCCGGCCGCGCCCGGCGGGAGGCTCGGCAGCCCTCCGATCCCGGCCCCGCCCGGCGGGACGCCCGGTAGCCCTCCAGTCCCGGCCGCCCCCGGCGGGACGCCCGGCACCCCCGCTCTGCTCGACGGGACGCCCGGCAGTCCTCCAGTCCCGGTCGCCCCCGGGGGGAGCCCTGGCAGCGCCCCGAGGCTGGTGGCTCCCCGGGGGACGCCGGGGAGCCAGGGGCCCGTGTAGAGGTGGCGGGCGTCGGGGAACGGCTCGCGCAGGTTCGGCAGCAGCAGCCCCCGCCGCCTGGCCACCCGCCGCAACGGCCCGCTGAGCAGGTAGAGCAGCGACTCGGCGATCACCCAGCGGGGCCGCGTGAGCGCCATCCGTCCGGCGAACACCTCGGGCGCGAGGCCGGGGTCGGCCAGCACGAGTGTCCCTCCCGCGGCCACGGCGCCGAGCGCGAGCGCGACCGCGTCAGGACCAGGCCGGACGGCGAACAGCACCCCGAAGTCACCATCACCACGCAGCGCGGCGGCGATCGTGCGCACGCGGGCGCCGAGCTCGCCGTAGGTGACGGGGGTTTCGCCGGGCGCGATCAGGGCGGTCCTGTTCGGGGCGCTGTCGGCGGCGGCGAGCACGCCGGAGACGATGTCGATCATGCCTTCCTGACCCCAATAGAACAGATCATGCTTTCCTGACCCAGAGGTGGGCGTAGGTCGGGATGAGGACGCCGCGGGCCGCCCGCCTGCCGACGACCCGCAGGTCGTGCTGGAGCAGGGTGGCGGCGACGGCGCGGATCTCGGCCAGCGCGAGCGGGTAACCGATGCAGAAGTGCGGCCCGGCGCCGAACCACAGCCGGCGCAGCTCGGGCGGATGCGGGCGGGAAGGGTCGAAGGGGCCGTGGGCGCGGGCGCAGTTGTGGGTGGCGATGAGCACGCGGTCGCCTGGCCGTACCGAAACGTGGCCGACGGTGGCGGGTTCGGCGACCGAGCGCAGCATCACGGGGGTTGGGGTGGTCACGCGCAGGGCCTCCTCGATGGCGCGGTCGAGGTCGGCGCCCACGTGTCCGTGGTCGTGCAGCAGCGCGATCAACCGGGGGACGAAGGTGGCCACCGTCTCCGTGCCGGTGAGGAAGAACGCTCCCGCCGCGCCCCTGGCCTCGGCCTCCGAGAGGCCGAGCGAGCGCATTCTGCCCATCACCGTGGAGGGGTCCTCGGCGAGGTAGGCGGCGGAGGCGATGTCGCCGATCCGGTCGAGGACCTCGCGGGCGGCCACGACCTGGCGGGCGGACAGGCGGCGTGTCCGCAGCGACACCATGGCCGCCACGCGCTCCCCGTCGGCGAACATCTCCCGTGCCCGTTCGGCGGGCACCTCGCCGAGCCCGATCACCCTGCAGATCACCGAGCCCGCCATCAGCCGCATGGCGTCGACCAGGTCCACGCGCTCGCCGCCGTCCAGCCGGGCGGACAGCTCCTTCAGCGGCCGGTCGAGCACGTCGGCGACCAGCGCCGAGACCGACGAGGGGGTGAAGAGCGGAGCGAGCTTGGCCCGTAAGGCCGCGTGCGCGGCGCCCTCCATGTTGAGCAGCACGGAGGGTCCGAGCACCGGCGTCCACAGCTCGCCGGGCGAGCCTGGGCCGTCCTTGCGGAAGCGCGGGTCCATGAGCACGCGGCGGGCGGTGGCGGCGTCGTTGACCACCACGCCGAGTCCGGGGACGCGCACCACGGGGCCCAGGCGGGCCAGCAGGCGGACCAGCGGGTAGGCGAAGGGGTGGGCGGCCAGGTAGAGCCGGGTCTCGTGGTTCATCGGATGTCGATCACGTCTGGCCGGTAGTGGTGGTCGATGTACCAGGCGAGGGTGCGGACCAGGCCGTAGGCGCGCAGGCGGCGGACCGAGCCGAACACCACGACGTCGCGGCGGGAGCCGTACGCGCCGGTGATCCTGCGGACGCGGTTGACCAGCTCGCGGTCCTCGTGCTGCTCCTCGATCGCGGTGCGTGGGAAGCCGCCGGAGCGCTCGTAGAGGTCCGCGGTGATAGCCATGGTGGCGCCGGGCATCATGACGTAGGGGCCGCGGTAGTCGGGTGAGCGGTTGCTCGGCCGTACCTTGCCGAAGAAGGCGGCGGTCTCGACGACGGCGGGGATGAGGCGGCGCTCCCACAGCTTCAGCGGGAACTCGTCGGTGCGCGCCCGCAGCTTGCCGCCGACGAGTTCGAGGCCGTCGGCGAAGGCGCGGCGGATGTTGGCCGTCCAGTCGGCGCGCGGCAGGCAGTCGGCGTCGGTCCTGGCCAGGTGGGTGGCGCCGTTGGCGATCGCGTGGCGCATGCCGGTGTCGGCGGCCGCGCCGGTGCCCTTGCGCGGCTCGTGGACGACCTCGGCGCCGAACGCGCGGGCCACCTCCGCGGTGCCGTCGGAGCTGGCGTTGTCGACGACCAGCACGGTGAAGTCGCGGTCGTGCTGCTCCCGGAGGGCGCGCAGCGTCGCGCCGATGCTCGCCGCCTCGTTGTAGGCGGGTACGACGACCCAGAGCTTCATCACATCTCCGCCAGCATGACGCCCATGCTGATGCCGCCGCCGAGGCCGAGCAGCGCCACCCGGTCACCGGGTGCCCAACCGCCGAGCTGGAGTTGCAGCGGGAGCGTCGCCGAGGCGCAGTTGCCGTGCTCGGGCAGGCTGACGACCAGCCGGTCCTCGGGGATGCCGAGCGTGCCGGCCAGGAAGCGCAGGTACGGCAGCGCCACCTGGTGCACGGCCACGATCGCGAAGTCGTCCCACGACAGGCCCGTCCGCTTGAGGGCGTTGAGGAAGATGTCGGGCCCCACCTTCTCGAACGCCTCCTTCAACCGTCGGCCGTCGCCCCTGAAGTAGGAGTACTCGGGGTCACGCGGATGCGCGGAGCCGCCGCCGGGCAGGGTGCCGATGTCCCACGCGGTGCTGTCGGCCGAGAACTCGCGGTAGAAGATGCCGCGCCGCGGGTCGGCGGCCAGCAGCACCGCGGCTCCCGCGTCGGACAGCGTGTAGCCGGCGAAGGAGTCGACGAACTGCTCGCGGTCCTTCACCTGCCACCTGATCGCCCTGCTCGGCGTCTCGCCCGAGCACACCAGCACCCTGCGGTGGGCGCCGGACAGGATCAGCGCCTCGGCCACCTGGATCCCGTTGAGCAGGCTGTTGCAGGCGTTCTTCACGTCGAACACGGGGCACGACAGGCCGAGCTTGGCCGCCACGATGTGGGCGGTCGCCGGCTCGACCAGGTCCTGCGACGCCGAGGCGAAGATGAGCAGGTCGACGTCGGTGTCGAGCCGCCTGGCCGCCTCGACGGCCAGGTCGGAGGCCTGCTGGTCGTCGGCCGCCACGTGCCTGCGCCTGATGCCCGTCAGACGTTCGATGAGCCCCTTGGGCGCCCTGAACCCCTCGATCCGCTCCTCTACGTCACTGCTTGTCCGTGTCAGGCCGGGGAGATACGTCGCTATGTCCACGATGCGCGCCTTCACCCGGAGCACGGTAGTCACTCGAACTTGCAGAACGGTTACCGGGGCGCGATCCGCTCGACGTACGTGAGGTCGGCCAGGTACAGGTGCGGCACGTCCACGAACACGCGCAGCGGGCCGCAGTCCAGGCCGAGATCCCGCGCGATCCCGGCCTGGACGTCTCTGAGCGGCACGTAGTTCAGGTAGCAGGTGTAGGCGTTCTGCGAGCGGAAGGACGCCGTCATCACCAGCGCGCCGTCCCTGATCCTGACCGCCACCGCGGCCAGGCAGGGCACCGCGTCGTACGGCTCGCCAGGCCCGGTCAGCGACACCCACGCGCTCTTGCTGTACGGCCTGGCCCGCAGCAGCGTGGTCGCCCACTCCAGTTGGGGCGTCAGGCGCTGCCCGTAGCTGTACTTGAACGGCGGGACGATCCCGGCCTCGGTGAACTTACGCGTGTAGAGGGCGTGCTTGGCGGCGTCGCCGTACCGTCTGAGGATCGGGTCGTCGTCCCACCGTACGTCGGTGATCTCGAACAGGACCGGCTGCCCCTCGATCACCGGGCCGCGGTCGTCGTCGGCGAGAGCGCCCGACGCTCGCACGTGCCTCATGAGCCATATCCACGCCTCCCCACAGGACGCCCACCGGGTGGGCTCTGCCATCAGGTCTCCACGTTCGGGAAGTTGTAGGGGTTATGGGGAAGGCGGCGCCGTCGGGTGACGTTGCAGCGCACGTAGTAGACCGAGTAGTGCACGAGCGCCACCAGCAGGATGCTGAGCAGCAGCAACGGCAGGTTCGGCGAGGACTTGGCCAGCCCCGTGAGGCCGACGGTCAGGTAGGCGGAGTTGACCAGGGCCAGCATCATGACGTTGATCCCCGGCCAGGCCAGCGGCGCGAAGGTCTCCGGATATTCGGGGTCGATCGGCAGGTTGGGCGACCAGTCGAACTCGTCCTTCATCCGGGTGACGTAGAGCAGCCGGAAGTTGTTGAGCGCCCTGGCGGTCCTGGCGTGCGTGTTGACCGCCTCGATCAGGCGCAGGAACGGCAGCACGCTCAGCAGGCCGAAGGTGGCGACCAGCGCGTAGAGATACCACGGCACGGTGTCCCACCTGGTCAGGGTGCCGGGCTCGACGACCTTGGTGCTCGCCAGCGCGACCGCGGCGGCGAAGGGGGCCGACAGCAGGCTCATCGCCAGCCGCGTCATCTTCAGCCGCTCGTCCTTGGCGGACAGGTGGACCGCGTAGATTCCGCTGAAGTCCACGGCGGCCAGTTGGAGAAACTGCGTCGCTTCGAGCTGCGTCGGGGGTTTCCGCATGAGCGTGCTCCTGGAATGCCAGCTACCCCCAGTATGAGCTGCGCTCTTTCGTCTTGTACCAACAAATCTCAACTTGCTCTGGTCAAACTTTGCCGCTCCACGTGGTCGATGTAGGCGGTGGGCAGGCCGTACATGATCGCGGCGATCTCCCTGTCGTGGATGACGGGGAGCGCGGACAGGGCGTCGGAGGCCAGGCCGCGGCAGTATTCGAGGGTGTCGGCGACGATCGTGGTCTCCCTGAGCGCGGCGAGGGTGTCGTCCACGTCGTCGCGCAGGACGGAGGGGTCCTTGGCCATCGCGTGCAGCACGGGGAGCGTGTAGACGCCCTGGCGGAGATCGTTGCCCGCGGGCTTGCCGAGGCGTTCGGCGGGCGCGGTGAGGTCGAGCAGGTCGTCGAGGATCTGGAAGATCAGGCCGAACCGCTCGCCGTACAGCGCCATCCTGGCCCTGTCCTCGTCGGAGGCGCGCGCGCAGATGGCCGCGACCAGGCAGGAGGCGCGAAACAGCGCCGCGGTCTTGCCGGTGATCGACCGCAGCGCGCTCTCGACGGTCCGCGCCCTGTTGAACTGGTCGGCCGTCTCCATGAACTGGCCCTCGGCCAGCTCCACCACCGTCGCGGCCAGCACCTCGGCGACCGGGCGCGACACCGCGGTGATCGCGGCCAGACCGGCCCTGGCGAGCATGAAGTCGCCGATGACCAGCGCCTTGCCCTCGCCCAGCTCGGCGTTGAGCGTGCGGGCGCCCCTGCGTTGCATGGCGTGGTCCATGAGGTCGTCGTGGACGAGCGAGCCCGCGTGGATCAGCTCCACGCACGCGGCGGCCGTGATCACCCGCCGGTCGGGGGCCTTGCCGAACGCCAGCGAGGTGGCGAGCGTCAGCGCGGGGCGCAGGCGCTTGCCACCCGCGGTGACGATCCGGTCGGCGCCCGCGTTGATGCCGGGCAGGGCGGAGGAGCCGGCCAGCCGGCTGATCCTGGTCTCCACCTTGCGCAGGCCGTGGGCGATCGCGGGGGTGTTCAGCAACTCATCCATGCCCTCCAGCCTGGATCGCGGCGGCTGTGGATTGCCTGAGAGCGGCTGTGAGCGGGCTCAGCGCCGGGTGCCCGCCGTACCCCCTCCTGAAGGCGATCAGCGTGCGGCGTTCGATGGGCAGCGCGGTCAGCGTGACGCCTACCGGCGGGTTCGCCGCCGCGAGCTGCGGGACGAGGGCGACGCCGTGCCCGGCGGCGGCCAGCAGCAGGACGGTGTCGAAGTCGTCGATGTGATGAAGCACACGCGGCTCGAACCCGGCGGCGTGGCAGGCGCGGACGGCCATGGTGTGGCAGAGCGTGCCGGGCGTGCTGACGATCCACGGGTCGTCGCGGGCCTCGGCGAGGGTCCTTCTGGTGGTCAGGTACATCGGCTCGGTCAGCAGCGGCACGGTCTCGACGCCCTCGTCGACGACGGGCGGCACGAAGTCGTACTCGTGGACCAGCGCGACGTCCAGCTCGCCCGCGCGCAGGGCGGCGCCGACGTCGGCGGGGTCGATCTCGGAGATCATCGGCTCGATGCCCGGATGGTCGCGCCGCAGCGCCGCCAGCGTGCGGGGCAGCAGCGCGCGGGCGGCCGTGGGGAACGCGCCGATCCGCAGCGGCCCCGCGGGGCCGGTCCGTGTGGCGGCCAGCGCGGCCTCCGCCCGCTCCAGACTCTCCAGTACGGCTTCCGCGTGCTCGACGAGCACGCGCCCGGCGGGCGTGAGCACGACCGTACGGCCGGTCCGTTCCAGCAGCGGCAGGCCCGCCTCACGTTCGAGCGCGCTGAGCTGCTGGGAGACGGCCGAGGCGGTGAAGGTGAGCGCGTCGGCGACGGCGGCGATCGTGCCCCTTCTCGCCAGTTCGCGCAGGAGGCGGAGCTTTCGCGGATCGAGCATAAGGCGAGCTTACGGTGCACCGCAGAAACGTGAACTGGTGTTGACGGTCGGGTGTCCGCGAGGGTGGGAGGCATGCTTTCCGGAATCTACGTGCCGCTGATCACGCCGTTCGCCGCCTCGGGGGAGGTGGCCTTCGACGCGCTGGAGAAGCTCGCCGCCTCCGCGCTCGACCAGGGAGCCGCGGGGCTGGTCGCCCTCGGCACGACGGGCGAGCCCTCCACGCTCACGCCTGCCGAACGGCGGGAGGTTGTCACGATCTGCCGCCACGTGACGGCCTCGTACGGCAGGCAGCTGATCGTCGGCGACCTGGAGCTCACCGAAGGGGCCACGGCCGCACTCGTGACCGTCCCCGCGTTCGTCAGACCCGGCGAGCGCGGCGTCATCGCCTACTTCGAGCAGCTCGCCGAGCGGACGCCGGTGCCGCTGGTAATCTACCACATCCCCTACCGGACCGGGCAGGCGCTGAGCGCCGCCACCCTGCGGCGGCTCGGCGAGCACCCGATGATCGCAGGCGTCAAGTACGCCACCGGCGCCGTCGATCAGGACGCGGTCGCGCTGCTCGGCGACCTGCCGCCGGACTTCTCCGTGCTGACCGGCGACGACGCCTACCTCTCGCCGATGCTCGCGCTCGGCGCCTCAGGCGGCATCCTGGCCTCCGCGCACCTGCACACCGCCTCCTTCGTGTCCATGGCCGCCTCCTGGGACAGGGCGCTCGGGCACCGGCTGGCCGCCATGTCGGCGCTGCTGTTCGCCGAGCCGAACCCGACGGTCATCAAGGGGGTGCTGCACGCGCACGGCCTCATCCCGACGCCTGACGTACGGCTCCCGCTGGTGCCCGCGACGGCGGAATCGGTCGCCCGCGCCCTGGATTCCGAGCACTGGATTGGGGCGCGGTGAACTGACCGAGCCCTAGATTGGGCGCGTGAACTGGCTGAGCGAGACGGAGTACGCCGCCTGGATGGGCTACCGGCGGATGCGGCTGCTCCTCGATCTGGAGATCCAGCGCGACCTGATGCGTGAGTCGGGGCTGTCCGAGCCCGACTACGACGTGCTGTCGAACCTGTCGGAGGCCTCGGGGCACCGGATGCGGCTGACCGAGCTCGCCGTACACATGCGGTGGTCGAAGAGCAGGCTCTCCCACCACATCACCCGCATGTCGGAACGCGGGCTGGTCAGCAGGCAGGAGGTCGCCCACGACGCGCGGGGGGCGGCCATCGTGCTGACGTCCAAGGGGCTGAGCACGATCGAGGAGGCCGCGCCCGGGCACGTGGCCTCGGTGCGCAGGCACTTCATCGACCTGCTCACCGAGGACGAGCTGCGCACCCTCGCCCAGGTGTCGCGGACGGTGCTGGCGAGGCTGGAATAGCGTCTCGGAGAGGCGGTCGCCCGGTGGTGGCCGCCTTCCGTTCGTGATCAGCCCCTGCCGAGCAGGTGCGTCGCCAGGTGCCAGGTCTCGTCGTCGATCCTCTGCTCGAACCTGCGGAACGAGTTCAGCGGTACGCTCCTCGGCTCGGCGCACTGGAGCCAGCTTTGGTCATATCCGTCGACCAGGCCGTTCCTGAGCCGTAGATGGTCATCGCGACCGGATTTGTCCTTGCTGGTGATCTTCAGGACCTGGGCGTAGGAGTCGCCGACCTCCAGGACGAGGCACGGACGGTCCTTCGACTTGGCCGAGTCCGTGTACGGCACGTCCGCCCACCAGATCTCGCCCGTTCGTGGACCCGCCGTACCCTCGTGCCCGGGTTTGACGTCCGCCTCGCGTTCAACGCCGAAGATGACGCGCGCACCGATGGAGAGCAGCACGCCGGCGACGCCGGCGGCGATCAGCAGCCCGACGCCGCCACCGAAGACGAGCGCCAGCACGCCGAGGAAGACAGGAGGCAGCGCGTACCGGACCGCGAGGGTCTGTCCGGCTGCTGCGCCTGTGACGCCGAGGATGGCGGAGGCGAGCAGGATGGCCAGCCACAGCACCACACCGGTGCTGTTCCCGCCCTCGCTGATGCCGAGCAGGCCGAAACCGGCGAACAGCAGATAGACCCACACCGCCAGACGAATACCGCCTATCACGCTTCTTCCCTCCTGATGCGGGCCTGGGTCGGGCAAGAGGCCGTGTACCGGTTGGGGGCGTCGGGCGCGCTCTTTTCTTCACGTGTGGGCAGCGCGTACCGGTTGGGGGCGGAGTCGGGACCGGGGCCGTTCTTTTCTTCACGTGTGGGCAGCGCGGTCTGGGCCTCGGCGAGGGTCGCCGGTGGACCGAGTAATGC
Source organism: Nonomuraea sp. NPDC059194 (assembly GCF_042754765.1). Taxonomy (NCBI): domain Bacteria; kingdom Bacillati; phylum Actinomycetota; class Actinomycetes; order Streptosporangiales; family Streptosporangiaceae; genus Nonomuraea; species Nonomuraea sp. NPDC059194. The sequence goes on along the minus strand of NZ_JBHZBH010000013.1, from coordinate 132,377 downwards.
GCCGGTGCGCGCTCCGGTGGGCGAGATGCGCATTTCTTCTCCTTGATCTTTCCGTTCCGATTCGACGCATGCAACCATTGATCGTTTGGACCGATCAAGCCGTCGTGGTACCCCCCCGAAGCGCTGATCGCCGGGGGACTGCCTCCCACCTTCACCGACAGCCGGGAAACCGCGCCACCAGCAGTACCTCAGCCTCGTCGAGATGAACCCCCATGCCCGGCCCACCCAGCCCAAGACCTCGGCATCACCGTGCCGGGCTCCGGCATGCCCAGCCCCAAGGCACCTGCTCGCCCCTCGCCGGGCCCCCATGATCGGTTCGTCCAGTATGAGGCCTAGACCTCAGCTAGCGGGCCGCTTGACCTGGGGCGATGATGTCGAGCGCCCTGCGCGGCTCCCCGCCGAGGAGTGCGCGCAGGTCGCTTGCCGTACCCGACATGAATCCCCCGGCGGTCGACGAGAACGTACTCATGATCATCGGCACCTGGAACGGCTCCAGCCTGAAGCTCGCGACCGCCGACCGCGCCTCCGCCAGTGTGGCGGGTTCGTAGGACGCGCCCAGCGCCGCGGCCACGTCGCCGCCGCCGATCGCCTCCTCGCCCACCAGTTCATAGGTACGGCCCGCATGAGCAGCCGCCTCCAGCGTGACCTTCACCGCCACCTCGGCGAGGTCCTCCCTGGCGACGGCGGACAGTCGGCCGTCACCGAGCGGGGCGGTGATCCTGCCGTTGGCGTCAGGGATCATCAGCCCGGCGAAGAACTCCGCGTACAGGCCGTTGCGCAGGATCGTCCACGCGGTGGTGCCGCGCCGAAGCCTGTGTTCGGTCCAGCGGTGGGCGAGCGCGTAGGTCAGGTGGTCGCCGTCGCCGGTGAGGCTGGTGTAGACGATGTGCCCGACCCCGGCCTTCTCGGCGGCGCTGATGGCGGCCTCATGCCGGGCGATGACCACGTCGTCCTCGCCGTACCCCGCGGAGATCAGCAGCAGGGTGTCGATGCCGCGGAAGCCCTCCGCGAGCGTGGCGGGGTCGTCGAAGTCGATACGGCGGCGGCCGTGCGCGGGGTTGCGGCTGCTGATGACCACGTCGTCCCGTCCGGCCAGGCCCTTGACGATCAGCTGGCCGAGCCCTCCGGACGCGCCGGTAACCATAATCATGAAACTTCCCTCCATAGTGGTTCTGTTGGGTAACCACTATGGTGAGATCGCCGTTCGCCGGTAAGGAGGCACATTCATGTCAGCCACACACACCGAGGTAACCACCCCACGGCAGCCGATCGTCTCCTGCGCCGACGACTGCGGGATCAGGGAGGTGCTCGACCGCATCGGTGACAAGTGGTCGGTGCTGGTGGTGGTGGAGCTGGCGCACGGGGTTCGGCGGTTCAGGGAGCTGCAGCGGGCGGTCGACGGGATCTCGCAGCGCATGCTCACCCTGACCGTGCGGCGGCTGGAGCGGGACGGGCTGGTGTCCCGTACGGTGTACCCGACCGTGCCGCCGCAGGTGGAGTACGCGCTGACCGAGCTGGGGCACAGCCTCACCCACCTGCTCAGGGCGATGACCGAATGGTCGGCCGACCACCGTGAGGCCATCGCCGAGTCGCGCCGCCGCTGGGACGCTGAACACCCCAACTCCGACATCCGCTAACCCGACCCCGACCCCGACCGTCCGTTGACCCGGGCAGGCCGCCGACTCTGCGTGCCAAGACCCAGGTCGGAGGAGATCGGAGCGGGGAGAGATCCCGGGGGGATGTGCCCGGATCGGAGGGACCCGGGCGGGGTGCCTCCGGGGATGCGGTGAATTGGGGTGCGCCAGGCGGAATGCTGCGGCGTGTGGGGGTATGCGCCGGTTGGTTGTCCTCGGTGTGAGGTGCGCTCGGGTTGGCGGTGCCTCGGTGGGGTGCGGCGGGGTTTACGGCGTTTGGGGCGTGCCGGGTGGGATGCGGTGGTTGAGGTGCATCCGGCCGGGTGGGGTGCTCAGACGGGTGTCCGGGTGGGGTGAGGGTCAGGGGCTGGGGTGGCGGAGGGCTTGGCCGATGTCGCCGACGCGGTCCGCGAGGAGTCCGATGGCGCCGACCGCGCGGGTCATCGGGTCGTCCTCGGCGCCGCCCAGTGCCTTGGTGCGCAGGTACGCCGTCTTGATCTCGGACCACCGCGCCGCCTGTTCGGGGCTGAGCCGTCCGCGTAGTTCGGCCAGTTTCAGCAGGTTCGCCTCCGCCCCGCTGGTGAGGGTCTGCGCCTCGCCCAGGTAGTGGTCGTCGATCACCTGCTCCAGCTCGTCGTCGTTCATCACCGGCACGATGCGTTCGGCCAGCTTGTTCATGTTGCGGTAGGAACCCTGCAACCGGAACGGCGGCTCGGTCCGTGAGTCGTCGGACTGGGCGGCCGAGGCGATGTAGGCCCGGTTGTTGGCCAGCACCACCTCCTGCACCCTGACGAGCTTGCGCAGCACGCTGAGGATCTGGTCGAGCTCGACCTTCGTGTACGGGTGGCTGAGCCGGTCGGTGCGCACGCCCTCCTCGCCGCGCGCGATGCGGACCAGCAGCTCGACGTCTCCCCGGTCGCGGGTGGACAGCGGCGCCAGGACGGGGTTGGAGGTGAGCGCGTTGTCGATGTAGCTGAGCGCGAACAGGTCGTCCTTGCCGGACAGCACGTCACCGAGGTTCCAGACGTCGGCCCGGTTGGCGAGCATGTCGGGGATGCGGAAACGCTGCCCCGACTCGGTGTACGGGTTGCCCGCCATGCACACGGCGAAGCGCTTTCCGCGCAGGTCGTAGGTGCGGGTGCGGCCGTTCCACACGCCCTCGATGCGCCGCTGGGCGTCGCACAGCGAGATGAACTTCTGCAGCAGTTCGGGCGAGGTGTGCTGGATGTCGTCGAGGTAGAGCAGGGTGTTGTTGCCCGACTCCAGCGCGAAGGAGATCTTCTCGACCTCCTGCCTGGCGGTGGCGTCGGGCGCGTCGGCGGGGTCGAGCGAGGTGACCTCGTGGCCGAGCGCGGGCCCGTTGACCTTGACGAAGAGCAGCCCGAGGCGGCTGGCGACGTATTCCATGAGCGTCGTCTTGCCGTACCCGGGAGGGGAGATGAGCAGCAGCAGGCCCATCTGGTCGGTTCGCTTGCCCTCGCCCGCCGCGCCGAGCTGCTTGGCGAGGTTGTCGCCGATCAGCGGCAGGTAGACCTCGTCGAGCAGCCGGTTGCGGACGAAGGCGCTCATGACCTTGGGCCTGTACTCCTCAAGGCGGAGCCGGTCGCGTTCCCGGGCGACGAGCTCGCCGCGGCGTTTCTGGTAGGCGCGGTAGGCGGGGACCCGCTCGGTGCGGAACGCGCGTGTCCTGGCCAGCGTCTCGTCGAGGCGCAGCGTGAGGGCCCGGTCGGTGATCCGGGGGTGGCTGCCGAGCAGGCCGTCGACGGTGGCGGTGAGCGTGGCGCTGGAGTCGTGTCTCGGCAGCTCGCACAGATGTACGGCCAGCGCCTCGGGAAGCTCGGCGGACCGGTCGAAGGCGCTCAGCCACGCGCCGGCGAGCTGGACGCGGTCGGGCAGGGCGAGCGCCCGCAGGTCCTCCTCGAACTCGCGGATGCGGGCGGGGCCGAGCGCCTGCCGGAACCGGTCGAGGATGCTCCTGGCGGCGGCGCTGGTGACGAAGCCCTCGGGCTTGCTCGCGAGCTCCTCGACCAGGTACTCGCCCGCGAGCGCGACCACGGAGGGGTCAGCACCGAGCACACGCGGCAGGGTCACGGCGGGGCGCGCCCAGGACACCTGCGGGACACCGGCAGAAGCCGCACCGAGCGGATGCGGGGCACCGGTGGGGTGGGGGTCAAGCGAGTACGGGGTGACGGCGGGGGCGGTGCCACCGAGCGCGTGCGGGGCTGGGGTGGGGTGGGGGCCGAGCGCATGCCGGGCAGCGGCGGGGTCCGCGCCGAGTGCGTGGGGGGCTGCAACGAAACGAGGGTCGAGCGGGTGCGGGGTCACGGCAAGGCCCGCGCCGAATGCGGATAGGAAGGCGGCGATGGCGGTGGACAGTTCCGCCGCGAGCGCGTCGAGCGCCTCGATCTGGCCGAAGGCGTCACGAGCGCGCACCAGCGATGCCGCCCGCGTGGCCAATGTTTTACGTGAAACATCCTGGAGACCGAATGTCCAGTAGAGCTGCGCCGCCGCCCGTGCCGCCGGTGGGTAGCGCAGCAGGCCCGCGCCCTCCTGGAGCCGCTGCAGCGCGGTGAGGATCGCGGTCGCGTCGTGGTCGTGGACGCCGCGCTCGTAGCCCTCGTCGTAGCGTTCCTCGGCGGCCAGCCGTACCAGGGCCGCCAGGTCGGCCCCGGCGGGGACCGTGGGCAGCAGCGAGGCGGCCAGGTGCTCGGCGCGGTAGACCTCGGGCGTCTCGGAGACCAGCAGCTGGGTCCAGAAGGGCCGGGTGTCCTCGAACGAGCCGGAGACGGGCGAGCGGTAGTCGGTGCCGGTGATGGAGAAGTGCATGGCGCCGTCGTGCGGCACCAGGGTCAGGTCGATCGGCTGAGTGTTGACGGCGAAGGCGTGGCGGCCGAGCCTGAGCGTCTCGCCGTCGGCGGAGAACAGGTCGAGGCGGTCGCGCAGCGCCCTGCCGGCCTCCTGCTGGGCGGCCTTGATGCGGCCTTCGAGCTCCTCGGCCCGTACGGCCGCGCCGAGCGCGCGCAGCTCGCCCGCCGAAGAGCGGAGCTTGGCGACCATGGGGTCGGTCGCGAAGTAGGTGTTGATCTCGTCGAGGGACGCCAGCGCCGACACGCGGCGGGTGACGCTGGCCAGGATGCGGTCGGTGGAGGCGGCGACGCGGTCGGCCCGCCTGGCCCGGTCGTCGAGCTGGGTCTGCTTGCGCGCCGAGAAGGCCTCGTAGACGTCTTCGCGCTTGGCCGTGAGCTCGGCGGCGAAGTCGTCGAACTCGCCGAAGCGCGACTCCATCGTTTCGAGCTGGAGCATGAGGCGGCCGAGCTGTTCGTCGCAGCGCTCGGGGGTGTCGGCCATCGCGAGGGCGCCCGTGACGGCCTGGCCGAGCAGCGCGAACTCGGCGGCGAACGCGGCCCTGCCCTCGGCGGCGAGCAGGTACCTGCGGCGGCCGTCGAGGACGGCACGCGCGCGGTTGACCCCGCCGAGCACCTCGCCGATGCGTTCGAGGATGGCGGTGCGGACCGTGGCGTCGGCGATGTCGAGCGAGCCGACCACCTCGGTGACGACCTCGAGCCCCTCGGCCTGGGCGACGAGCCGCTCGGCGACGGGGGCCGCCGCGGCGACGGTGGCGATGGCGGACGCGTCGGCCTCCAGTTGGGCGACGGCGGCGTGGTAGCCGGTGAACGCGTCGGCGCCCTCCAGGAACGACACCGCCCGCCTGCCCACCGAGGTCAGCTCGTCGGCCAGCGTGGCGGCGAGCGCGTCGAGGGCGGCCAGGTCGATGTAGCGGACCTCGCGCAGCGTCACCAGGCGGCCCTGGGCGCGGCGCAGGTCGGCCAGGCGGGACACCCAGGCGTCGGCGGAGGTCAGCGTCTCGGCGCGAGCCTGCCGTACCAGAGTGGTGGTCTCGGCGGTGGCGGCCTCCAGCGTGGCCGCGGCCTGGAGGGTGAGCTGGGCGACGTTCTCGTACTCGTCGAGGACCTGCTCGGCCGTGGCGCGCACGTCGCCGAGCGGGCCGCGCAGCCCGTGGTCGCCCAGCCAGTGGTAGTGGTCGAAGGCCCTGGTGCAGGCGGCGATCAGCGCCTCGAAGGTGGCCTGGGAGGGAGCCATCTCCTCGACCATGCGGGCCACCGACAGGCAGTCGGAGATGCCGCGGACCAGCTCGGCGTTGCCGATGCGCTCCAGCGGCCCGGTGCCCGTGGGCTGGGCGGCGGCGTAGGTGTCGGAGACGTACGGCGTCTGCCACACCTGCATCGGATGGACGCGCGTCGGATCCTCCGAGGTCGCCCTGAAGACCACCAGCGTGCCGTCGTCGAACAGGGAGAAGCCGTGGCAGGGCAGCGGGTTGGCGACCTCCTTCCTGATCACGTTGTACGGCAGCAGCAGCGACCTGCCGTCGGCCCGCGCGTGGAAGACGTAGAGCACGTCCTCCCCGTTGGGCGAGCGGATCACCCGCTCGAACTCCAGGTCGGCCACCTGGGTGTCGAAGGTCTTGGACACCCCTGTGGACAGGTAGTAGCCGCCGGGGAAGATGATGCCCTGGTCCTCGGGCAGCCGCTGGCAGGCGAGCGCGATGCCGTCGAGCCTGGTGACGGACTTGGTGCGGGTGTTGAAGACCAGGTGCCGCCACTCGGTCTCCTTGTACGGCTTGACGCGCAGCAGGATCAGCGGCCCGATCCTGGCGTGGTCGACCTCGGCGTCGGCCAGCGACTGCAGCGGCTCGGCGACGGGCTCGGTGTAGATGCCCTCGCCCGACTCCGTGTTGTTCTCGATCTTGATGGTGAGGTCGCCGCCGACCGTCTCGACGAACACCTCGTCGTAGATCGAGATGTGCGGGTGCCTGCCGAGCACGTGGTCGTCGCGCGTGGTCGGGGTCCACTCGAAGTCGTGCGAAGGCGGGAACACGTGGTCGCGCTCGCCCCGGTTGTCCTGGTAGGTCGCCTCGCCGTGGGTGTCGACGGCCCAGCGCAGGACCCGCAGGTCGGCCGGCCCCGTCTGGAAGACGGCCAGCAGCTTGCCCTCCAGCCGCCGTAGCTGGAGGAGCCTGGTCTCCTTGTAGTAGCGGTACAACTCCGCGAAGTCCTTCCGGAACGCCGGGTCGCTGAGCGCGCCCAACTGTTCCGCATCGAACCTGAACGCGTCGCCGTCGCGGCTGAACCTGTGGACAGCGAACACGTCATCCACAGCCGTCTCCGGCTTCAGGCCGATGAAGACGTTGTAGCCGAAGAGCATGAGGTCACCGACCGAGACGATGTCGCGGGGGACGCAGTTGTTCTCCGTGCGGATCCGCTCGGTGCCGATCAGGCGCAGCTCGGCGCCGCCGAAGACCTTCAGCCGCTCCTCGTTGACCGCCTCGGCCGCCCTGGCCAGCTCCTTGGCCTGCGCGGACAGGCGGTTGCGCAACACCTCGTAGGTGCCCGCCTCAAGCTGGGCCGTGCCAGAAGAAGCCGTGCCAGAAGAAGCCGTACCGGAAGAAACGGTCACGTCAGCCCTTCACCGCCGTGAGCGCGGCCACCGACGACTCGGCCACGCCGAGCCTGCGCGCGCTTTCCAACAGCTCGTTCAGCTTCGCCGCCTCCGGCCCGCCGCGCGAGATGAGCTGCATGAGCAGCGCCGACACCGTCAGGTTCTTCACGTCCTCGGTGCTGATCCCGCCGACCAGCCTGGCCAGGTCGTCGGTCAGGCTCGCCGTCCCGTTGAGGTACGGCTCGGCCAGCGTCCGCGTGACCGACGAATGCTCGACGAACCCGTCGACGGCCTTGGCCGCGGTGATCGACCCGACCACCCTGTCGAAGAACATGCTGTCGCCGCCGACGATGTCGATGTTGGCCTTGGCCAGGCCCGCCGCCACGACGTGGGCCTGCGACTCGGCGACCTGCCGCTGCACATCGATGTGCTTGAGCCTGATCTCCTTGTCGGCTTCGAGGCGCAGGCGGTACTCCTCGTGCGTCCTGGTCGCCTCGTCCATGGCGGCCATCGCCTTGGCCTTCTCGATCAGACCCTCGGCCTCGGCCTTCAGCCTGTCGCCGGTGACCAGCGCCATCGCCTGCTCGCCCTCGGCCTGCGCCTTGAGCCGCGCGCCCTCGACCAGCGCCATCGCCTTGGCGCCCTCGGCCTCGGCCCGCAGCTTCTCCGCGGTCGCCATGGCCTCGGCGCGGCCGACCTTCTCGATGGCGTCGGCGCCCCGCTCCTTCACCTGGACGTCGGCCAGCCCCTGGGCCGCCGCCTCCGCCTGCAGGCCCTCGGCGAGCCTGATCTTGGCGCGCGCGTCCAGCTCGGCCGCCTGCTGCCTCGCCTCGGCGAGCGTGAGCTCCTCGCGCGCCCGATGCTTGGCCGCCGCCTCGGCCGCCTCCGCGGCCTTGATGTCCTTGACCAGGCTCTCCTGCGCCTCGGCCTCGGCCTGGATGATCGTGGTCTGGCGCAGCCGCTCGGCCTCCTCGACGGCGCGCAGCTTCTTGATGTTCTCTTCCTGCTCGGCGACCGTCTTCTCGACCGCGATCCGCTCCCGCACGACCTCGGCGATCGACCGCTTCTCGGTCTCGACCTCCTTGTCCTTGGCGATGCGCGACAGCTCGGTCTCCCGCTCGCGGGAGATGACCTCCAGCATGCGGTCCTTCTCGATCCGCTCGCTCTCGATGGCGATGACCCGCTCGCGGTTTTTCTCCGCGACGGCGATCTCGCGGTTGCGGTTCTCGTTCTGGATGCCGAGCTGCTCGTCGGTCTTGATGTGCGCGGCCTGCGCCTTGAGCCGCTCCTCGGCCTGCACACGGGCGATCTCGGCGTCCTCGCGCGCCTTCATCGTCTCGATCTCGCGCTTCTGCTTGATCTCCGCGTCCGCCTGGCGGCGCTTCAGCTCCAGGATGGCCTCGGTGGCGTCGACGTTCTGGCGGGTGATCTCCTTCTCCTCGCTGCGCCTGAACTCGTTGGTCCGCACGTTCTCATTGGCGGTCAGCTCGGTGATCTTGCGGATGCCCTGGGCGTCGAGGATGTTGGCCGGGTCGAGCTTGGCCATCGGGGTCTGCTCCAGGTAGTCGATCGCCGCGTCCTCCAGGCTGTAGCCGTTGAGGTCGGTGCCGATGACCTGGATGATCTGGTCGCGGAACTCGTGGCGCTTGGTGTAGAGGTCGACGAAGTCGAGCTGCTTGCCGACGGTCTTGAGCGCCTCGGAGAACTTGGCGTTGAACAGCGCCTGCAGCGTCGACTCGTCGCTGGCGCGCCCGGTGCCGATGGCCTGCGCCACCTTGATGACGTCCTCGACGGTCTTGTTGACCCGCACGAAGAACGTGATGCGGATGTCGGCCCTGATGTTGTCGCGGCAGATCAGCCCTTCGGCCCCGGTCCTGGCGATCTCGATGGTCTTCACCGAGATGTCCATGACCTCTGCCTTGTGCAGGACGGGTAAGACGACGGCGCCGGTGAACGTCACGTCGACCCTGCGGACCTTGGAGACGATGAGCGCCTTGCCCTGGTCGACCTTCCTGAACAGCCGGCTGATCACGAAGACCAGGCCGATGGCGACGATGACGACAACGGCCAGCAGGATGCCGAAACCGGTGGAGATGACACTCATGTACGGTCCTCCATGACGTAGAAGAACTCGCCCTCTGCGTCGTAGTCGAAGATCAACGCGGTCTGGCCGCGGGAGAGCAGGTCGCCGCCGGTCGTCCTGACCTGGACGACGGCCGACGAGCCGTCGGGGGCGATGACCTCGGCCTGACCGAAGGTCGCGTCGGCTCTCCCGGTGCGCACCACGCACCTCTGGCCGACGAAGTCGTGGCGGGAGGGCTCCTTCCGGTCGGGAAAGAGCCTGCGCATGGGGATGATCAGCAGTTTCGTGCCCAGCCATCCGGCCGCGAGCGCCGCGGCGAGCACCAGCGGCCCGCCGCCCAGCAGCACCACTCCGGCCAGGCTCGCGAACCACGCGAGGGCGACGAACAGGGAGGCGGCGACGGTCGCGGGGATGCCGCCGAGGCCGAGCGGGAGCTGCACGCCGTCGAGGTCGACGTCGCCGCCGACGAACATGACCACGAGCCAGTAGCCGACGACCACGACGAGCAGGAAGCTGAAGAGCACGGCTGGGAAGGTCAGCGCGGCGTCAAGGAATGCGGGCATCGGCTCCCTCGGATAAAAGCCCCCCTACTGGGGCGAATATATCCAGGGGTGGGTTGCAGGCCGCTTGAAATCCGGTTAATGCCCAGGTACGGCCAGCCCCGTCTCATAGGCCACGATGACCGCCTGCACCCGGTCGCGCAGCCCGAGTTTGGCGAGCACGTTGCTCACGTGCGTCTTCACCGTGTGCTCGCTGACGACCATCTCGGCGGCGATCTCGGCGTTCGACAGCCCGCGGGCGATCAGGCCGAGCGTCTCCTGCTCCCTGCTCGTCAGTACGGCGAGCCGTTCCGTGGACACCGACGCCGCCGCCGGGCGCGAGGTGAACTCGGCGATCAGCCGACTGGTGACGGTGGGCGCGAGCAGCGACTCCCCGGCGGCGACCACGCGGACCGCGTTGACCAGGTCGTCCCTGCGCACGTCCTTCAGCAGGAACCCGCTCGCCCCCGCACGCAGCGCGTCGTAGACGTAGTCGTCGAGGTCGAAGGTGGTGAGCATGAGGACCCTGGTCTCCCGCCCCACCAGCCTGGCCGCCTCGATGCCGTCCATCCTGGGCATGCGGATGTCGAGCAGCAGGACGTCGGGGCGGTGCTCGCGGACCAGCGCGACGGCCTCGACGCCGTCGCTCGCCTCCGCGACCACGTCGATGTCGGGCTGGGCGTCGAGGATCATGCTGAACCCGCCGCGCACGAGCTCCTGGTCGTCGGCGACCACTACCCGGATGCTCATCGGTTCACTCCTTGCTTCACGTGGCCGCGCTCGGGGGTGAGCGGAAGCCGTACCGACACCTGGAAGCCTGGGCCGTCGGCGCGCGGACCCGCGGTCGCGGTGCCACCGCAGGCGGCGGCGCGCTCGCGGATGCCGATCAGGCCGTTGCCGCCCGAGGGCATCGCCAGGCCCGAGCCCGCGCCGTCGTCGGTGACGTCGACCGTCAGGGCGTCGTCGGACCAGCGCAGGGCCAGGTCGGCGCGGGTGGCTCCGGCGTGCTTGACGACGTTGGTGAGCGACTCCTGCGCGATGCGGTACACCGCCACCTCGACGTCGGGCTGCAGGGCGCGGGCCGTACCGTGCACCTGGAGGGAGACCGGCAGCGGCAGCTGGGACACCAGCGCGGGCAGGTCGGCGATCGTGGGCTGCGGAGCGCGCGGCCCTTGCTCCTCCTTGAGCACGCCGAGCATGCGGCGCAACTGCATCATCGCGTCGCGCCCCGCGGTGGCGATGGCGTCGAAGGCGGCCTCGGCGCGCGCCGGGTTGCTCCTGACGACCACGGGCCCCGCCTCGGCCTGGACGACCATCAGGCTGACCGCGTGCGCGAGGATGTCATGCATGTCGCGGGCGATCCTGGCCCGTTCCCGCTCGGCGGCGCGCTCGGCTTCCACTTCCCGCTCCCTTTCCAGCTGTACGGCACGCTCCTCCAGCGCGGCGGCGTAGGCGCGCGAGGTGGCGGCGGCCCTGCCGATGGCGTAGGCGGCGATGGCGCACACGGTGCCGCGCACGGCGGTCTCCGACGAGCCGACCGCCAGCAGGCCGCCGCCCAGCGTGAAGACCAGCACCGCCACCCTGGACCAGCGAGGCGTGTAGGCGGCGACGGTGTACGCGCAGACGAGGGTGGTGTACCAGATCGGCTGCGGGGGCACCGAGTCGGCCAGGTCGTAGAGGGAGGACGTGAACACGCTCAGGAGCAGGGTGGTGACGGGGGCCCTGCGCCGCCAGACCAGCGGGAGCACGGAGGCGACCACGACCGCGACGCCCCACCAGTGCCACGGCGCGCCCGCCAGCCGCTGCCTGCCGACGAACGGCCAGAGCTGGACGACCAGCACGAGGGCGGCCAGCGCGAGGTCCACCTGCAGCGGTGGAAGCGCGCGGAAGCGCTCCTTCAGCCGGGCGATTTGCGGGAGATCCGACACGGTGTCCAATCTTCCTCCTTTCTGATGGTCCTCCACGCCATGGTCGGGCACCCGAGGGTGCTCGCGGATCGCCGGTAGGAGCGGTCCGCGCTCGCTCTCAGGAGGGATGTTGACCTCAAGGTTGGTTGAGGTTGCAGAGTTGTCTCACTGACACGAGTTGTCTCACTGACATGAGGAGTTGATCGAGATGAAGGCTGCGGCATTCGCGACCCCCGGCGGGCCCGAGGTGCTCCGGGTGATGGAGATCGAGACCCCGCAGGCGGGGTCCGGCCAGGTGAGAGTGCGGGTCAAGGCGGCGGGCGTGCAGCCGTACGACGCGGCGGTGCGCGCCGGATGGACCCCGCAGGGCGTGACAGGGGACCTGCCGCGCGTCCCCGGCAACGAGTTCGCGGGCGTGGTCGACCAGGTGGGCTCGGGCGTCACCGGGTTCGCGGAGGGGGACGAGGTGCTCGGGTTCTCGCTGCTGAACAGCTACGCCGAGTACATCGTGGTCGGCGCCGACCAGATCGCCCCCAAGCCCGCAGGCGTGCCGTGGGCGGTGGCGGGCGGCCTGACGGCCGGGGTGCAGACGGCGGAGCTCGCGCTGAACACCATTGGCCTGCGGGAGGGCGAGACGCTGCTGGTCCACGGGGCGTCGGGCTCCGTGGGGACGGCAGCGGTGCAGATCGCCCGCAGGCTCGGTGCCAGGGTGATCGGGACCGGCAGGCAGGAGAACCACGCCTACCTGCGCTCGCTCGGCGCGATCCCCGTCGCCTACGGGGACGGGCTGGCCGACAGGGTCAGGGCGCTCGGCCAGGTGGACGCCGTGCTCGACGGGGCCGGCGGGCCCGCGTTGGAGGTGTCGCTGGAGCTGGTGAAGGACCCGGGGAGGATCGTCACGCTGGTGGAACACGGCAGGGCGGCCGAGCTGGGGGTGCGGCTGGTGAACGCGGGCCGTACGGCGGAGCGGCTCGGCAGGTACGCGGAGCTGGTCGCGAAGGGCGGGTTCACGTGGCTGGTGCGCCGGACGTTCCCCCTCGACCGGGCCGCCGACGCGCACCGGGAGATCGAGACCGGCCACGGCAGGGGCAAACTGGTCATCGAAATCCCCTGACCCGCCGCCTGGACCCCCTTAGTCCCAGTTCCTTGGGGGAGGAAGTGGCGCCCCCAAGACCCCAGCCCGCACTCCACCTGAGGTCCCGGGATGGAGCTGGCGGCCGGGTTGGCGAGATCTTAGCGGTAGGCGGCTTTCTCGCCACTGTCTCGGGCGCCTCCGTGCACGCCACCATGGAGGCGCACCACCCGGTCCGAGAAAGGAAAGCCCTGGATGTCCGCTGTCACCTCCACCCCCGCCGCCGACAACGCCGCCGCACTCGCCCACTTCGCGGCGCGGCTCGCCTTCGAGACCGACGTGTCCGACGTCGCCGCCGACCTCGCCGCCAAGGTCCCCGGCGTCGTGGTGATCGACTCGCGGAGCCTGGAGAGCTGGAACCAGGGCCACATCGACGGCGCCGTCCACCTGCCCACCGCAGAGATCGCCGCCAGGGCCGCCGACCTGGTGCCCGGGGACGTGACGGTCGTGACCTACTGCTGGGGTCCGGGCTGCAACGGCGCCACCAGGGCCGCGCTGGAGTTCGCCAAGCTCGGCTACCGGGTGAAGGAGATGATCGGCGGCTTCGAGTACTGGGCGCGGGAGGGCTTCCCCGTCGCGACCGCCGGCGGTGTGACCAGGAACCCCATCGACCCGCTCACCGCCCCCGTCTCCGGCATCGCCTGCGCCTGCTGAAGCCTGCGCCTGCTGAAGCCCGCGCCTGCTGAAGCCTTCGGAGGAGGGGCCGGTTGGCGCCCCCGGCTGGAACATCGGCGGCCGGGGGCGATCATGGTTCTACCCCGTCCGGCGTGCGTCAATCACCGAGATCACCCCACCAGTCCTAACGTGACCGGTTGACCAGGGCCTCGGCGATGGCGATCTCGTCCTGGTCGATCCTGGCCTCGCCGTCCTCCAGGTCCCACAGCCCGTCCTGCAACAGCCGGCCGAGCGTCCATCCGACGGCCCGCTCGCGCTCCAGCCCCAGCCGTTCGACCATCAGGTCGAACCGCCGCAGCACCGTGCGCCGTACATCCGTCGAGGGCCAGCGGTTGCGCAGCGCCGGCATCAGCTCGAACCCTGGGTCGCCCACCAGCGGCTTGGGGTCGATGGCGAGCCACGGCTCGCGGGCGCCGGCCAGCACGTTGTCGAAGTGCAGGTCCCAGTGGAGCAGCCGGTCTCCCGGCTCGTCGACCAGCTCGCGTACGGCGGCGGCGCTCCGCTCCAGCCACGCCCTGTCGTCGGGATGCGCCCGGGGCAGCAGCTCGGGCGCGTCCTCCAGCATGTCGGAGGCGATGTCGCCGAGCGTCCGCAGGCCCTCGGGACCCTGGTGGGCGGCCAGGCGGGCGAGCAGGTCGGCGAGGATCCCCAGCGCCCGGTCCGAGTCGGGCACGGCCTCGAGCGAGCGGTCGCCGTCGAGGCGTTCGAGCAGGAGGGCGTTGGCCTGGTGGGGCGAGGTGGGCGAGGGGACGGTCGCCTCGTCGAGCAGGCGGACGATCCCGTCACCCGCCCAGGCGCGCAGGCCAGGGCCCTCGCCGATGTTCTCCTCGGTGGCGGGCTGGAGCTTCAGCGCGGCAAGGATGCCGTCGGCCCGCCGTACGGGAATGACGAGCGAGACCATCCCGTGCATCACCGCGCCGTCGGGGCGCAGGCCCCAGCGGTCGAGGAAGTGTTCGGCCAGGCCGGGCAGGTCGGCCGTCCACGCGGGGCCCGCATCGTGGGCGTACTTCAGGTGGTGCGCCGCGAGCTCCTCGGGGACCTCGACCATCAGTAGTGCCAGGGGAACGGTGACCAGTCGGGCTCGCGCTTCTCCAGGAAGGAGTCGCGGCCCTCGGCGGCCTCGTCGGTCATGTAGGCCAGGCGGGTGGCCTCTCCGGCGAAGACCTGCTGGCCGACGAGCCCGTCGTCGATGAGGTTGAAGGAGTATTTCAGCATCCGCTGCGCGGTGGGCGACTTGCCGTTGATCTTCCGTGCCCATTCGAGCGCGGTGGACTCCAGCTCCTCGTGCGGGACGACCGCGTTGACCATGCCCATCCGGTGGGCGTCGGCCGCGGTGTAGGTGTCGCCGAGGAAGAAGATCTCGCGGGCGAACTTCTGGCCTACCTGGCGGGCCAGGTAGGCCGAGCCGAAGCCGCCGTCGAAGCTGGCCACGTCGGAGTCGGTCTGCTTGAAGCGCGCGTGCTCGGCGCTGGCGAGCGTGAGGTCGGCCACGACGTGGAGGCTGTGCCCGCCACCGGCCGCCCACCCGGGGACCACGCAGATGACGATCTTCGGCATGAAGCGGATGAGCCGCTGTACCTCCAGGATGTGCAGGCGGCCGGTCGAGGGGGTGCCGTCGGCGTACTGGTAGCCGTCCTTGCCCCTGATCCGCTGGTCACCGCCCGAGCAGAAGGCCCAGCCGCCGTCCTTGGGCGAGGGACCGTTGCCGGTGAGCAGCACGCACCCGACGTCGGTGCTCTGCCTGGCGTGGTCGAAGGCGCGGTAGAGCTCGTCGACGGTCTGCGGCCGGAACGCGTTGCGCACCTCGGGCCGGTTGAAGGCGATGCGCACGGTGCCCTGGTCGACGGCTCGGTGGTAGGTGATGTCGGTGAAGTCGAAACCCTCGACGACCTGCCAGGCCTTGGGGTCGAACAGCTCGGAGACCATGGCTCAAGAGCCTAACGGATCTGCCGCTCGGCCCATTCGGCCCACTCGCACCGACCGGTCAGCCCACCGCGCGACCTTCGGCCCTCAGTTCGGCCAGCAACTCGCCCTGGTCGGCGAGCATGTCGGTGAGGATCCGCCGAGCGTCGATGAGCAGATGGGCCACGTCTGGACTGGAGAGTTCGTAGACGACGGTCGCCCCGTCGCGGGTTGCGCTCACTATCCCGGCTCTGCGAAGAACCGCCAACTGCTGGGAGAGGCTGGACGCCTCGACGTCGATCTCGGTGAGCAGGTCGCGGACCGGTCGGGGACCCTGCCTGAGAAGCTCCAGCACCTGGATGCGCACGGGATGCCCGAGCGTGCGGAAGAAATCTGCCTTGGCCTGGTACAGCGGAACGGGCATGCAACTATCGTAATATAGCGAGTTGCACAATTCTTCAACTTGATAGGATGATGACGGGCATCGAGGGAGTGGAGCCATGGGGCGAGGCAGAGCCAAGGCGAAGCAGACGAAGGTCGCTCGCGAGCTGAAGTACACCAACCAACACATCGACTACGAGCGCCTGCGCGAAGAGCTCGGCGCCGACTCGTCGAGGGACGACACGGGAACCACGGAGCAGTCGCGCGACTCCGCGACGTCTTCTGGGTGACGCAGGCCCGATATGACGGGCGATCTGCTGGGCATTGACCTGGCGTGGTCGCCCGAAACGGGCCGATGCGGGTGGAACTGCGGGTGAGAGTCACCCAGGTGGCGGGCGTGCTGACGCTCGCCGTCCTGGTGGCGGGCGCGGGCGGGCGAATGCTCAACGCACTCCGGTGCGCGGCCCACGAAGGGCACGGGCGTGAAGGCTATGAGCGCGTGGCGTGGACGCGGTTCGCGATGCGCTCGGCCGTACGGTCGGCGGTGGCCGTGGCCCACGCGCCTGTCGTGAGCACGCCGATGGCCAGCACCGCCGCCCCGCAGCCCGCGATGATCCACCACGCGGCGACGCCGGCGGATGAGGCGGGGCCGGTCGCGGCGATCACCGAGCCGATGACCGCGACCCCCAGCGACACCCCGACCTGACGGCTGGTGGAGGCGACGCTCGCGGCGACCCCCGCCTGCTCGCGGGGCATGCCCGACACCGCGGTGTTCGTGATCGGCGCGTTGACCATGCCGAAGCCGATGCCGAACAGGACATAGGCGGTGAACATCAGCGGGTCCGACTGCCAGGCGTGCAGTCCGGCGAACAGCACGCCGCTGGCGCTCATCGCCAGGCCCGCCATGAGCGTCGGCAGTCGGGGACCCCTGCTGCCGACGATCCGTCCCGACAGCGGCGCGAAGACCAGCGTCATCGAGGCCATGGGCAGCATGTAGAGACCCGCGTGGAGCGCGTCCAGGCCGCGTACCTGCTGCAGGTAGAGCGTGTTGAGGAACAGGAACCCGCCCAGCGCCGCGAACGAGCTGACCGCGAGGACGGTCGCGCCGCTGAACGGCGCGCTGCGGAAGAAACGCACGTCGATGAGCGGCTCGACCCTGCGCGGCTCGTAGAGCAGCAGGCCCGCCAGTGAGAGCGCCGCGAACGCGAAGCAGCCGAGGATGAGCGGCGAGCTCCAGCCCTCCGCAGGCGCCTCGATGATGCCGAAGGTCAGCGAGCCCAGCAGCGCGATCACCAGCAACTGCCCGACCGGGTCGAACCTGCGCGCTCTCGCCGCCTTGGACTCGGGCACGAACAGCGTGGTCAGGATCAGCGCGGCGACGCCGAGCGGCAGGTTGAGCCAGAAGATCGAGCGCCAGCCCAGCGTGTCGACCAGGAACCCGCCCGCCAGCGGCCCCGCCGCCATGCTGATGCCCACCACGCCGCCCCACACGCCGATGGCCCTGGCCCGCTCGCGCGGGTCGGTGAAGACGTTCGTGATGATCGACATCGCCACGGGGTTCAGCATCGACCCGCCCACCGCCTGGATCATCCTGAAGACGACCAGCCAGCCCATGCCGGGCGCGAGACTGCACAGCAGCGAGCCGAGCGTGAACAGCAGCAGGCCGAGCTGGAACACCCTGCGCCGGCCGTACCTGTCGGCGGTGGAGCCCGCCAGCATCAGCAGCGAGGCCAGCACCAGGGTGTAGGCGTCGATCGTCCACTGCAGCGCGGAGACGGGGGCGTCGAACTCCCGCTGCATGGACGGCAGCGCCACGTTGAGGACCGTGCTGTCGAGGCTGACGATCAGCAGGCTCATGCAGCAGATCGCCAGCACCGGCATCCGGCGCCGATGGGTCACCTCTGCACAGTAACCGTGTGCCTGAGGATGGCCCCGACCAGGGTCTCGTGTGCCTGCGGCGCGAGCATGTGGCCCATGCCCTCCACCATCAGCAGCTCGGCGCCCGGGATGGCCTCGGCGATGAGCGCGCCGTGACCCGGCTTGGCGGGCTCGTGCGTGCCCTCGACGACCAGCGTGGGCGCCTTCACCGTGTGCAGCACGCCCACGGGCTCGAAGGCCATGTCCGCCGCCGCCGCGAGCCGGTGGTTGGCCAGGGCGGACAGGTCGAGGGCCCGCTCGTACAGCCGCTCGGCCTGGCGGCGCTCCTCGTCCTCGTCGAAGGGGTACCCGCCGCCCGCCAGCACCCTGGCCTCGGCGATCTGGAAGTCGATCTGCTCCCGCCTGGTCGAGGGCGGCGCGGAGGTGATCATCTTCTGGTAGAACTCCACGAACGCGGGCGTGGGCGGAGGCAGGCTGCCCTCCGGCTGCTCCTCGCCCATGAGGGCGCGCATGACGGTCACCCCCTCCTGCCTGCCGAGCGGCGAGGAGCCGATCGTCGTCAGCGTCGCCACCCGCTCGGGGTGCTCGACCGCGATCCACTGGGCGAGCAGGCCGCCCGCCGAGTGGCCGACGAGGTGCGCCGACTCGATCCCGTGGGAGTCGAGTACGGCCAGCGCGTCGTTCTTGATGTCGTGCCAGGTGTAGGGGTTCGTCGCGAAGTCGACCGTCTGGGAGCGGCCGGTGTCGCGGTGGTCGTAGCGGATCACCCGGCGCCCTCCCGCCGCCAGACGGCCGACGAACGCGTCGGGCCAGCTCTGCGGCCCCTGGGACATGGAGCCCGCGATGAGCAGGACGGGCGGGTGGGCGGTGTCGCCGAACTCTTCGGTGAAAGTCGTGTTTTGCATGGGCTAGAGCATCTCGTGAGGGGAATCGCCTGCCATCCGTAGGACTACTAGTGCCAGTTCGGTACGTGAGCTGACACCGAGCTTCGGATAGATCTTGTAGAGGTGGTACTCCACCGTGCGCGGGCTGAGGAACAGCTGCGCGGCCACCTCCTTGCTGGACGCGCCCGCCGCCACCAGCTTGGCGATGCGCAGCTCCTGCGGGGTCAGCGCGCCGAGCGCGTCACGCTCGGGCCTGGCCCGCGTCTCGCCCGCCGCGCGCAGCTCGTCGCCCGCCCTGCGCGCCCACGGGTCGGCTCCCGCCCGCTCGAACGTCTCCATCGCGTAGCGCAGGTGCGAGCGGGCGTCGCCGGGGCGGTGCAGCCTGCGCAGGCGTTCGCCGTACAGCAGGGCGGTCCTGGCCCGCTCGAAGCCCTCCGGATGCAGGCCCATGGCCTCGCCGAAGGCGGCGTCGTCGCCGGTCAGCGCCCTGCACCTGGCCAGCAGCGCCCGCGCCTGCGGGGTGCGGGCGTCGGCAGACCAGCGCTCGTAGGCGGCCACGGCGGCGCGGGCCGCGTCCAGCTCGCCGCAGCCGACCGCGGCCTCCACCCTGTCGGGCGTCGAACGCCACGCCGCCGTGGGATGCCCCGCCACGGCCAGCGCCGCGAACCGGTCATGGGCCGCCGCGTGACGTCCCATGCCCAGATCGAGCAGGCCGAGCGCGTAGCGGGCCACGCTCGCCCGCAGCCCGAGGTGGTGCGGGATCGCGATCGCCAGCGACTCGTGGGCCATGCGCGCGCAGTCGTCCTCACGTCCCTGGACCGCCGCCACCGCGGCCAGGTTGGCCAGGTGGGCGGCGACCGAGTTGGTGTATCCGGCCTCGCGGGCCAGCTCCAGGCCCTCCTGGGCGATCGCGGCGCTGAGCGCGAACCTGCCCTCGATCCGCTCGGCCGTCGCCACGAACTCCAGCACCACCGGCAGCTGCCCCACCACGCCTGAGACCCTGGCGGCGCGGCCTGCCCTGGTGGCCAGCTCGGCCGAGACGTCGGCCTCGCCCAGGTAGCTGGCCGCCGCCGCGGCCCACATGAAGGCGGCCGGCTCCTCGAGTTCGTCGGTACGGCCCAGCGCCCGGCGCAGCAGCAGCGCCCCCTTGTCCCGGTCGCCACCGAGCATCGCGCCGATGCCCGCCACCGCGTCGCGAAGGAAGCCCTCGGGGAACGACTCGACGTGGCGGCCGATCGCCACGATCGACTGGACGTCGCCCACGTAGGAGGCCGCCTCCGAGGCGTCGGCCAGCATCTCCAGCGTGTCGCCCGAGGACAGAATGCGCATCGCCTCGGCCGCGTCGCCGGAGTTGAGCTCGAACCTGCCCCTGAGCTGCGCGAACTCGGGCCGGTCGGCCAGCGCTCTGGCCTCGGCCAGGCAGCTTTCCGCCTGTCCGGGACGGCCGCCGAGCCAGGCCGAGGTGGCCGCCGCGGCCAGCCGTACCGCACGCCGCTCAGGCTCCGGCGTCAGCTCCGCCGCCCGCACCAGCGCGGTCGCCGCGTCGGCGTAACCGCCCCGCGCCCTCGCCCGCTCGGCCGAGGCGGCCAGGTCGGCCGCGACCTCCTCGTCCTGGCCCACCGTCGCCGCCGCCCGGTGCCAGGCCCGCCGGTCGGGATCGGCCACCTGTACGGCGAGCGCCCCGTGCACCGCCCGCCGTTCGGCGGCGCTGGACTCGGCGTGGACGGCCGACCTGACCAGCGGATGCCTGAACCTGATCGCCGAATCGACGCTGACCAGGCCTGCCGCCTCCGCGGGCCGTAGCGCGGGCTCGGCGGTGTCGGCGGCCTTCAGGACCACGTCGAGGTCGCCCCTGCCTTCGAGCGCGGCCACCAGGAGCAGCCGCCTGGTGTCCTCGGGCAGCCGCCGTACCTGCTCGCCGAAGATGCCCGCGCCGACCGGCAGCGGCTCGGGCAGCGGCGCGGTACCGGCGAGCTGGGCGGGGGACAGCAGGTCCACCGTCTCGCGCAGGGCCAGCGGGTTGCCGCCGGTCAGCTCGACCAGGCGCGCCACCACCTCCGGCGTGGGCTGCGGGCGATGCCGCGGGGGTGCGGCGTGCTCGTGTGCGGGCGCGGCTCGCTCGGCGCGTTGGGCTCGCTCGGCTCGTTCTGTTAGGAGTGTGGCGGCGCTGTCCTGGTCGAGCCCGGTCAAGGGCAGCTCGGGCAGGCCCGGCGTGCGCGTCTCCCCTCGTACGGCCAGCAGCATCGCGATGCGCTCGCTGCCGAGCCGCCTGGCCGCGAACAGCACGGCGTCCGCCGACGCCTGGTCGATCCACTGGAAGTCGTCGACCACGACCAGCAGACCTTCGGTCGCCGCTGCGTTGACCGGCAGACCGTCGGGTGCCGCCGTCTCGACCGGCAGGTCGTCGGGCAGCGCCGTGGCCTCGGCCGACAGGCCGTCGGGTGACGCCGCCTCCGCCGGCAGGCCGTCGGGGAGGGCCGTGACCGGCAGGCCGGCGCGTGCCGGTGCCTCGATCGGCGGGTCGTCGGGTGCCGCGGCCTCGATCAGGAGGGAGAGGACACCTGCCGCGACGAGGAAGCGGTCGTCGCTGCGGGTGGCGGCCAGGCCGAGCGCTCCCGCCACCGCGTCGCGCTGTGGCTCGGGGAGGGCGTCAAGATCGGCGGTGACGGGGTGGAGGAGCTGGTGGAGAGCCGCGAACGCCAGCCCTGTCTCGCTCTCGGCGCCCGTGGCCCTGAGCACCCGCAGCCCGCCCGCCTGGCGAACCGCGTGCTCGACGAGTGCCGACTTGCCGATCCCGGCGTCGCCGCGGATGACGAGCGCCTGACCTTGGCCTTTTCTCGCTGCGGACAGGAGGTCGGTGATGGCGGCTTGCTCGGCGGCTCTGCCGTACAGAGGGTCGTTCTCGTGCACTCGGTCGAGCTTAACCTCAAGTATTGGAATGAAGCGTTCCGTTCTGCTATGATGAAGACATGATCCTCACCCAGGCGCACGAAGCCCTCCGCACCGCCGTCCGCAACGTTCCCGCCGACGGTTGGGAGCTGCCCACCCCCTGCGCGGAGTGGACCGTCACCCAGGTCCTCCAGCACGCCGCCGGCGACCAGATCGGCTACGCCGCGTTCATCACCGGCGGGCCGCTCCCCGAGGAGAACCCGTTCGCCCCCTCGGGCAAGCTCGCCGACGCTCCCGAAGAGGTGGCGGAGCGGGCGATGAAGGCCTCGGCCGACGCGTGGGCGACCGTTTCGCCCGACGCCCAGGAGGTGCCGGTCCCGGTGCCGCCGAACACGATGACCTACTCCCTCGGCATCGGGGCGTGCGCGCTCGACGCCGCCGTCCACGCGTGGGACATCGCGATGGCGACAGGGCAGCCCTCGCCGCTCACCCCGGCCATGGCCCGCGAGCTGCTGCCGATCGCCGAGCAGCACATCGAGCCGCTCAGGGCCTACGGCGTCTACGCCGCCGCCCTCGAGCGCCAGGACGGCGACGACGACGTGGCCCTCCTGCTGCGTTACCTCGGCCGCGACCCCCACTGGAAGCCCTGACCCACCCGGCCGGGGACACCCCTGGCCCCACACTGCGCGCCCCGGCCCCCGGCCCCCGGCCCCCGGCCCCCGGCCCCCGGCCCCCGGCCCCCGGCCCAGGGGTCAGGGGTCAGGGGTCAGGGGTCAGGCCTCCGGCTCCCGCCCCCGGCGTCAGGCCCGGCTCCCGGCCCAGCGTCAGCCCCCGGCGTCAGGCCCGGGTCGACGCCGGGCGGCGGCCAGTTCGTCCCTGAGCCGGTCGACCTCGGAGCGCAGCTGCTCCACCTCGGTGCCCTCCGGCTCGCTCGCGCCGACCTGCGAAGGCGCGCTGCCCTGGGAAGGCGTGCCGCCCTGCGAAGGTACCGGGTGCCTGCCCGCGTCGGCCTCACCGCTGTCCGGCCCGCCCAGGGCCTCGTGCGCGGCCTGCCGTCCAGCCTCGTACGGCCTGATCTGGGGCGGGGTCGGCCGTCCGGCCTCCTGTGTCGTCTGGTGTCCGGTCTCGGTCGGTCGTTCCGTTTCATGCGCCGTGTGGTGTCCGATCTGAGGCGGGGTCGGTCGTCCCGTCTCCTGCGTCGTCTGGTGTCCGGTCTCGTGCGAGGCCTGGTGCCCCCTCAGCGAGGTCTCGTGCGAGGGCACGATCAGCGGGGTCTCGTGGACGACCGGGCCCGCGGAGGTCGCGTGGGCGGGGTCGGGGCCGAGGTCGGGCACAGACGCGGGCACAGACGCGGGCACGGATGCGGGCGCGGACGCGGGCACAGGAACGGGCGCGGGCCGGGCAGCGCCCACGGGGGAGTACCGGGACATCGGCCGCTCCACCATGAAGGCGCGGGCCGCGGAGGGATCTTCGGACGCGCGCGAGACGATGACCGCCCCCGTCGGCACGGTGGGCGCCGCGGGCGCCTCCTCGTTGTCGATGCGTTCGTCCCGCGTGGCGGTCCACCGGCTGACCAGGCCGTCGAACCCGAGCCGCCCGCCGCCGAGCCCCAGCAGCATCAGGCAGGCCGCCGCGAGCGCCACCACCAGTTCCCAGCCCGGCGTGCTGGTGAAGATGCCGTGGCGCGCCTCGACGAATATCGCCGCTCCGACCATGCACACCAGCAGTGCGACCGCCGCGATCCGCACGCCGAGACCGACGATGAGCATGGCCCCGCCGATGATCTCGCTAAGGGTGACGAACAGGGCGGCGAGCTGCGGGCTCGGCACGCCGATCTGGGTGAAGCCGGCGGTGGTGCTGTCCAAGCCCGCCTGCCACTTCTGCAGGCCGTGGGCCATGAAGATGATGCCGACCAGCACACGGGCGACGAGCAGTGCGAGGTCGCTGCCGATTCTCTTTGTCATAAAAGATCCCCCCGTTCCCTTACTTCCCTTCTGTACGCCGAAGGCATGGGCCGCCGGGAGTTGTGAGAAGAGGTTTGACCTGCGCTGTGCGGCGATTAACGAGGGCTGACCGGAAAATCGCCTGACATGGTGTTCTGTCCGCTTGCCTGCCGGGCAGCATGAGTCGATGGAGCTCTTTCCCGCCATGCCGTACGAGGATTGGCTCGAGACCAAGGACACCTTCCACAGGTTCGCGCAGATCGTCGGAAAGGTGCGGCTGGCCACGAGTCCCCGGCGCAATCACTGGTGGAACGTGCCCTTCCACCTGACCGGTCGTGGCATCACCACCAGGCCGATGGGTCTGCCGGTTCCGTTCAGCATCGACTTCGACCTGGTCGGCCACCGCCTCGTCGTCGACAGGGTCGACGGGCGCAGCGCTGAGTTCTCGCTGGTCGGCCAGTCGGTCGCCGGTTTCTACGCCAGGCTCTTCGAGATCCTCGACGACTTCGGGATCGACGTGGAGATCCTGGCGGTGCCGTACGACCTGGTGGACAAGACCCCGTTCGCCCAGGACACCAAGCACGCCGCCTACGACCCGGCGCTCGTCAACCGGTACTGGACGGTCCTGTCGCAGGTCGCCCAGGTGCTCGAACGCTTCGCCGGCGACTTCTGTGGCAAGACCAGCCCGGTACACCACTTCTGGCACACCCTGGACATCGCGGTCACCCGTTTCACCGGCCGGGTCGTCGGCGCGTCGCCCGAGGTCGACCCCGTCACGAGGGAGGCCTACAGCTGGGAGGTGATCAGCGCGGGCTTCTGGTTCGGCGACGAGGAACGGCCGTGGCCCGCGTTCTACTCCTACACCGCTCCCGAGCCGGACGGCCTGCACGAGCAGCCCCTCTGGCCCGACTGGGCGGCGTGGATCCCGGCCAGGGGCGCGCACCTGGCGGTCCTGAAGTACGACGACGTCAGGGAGAGCGACGACCCCGTCGCCACCGTGCTCGGCTTCCTCACCAGCGCCTACCAGGCGGGCGCCAAGCTGACCGGCTGCGACTCCGCCAGGCTGGCCAGCGCCGACGGCATCACCGACCCCTGCCTGGAGCCGCGCTGACCGCGACCTGCTCCGGCCGGACGGCGTCAGACCGCGACCGGCTCAGACCAGAAGCGGACACACGGCCGGCCCCGCCGTACTGACGGCGGGGCCGGGGTGTCGCGGGGCCTCAGAGCAGCGCCCTGCGCCGAAGCGCGGCCAGTCCCGCGGCGGTGAGCGCCAGGGTGAGCGCGCCCATGACGGCCACCGGAGCGAGGGCGAACTCCTCGCCGGACAGCACCATCGGCAGGTTGGGGAAGGGCACGACGTACTTGGCGACCCAGTAGTCGATGCCGATGATCGGCCCGAGCACCTCGCCGAAGAGGTTGACGAACAGGAAGGCCGCCCAGCTGATCCCGGCCGCCGCCCTGGGCAGCAGGCCGAATGCGAGCACGCCGACCCCCGCCAGCACCCATACGGCGGGCACCTGCACCAGCGTGCCGGGCAGGACGCCCAGCGGGTCGCCGACCGCCAGCCCCATCGCGAGCCCCGACGCCGCGAGGATCACGACGCTGCCGCCGAGGGCGAACACCAGGTGGCTCCACGCCCAGCGAAGGCGGCCGACGGGGGTGGCCAGGAGCAGTTCGGCGCGTCCCACGACCTCCTCGTTGCGCAGCCGGAGCAGGGCGAGCAGCGGGTAGAGCGCGGCGACGTAGCCGAGGCTCAGCGCGATCAGCCACAGGTAGGCGTCCGTCATGCCGACGCCTTCGCCCGCGGTGTAGCGGCGCAGGAACTCCTCGACGGCCGCGCCCTGCCGGGACACCTCGGGGATCGACATCGCGAGCGCGCCCAGCACCAGGCCCGCGACGGTGTACCCGATGGTCCAGCCGATCAGCAGGCCCCGCTGCAGCCGCCACGCCAGGGCCAGCGGGCCGCGCAGCGAGGTGGATCCGGCAGGGCCGGGACGCTGCGGGATGACGCCGTGGCCGACGTCGCGGCGCGCGGCCAGACGGTAGGCGGCGGCGACGGTCAGCGCGGTCAGCGCGAGGCTGGGCAGCAGCGCCGCCCAGTTGTCCTCGCCGTACGGCTTGACCAGGTGGCTCCAGCCCTGCGGAGAGAGCCACTTGAGCGCGCTCACCCCGCTGCCGTCGGCGACGAAACGCAGCAGGTAGCTGACGCCGAGCCCGAGCGCGGCCAGCCCGATGGCGGTGCGCGCCCCCTCGGTGAGCTGCGCGGCCAGCGCGCCGACGCCGGTGAAGACGAGCCCGATCGCGGTGATCGCGGCGCCGAAGGCCAGTGAGCCCGACAGGTCGAAGCCCATGGCGGCCATCGAGAGGCCGGCCAGCAGGCCCGCCAGCGCCATCGCGGCGGCGGTGACCGACAGCGCGGCGGTCAGCGGCGCGAGCCTGCCGATCACGCCCGCTCCCACCAGTTCGGCGCGGCCCGACTCCTCCTCGGCGCGGGTGTGCCTGACGACCATGAGGACGGCGAGCAGCGCGATGATCGTGTAGATGGCGTCGCCGTTCTTCCACACCGCCATCCCGGCCACGGTCGGCGAGTAGACCTCGCCCGCGAACGCGGTCAGCGCCTTGTTGGCGGCCATCTCCCTGGCGAAGTCGCCGATCGAGGGGATCGAGGTCGCGTACCTGTTGGCCTGCCCCGCCGCCAGCACGGTCAGCAGCACCATCCACGCCGGAGCGATCAGCCGTTCGCGGCGCAGGATCAGCCTGACGAGAGTCTTCATCGGTCGTTCGTCTCCGAGTAGTGCCGCATGAAAAGGTCTTCGAGCGAGGGCGGCTGGCTGACGAGACCGACGATCCCGGCCTCGGCCAGCCTGCGCATCGCCTTGTCGAGGTCCTGGTCGTCGACCTGGAAGGTGACGCGCCCGCCCTGGACCTCCAGGCCGTGCGCCCACGGCAGGTCGGGCGCCGGGCCCGACAGCGTGGCGGTGATCCTGGTCATCGTCAGGTGCCGCAACTCGGTCAGGGTGCCCGACTCGACCGTGCGGCCCGCGCGGATGATGCTCACCCGGTCGCAGAGGCTCTCGACCTCCGACAGGATGTGGCTCGACAGCAGCACCGTCCTGCCGCGCCGTTTCTCCTCCAGCACGCACTGCTGGAAGACGGCCTCCATGAGCGGGTCGAGCCCGGAGGTCGGCTCGTCGAGGATCAGCAGGTCGGCCGCGGAGGCGAAGGCCGCGACCAGCGCCACCTTCTGCCTGTTGCCCTTGGAGTAGGTCTTGGCCTTTTTGCGCGGGTCGAGCTCGAAGCGCTCCATCAGCTCCGCTCGCCTGGCGGCGTCGAGGCCGCCGCGCAGCCGGCCCAGCAGGTCGATCACCTCGCCGCCGGTCAGCGAGGGCCACAGGTTCACATCGCCTGGCACGTAGGCCAGCCGCCGGTGCAGCTCGGTGGCGTCCTTCCACGGGTCGCCGCCGAGCAGGACGGCGGTGCCGGAGTCGGCCCGCATCAGCCCGAGCAGGACGCGGATCGTGGTGGACTTGCCGGCGCCGTTGGGACCGAGGAAGCCGTGCACCTCGCCGGTGTTCACCTCGAGGTTCAGGCCGTCCAGCGCGTGCGCCTTGCCGAAGCTCTTGTGGAGCCCCTGGATGGAGATCGCGGTGTTCATGACTCGAAAATCTAGGAAACCGGGAGATCGGTGGGTATCGGGCAAATGCCCAAGAGATAGGTTGCGTGGCATGCTGTACGGCCGTCAGGAAGAGTTGGACCGCCTTCGCGGGCTCGTGTCAGGAGCACGGGAGGGGCGCAGCGCCGCTCTCGTGATCCGCGCCGAGCCGGGGACGGGCAAGACCGCCCTGATGGAGGCCGTCGCGCACGACGCGGGCGTCCGCGTCCTGCGGGTGGCGGGGGCCGAGACGGAGGCCGAGCTGCCGTTCGCCGCGCTCCACCTCATCCTGCGCCCGCTCCTGGACGGCCTCGACGCGCTGCCGCAACCGCAGGCCGACGCGCTGCGCGGCGTGCTGGGCCTGGCCGCGAGGCCGGAAGGGCAGGACAGGTTCCTGACGGGGCTGGCCACGCTGACCCTGCTGGCCGAGCAGGGGCCGCTGCTGTGCCTGGTGGACGACGCCCACTGGATCGACCGCGCCTCGCTGGACGCGCTGCTGTTCGCCGCCAGGCGGCTGGACGCCGAGGGCGTCGTGCTGGTCTTCGCCACCAGGATCATGGAGCGCGATCTGCTGGCGACGGCGGGGCTGCCCGAACTGCGGCTGGAGGGCCTGGACCGGGCCGCCGCACTGCGGCTGCTGGCCGAGAGCGCTCCGGGGCTGCCGCCGTCCACAAGAGAGCGCGTCGTCGCCGAGTCGGGCGGCAACCCGCTCGCGCTGATCGAGCTGCCCCGCATGGACGTCGACGCCCTGGCCGGGGGCCCGCTTCCGCTCCCGCACCGCCTCCAGGAGGCCTACCAGGAGCGCGTCCGCGCGCTGCCGCCCGACACCCGCACGTTGCTGCTCGCCCTGGCGGCCGAGGGGGAGCTGTCGGCCGCGCTCCGGGCGACGGGGCTGTCCGTCGGCGCGCTGGCGCCTGCCGAGCAGGCGGGTCTGGTCACCGGCGCGGAGTTCCGGCACCCGCTCGTCCGCGCCGCCGCCTACCAGAGCGCCTCGTACGGCGAACGCGTCGCCGTCCACCGCGCGCTGGCCGAGGTCACCTCAGGCGAGCGCCGCGCCAGGCACCTGGCCGCCGCAGCCACCGGCCCCGACGAGGAGGTGGCCGCCGCGCTGGAGGCCGCCGCCGCGACCGCCCGCCAGATCTCCGGGTACGGCGAGGCCGCCGCCGCCCTCGAACGCGCCGCCAGGCTCACCCCCGACACCGGCGAACGCGCCCGCAGGCTCATCGCCGCCGCCGAGCTGGCCGCCGACGTGGGGGAGGGCGAACGCGCCCGCGCCCTGCTCGACGAGTCGGCGCACCTCGCCGCAACCTCCCTCGCCGGAACCTCCAAGGCGCTGGTACGGCTGCGCGCCCGCATCGAGTTCGAGCACGGCTCGCCCGAGTCGGCCTGGCGGCTCCTCCTCGATGCGGGGCAGGACCTGCTGGTCGAGGCGGCGCGGGTGGCCTGGTCCGTCGGCGACGCCGAGGGCCTGCGCGCCGTCGGCGAGCGCATGGGCGAGGGCCGCGCGAGCCTGGTCGACGGGGCCGTGGAGCTGCTGTCCGCCGACCCCGGAAGGGGCCTCGACCTGATCAGGCGGCACCTCGGCCAGGCCCCCGAGCGCAGGGACGACCTCCAGCTCAACCCCACGTCCCTCGCCCTGCTGTCGGGTGACTTCACCACCGCCCGCGACCACCTCCAGGCATTGGCCGCCGACCTGCGTTCCCGTGGCGCGATCGGCTGGCTGCCCGGCGTGCTGGCCGTACTCGCTGAGACCGAGACGCTCCTGGGCGCGGCCCGCGCGGCCGAGAGGACGGCGACGGAGGCGCTGCGGATCGCCGAGGACACCGGACAGCACCGGCACGCGACCGTCGCCCGCGGCCTGCTCGCCCACGCCGCGGCGCTGCGCGGCCGGCCGCCGGGCGACGAGCTGGACGGCGACTGGGCCGACCGCGCCCGCGCCGCCTACGACCTGGTCACCGGCAGGTGGGAGTCGGCGCTCGACCGGCTCGGCCGCCTGGCCCATCGCCCCCACGGGGCCTGCTTCGCCGCCGACCAGGTGGAGGCCGCCGTCCGCGCGGGCCGTCCGGCCGAGGAGGCGCTCGGCAGGTACGAGAGCTGGGCGCTGGCCTCGGGGCAGCCGTGGGCGCTGGCCGTACGGCAGCGCTGTCTCGCCCTGCTCGCCGCAGACCCCGAGGAGCACTACGAGCAGGCGGTCGGCTGCCCCGACCTGCCGCTTCAGCAGGCCAGAAGCAGGCTCCTCTACGGCGAGTGGCTGCGCAGGTCCCGCCGCAAGAACGAGGCGAGGATCCAGCTCAGGTCGGCCATGGAGGTCTTCGAGCAGGCGGGCGCCGGGGCGTGGGCCGACCACTGCCGGGCCGAGCTGCGCGCGGCGGGCGGGGCCGTCGTCGCCCCCTCGGCGGACGGCGTGCTGCCCGAGCTGACCCCGCAGGAGCTCCAGATCGTCCGGCTGGCGGCCACGGGCGCGACGAACAAGGAGATCGGCGCCCAGCTCTTCCTGAGCCCGAAGACGGTCGGCCACCACCTCTACCGCGCGTTCCCGAAGCTCGGCGTCTCCAACCGGACGGAATTGGCGCACCTGCACCTCGTATAAGCCCATATAGTCGGGCGAATGTCCCCCTCCCCCTCCCGTCTGAGCTGGCTGGACGCCATCAGAGGGCCCGCCGCGCTGGCCGTGGTCCTGCACCACGCGGGCTGGACCTACTTCCCGGGGTTGTGGGCTCTGGTGGACAGCAGGATCGACCTCGGCACGTGGGGCGTCTTCGTGTTCTTCCTGGTCAGCGGGTACATCATCCCCGCCTCCCTGGAACGCCACGGCGACGTGCGGGCCTTCTGGATCGGCAGGGGGATGCGGCTGCTGCCGCTGCTGCTGGTGGCCGTCGCGCTCGCGCTGCTGCTCGCGTACGCCGGGGCGTACGAG
The DNA here is from genome assembly GCF_042754765.1 of Nonomuraea sp. NPDC059194. Lineage (NCBI taxonomy): Bacteria > Bacillati > Actinomycetota > Actinomycetes > Streptosporangiales > Streptosporangiaceae > Nonomuraea > Nonomuraea sp. NPDC059194. The sequence continues at coordinate 102,504 of NZ_JBHZBH010000013.1, read as the reverse complement.
CTCCACCAGGGCCTGGCCACGAAGCCGCTCTTCCTCGCCGTGCTGGGGAACGGGACGATGCTGCAGGAACTGCTCGGCGTGCCCGCCGTCATCAGCGTGATGTGGACACTCTCGTACGAGATGGCGTTCTACCTGATCACCGTCGCGCTCTTCAGCACCGGTCATGCCCACAGGTCGGCCCCCGTCGCCGCCGCGCTGGCGCTGCTCGCCGTACCGGCTGGGCTGGTGCTGCCAGGGCCGGTCATCGGCCAGTGGCTGGCGCTGCTCGGGTTGCCGGTGATCGCGGCCATCGCCGTGACCGTGTGGGGGAGCGGCCGGGCGCGTACGGCTGCCGCCGTGGCGGGCGGCGCGCTGGCGCTGGCGCTGGTCGTGCTCGGCAGCAGGATCGGGGCGTGGCAGGGGCTGATCATCCTGGCGGTGATGTTCGCGGGCACGGCCGTGCACCGGGCCGAGCGCGGGCAGATCCGATGGCGTACGGCGGCCGCCGCGCTGGTGGTCGTGACGGCGTGCGCGCTGTTCGCCAAGGACGATCCCGGCTGGGCCCCCGCGATCGTGGCGGCGGGGGCCTGCTTCGCGGCGGTGTTCGCGTGTCGGCGGCTGTCGTATCCGCGGTGGGTGACCCACCTCGGGGTGATCAGCTACTCGACCTACCTGCTGCATCCGCTGCTGCTGCGGCTGCTGTCGTCGGCGTGGCTGTACCTCCTCGTGCTGCTGCCGCTGGCGTACACGACGCACCGGTTCGTCGAACTGCCCGGCCAACGCCTGGCCAAGCGGCTGGCGCTGCGCGGACAGCGCCAGCCGCTTCCCGGGCAGCGCCTGGTCTGACCGGGCACGCGCCCTCGCCGGGGGCCGGTCCCGTGATGCCCCGCGCCGAGGGCCGGTCCCGCGACGGGGCCGGTCCCGCGACGCGCGGCTCAGGGGCGTGTGCCGTACGCGGCGAGGAAGGCGCGCGCTCCGTCGGCGGCGAAGGCGGCGAGCTCCTCGGCGGAGACGGCGTCGGTCCTGCCGTGGAACATCACCCGGTTGCTCGGGATCCACAGCAGCAGCCCGGCGAAGTGGTTGGCCGCCACCTGCGGATCCTCGACCTTCAGCAGCCCGCGCTCGTCGAGGCGGGCGAAGCAGTCGGCGATGGTCACGAGGGCGCGGGCGAAGCCGCGCTCCCAGTAGGCCCTGCCGAGGTCGGGGAAGCGGGCGGCCTCGCCGATGACCAGCCGCCTGATCTGCTGCACGCGCGGATCCATGATCGTGGTGACGAACCTGCCCGCGAGCGCGTGGATCATCCGCTCGACGTCGTCGGTCTCCGCGACGTCCTTGGTGAGCTCGACGAAGGGGTCGTCCACCCGGTCGCCGATGTCGTCGATGATCGACTGGAACAGGTGCTCCTTGTCCTTGAACTGCTTGTAGACCGTCTGCTTCGAGACCGCGGCGAGCGCGGCCACCTGGTCCATGCTCGCGCCCACGTAGCCGTTCTCCAGGAACACGGCGAGGGCGGCATCCATGATCTGCTGACGTTTCGCGGCTGCCCGCGTGGTCAAGTCGGCCAATTGAACTCTCCTCCCAGTACTAGACAGTACCGTACTGAGTGAGTACTGTACCGTCTAGTACCCCGAAGAAAGCAGGAGCTTCCCATGGCTATCGTTCACTCCGCCGACGGCACCGCCATCTCCTACGACCGCGTCGGCTCCGGCCCCGCCGTGATCCTCGTCGACGGCGCCACCGCCTACCGCGCCGTCAACCCCTCGGGGGCCGAGCTCGCCGAGCTGCTGTCGTCCTCGTTCACCGTCTACACCTACGACCGCAGAGGCCGCGGGGAGAGCGGTGAAGCCGCCGCCGACATCAGCGCGGCCGACGCGGTCGCCGCCGAGATCGCCGACATCGACGCGCTGATCGCCGAGGCGGGCGGCAGCGCCGCCGTGTGCGGCGGCTCCTCCGGCGCCGTCCTGGCCCTGGAGGCCGCGCTCGCCGGATCCTCGATCACCCGCCTCGCGCTCTACGAGCCGCCGTTCGTCGTGACCGACGACCGGGCCCCGGTGCCCGCCGACTACCGCCAGCAGCTCCTGACCGCCCTCGCGGACGGCCGCCCCGGCGACGCCGCCGCGCTGTTCCTCGGGTCCGCGGTCGGCATCCCCGCCGAGTACGTGGAGGGCATGCGCCAGGGCCCCGAGTGGGGGTTCATGGAGCAGGTCGCCCACACCCTCCCGTACGACGCGGCCGCGATGGGCTCGACGATGCTGGGCGAGGTGAAGGAGCTGGAGCGGTTCACCGCGATCCAGACGCCCTCGCTCGTGCTCTACGGCGGCAACTCCGACGCGTGGATGGTCGCGGCCGCCACGGCGCTCGCCGAGGTGCTGCCCAACGCCGAGCTCGCCTGCCTGGAGGGCCAGGACCACGCCGTCGCCGCCACCGCCATCGCCCCCGCACTCAGCCGCTTCTTCGCCTGAAGCATGGCCATCCTTCCCGGCGACAGGGTGCCCTGGCCGCGACCGGTGTGCCGCGCTCGCCGGATCCGGTCTGGGAGCGCGGCACCGATGGTTCTAGCCGCGCTTGGCGGCTGGCCAGCCGTGGCCCCAGCCGCCCTGGACCATCGTCTGGAACGCCCACCCGTCTTCGGTGCGTACCAGCAGGTCGGCGTAGTGCATGGTCTGCCGCTGGCCCTCGATGGTCATCGTGGCCTCGGTCTCGACGACGACCAGGTTCTCGCTGATGAAGCGGGGGGTGCGGGTCGACTCGAGGTCGAGCCCCGCCGTACCTCCGCCCATGGCCTGCTGCATCGCCTCGATGTACTCCTCCCGCGTCCACTGCCGCACCGCGGCGTGGCCGCCGGGCACGTCGGTGGCCAGGTTCATCGGGAAGACCGCAAGATCCGCCAGTTCCTCGATCGCGCCGCGGTCGGCCAGCGCGTCGTATTCGGCGAACCACGCCTCGATGCTCTTCAGTTCCTCGGCGGTCGGCTCATACATGGGTGTTCCTCCTTGTTGTAGTGGGGTGGCAGTGGTCATCTGCCGAGCGCCCGGTAGGCGCGGATCGAAAGGGGCAGGAAGACGGCGGTCAGCAGCAGGGGCCAACCGATCGCCGCCCAGGCCGCGTGCTGGGCCGCGAAGGAGTCGCCGCCCCAGCTCGGGCCGCCGAACAGATCGCGGGCCGCGGAGGCGGTCGCGGTCAGCGGGTTCCACTCCGCGACGGCCCCCAGCCAGGACGGCATCGTCGCCGGATCGACGAAGGCGCTGGACAGGAACCCGACCGGCCAGACCAGGATCTGCACCGCCACCACGGACTCGGGCCCCTTCACCGTGAGTCCGACGAGGATGCCGACCCAGAGCAGCGCGAAGCGCAGGAGCAGGAGCAGGCCGATGGCGGCCAGGGCGTCACCGGCTCCGTGCTGCCAGCGCCAGCCCATGGCCAGCCCCGCCCCGATCAGGAAGGCGAGCCCGATCACCGCGTTCATCATGTCGGCGAGGCACCGTCCCAGCACCACCGCCGACGCGCTCATCGGCATCGACCTGAACCGGTCGGTGATGCCCCTTGCCGCGTCGGTGGAGACGGCCAGCACCGTCGTCTCCAGGCCGAAGACCATCGTCATGGCGAGGAGGCCGGGCACCAGGAAGTCGACGTAGCGGCCGTCGGGCACGGTGATGGCGCCGCCGAAGAGACCGGCGAACATGAGCAGAATCATGACCGGGAAGACCCAGCCGAGCACCACCGCTCCCGGCTGCCGTGTCCAGTGCGTCACGTCCCGCCGGGTGATCGTCCACGCGTCCGTCACCCGCCACCTGAGCGCCGTCATACCGTCACCTCATCCCGTACGGCATGCGGCTCCGCGCCGGTCAGGCGCAGGAAGACCTCGTCCAGGGTCGGGCGGCGCAACGTCACGTCGACCGGTTCGACACCGGCCTCGCCCAGCGCCGTCGCGACCCGCATGAGCGCCTTCGTCCGCTCGGTCACCGGCAGGCTCAGCCGGAGCCTCCCGGTGTCCACCGCGACCCGCGCCGCATCCTCGCTGAGCGGTCGCACCGCCTCCATCGTGCGGGAGAGCGCCGCCTCGTCGGAGACGACGATGTCGATGCGATCACCGCCGATCGCCGACTTGAGCTCCTCCGGCGTACCCTCTGCGACGATCCGCCCTGTGGCCAGCATCGAGACGCGGTCGGCCAGCTGATCGGCCTCCTCGAGATACTGGGTGGTGAGCAGGACGGTCGTCCCGCCGTCCACGAGGTCGCGGATCGCGTCCCAGACCTCCCGCCGCGCCCGCGGGTCCAGGCCGGTCGTGGGCTCGTCGACGAAGAGCACCTGCGGCGAGACGATCAGGCTCGCGGCCAGGTCGAGCCGCCTGCGCATGCCGCCGGAGTACTTCCCCACGGGCTTGCCTCCGGTGTCGGCGAGCGAGAAACGTTCGAGCAGTTCGTCGGCGCGCTGCCGGGCTCTCGCCGCGCCCAGGTGGTGCAGCCGTCCGAACATCTCCAGGTTCTGCCGCCCCGTCATGATCTCGTCGACGGCCGCGTACTGCCCGACCAGACCGATGCTGCGCCGCACCTGCCCGGCCTGTCGCCGTACGTCGTATCCGGCCACCCTCGCCTCGCCCGAGTCGAACCCGAGCAGCGTGGCGAGGATGCGGACCGCCGTGGTCTTGCCCGCGCCGTTGGGCCCCAGGAGGCCGCACACCGTACCGGCCTCGACCCGAAGGTCGAACCCGTGCAGCCCCGCCGCGCCCGCATAGCGCTTACGCACGTCGATCGCCTCGATCGCGACCTGGTTTCCGTCCACCGTCCCCCTCTCGTCCCGTACGTTGTACCGTACAAGGTACGGGAAGCGCAAGAGGATAATCCGGAACGTGAAGGGTCTGTCCCGGCGCTTGTTCCTCCAACTCGGCGCGCTGGCCGCGATCCCCGGCCAGGGGGAGGACCCCTTCGTGCTGCTGCGCCGCCGATGGCGGGAGGTGACGATCGGCGGGCCGTACCCGAAAAGGCCCGATCCGAGCCAGCAGGCGGCCCGGTACCGGGACAGCATGGCCCCGCGCGGCGGGTCGCTCTGGCCCGGCCTGCCGTTCCCCTCCTTCACCGAGACGCCCGCCAGGCTGTGGGCCATGGCCCGCGCCTACGCGGTGGGCGGCGACGCGAGCCTGGCCGCGGCGGTCGCGACGGGCCTCGACCACTACCGCCGCCACGTGTACGCCGCGGGCGCCGACCCCGCGGGCAACTGGTGGAACTGGCAGATCGGCGTCCCCAAACGGCTCCTCGACGCGGCCGTGCTCATCGGCCCGCACCTGGGCGAGCACCGGAGCCGGGCGTTATGCGAGGCCGTGGACCACTTCCTGCCCGCATGCGTGGTCACGGACTACAGCGGCACCAGCACCGGCGCCAACCGGGTGGACCAGTGCACGGTCCTGCTGCTGCGGGCCGTCCTCGGCGCCGACCGGGACGGGGCCGCGCGGGCCGTCTCGGCGCTCGCGCCCGTCTTCCACTACGTCCAGGAGGGCGACGGGCTCTACCAGGACGGCTCGTTCATCCAGCACACCACCGTCCCCTACCAGGGCGGCTACGGCGTGGTGCTGCTGTCGGGCCTGGCCACGCTGTTCGCGGTGCTGCGCGGAACGCCGTGGGCGCTCACCGACCGCAACGTCTTCGACGCGGTCGAGCGGTCGTTCGCGCCGTTCGTCCACGACGGGTTCTGCATGGACCTGGTCAGGGGCAGGGGGATCGGCCGGCGGCCGTACGGCGACCACCGGCGCGGGCACGAGCTCGCCGCCGCGATCCTGCTGCTGGGAGAGTCGGCCTCCGCCGCCGAGCGGGCCTGCTGGCAGGGCATGGTCAAGGGATGGGTACGGCGCGCCGCCCACCGTCCCGCGCTCGACCCGGCCGCGCAGGCCCGCCTCGACGCCGTCATGGACGACGACGCGATCCCCGCGCTCGACGAACCCGTCGGGCACCGGCTGCTGCCGATGAGCGCCCGCGCCGTCCACCGCAGGCCGGGATGGTGCGCGGCGCTCAGCATGGCCTCGGCCACGATCGGCCACTACGAGCACGGCAACGGCGAGAACCTGCGCGGCTGGCACACCGGCTCGGGCCTGCTCTACTGGTGGGCCGACGGCCACGGCGAGCAGTACTCCGACGCTTTCTGGCAGACCGTCGACCCCTACCGGCTGCCCGGCACGACCGTCTCCACCATGCGGCTACCGGACGGCGCGGGCGGCGCGTGGGGCGAGACCTGCCCGCCGGGACGCTGGGTCGGCGGCGCGACCGACGGCACGTACGCCACGGTCGGCCAGCACCTCAACGGCCTCGAGAGCACGGTGGAGGCCTTCAAGTCGTGGTTCTTCCTCGACGACGCCGTGGTCTGCATGGGCGCGGGCATCACCGGCGCCGACGGCGTCGCCGTGGAGACCGTCGTGGACAACCGCAGGACCGAGGCGCCCCTCACCGTGGACCGCGTGGCCGGCTGGGCGCACCTGGAGGGGCACGGCGGCTACGTCCTGCCCTGCGCCCCGCTGCGCACGCTGCGCGAGCGGCGCACCGGCGGGCCGGCGATGCGCGGATACGTGACGCTCTGGCTCGACCACGGCGTCGACCCGAGGTCGGCCGGATACCTCTACCTGCTCATGCCGGGCGCGAGCGCGCAGGCCACCAGGGCGCGCGCCGCCGACCCGGCGTGGGCGGGCGTGCTGGCCAACACCGCCAGGCAGCAGGGCGTCCACGTCCCCTCGATGGGGATCACCGCCGTCAACTTCTGGAACGACGGCGTCGCGGGGCCCCTGGCCGCCTCCGCCCCCTGCGCGGTGCTCGTCAGGGAGAGGGACGACGGCACGGCCACGCTGACCGTGTCTGACCCGCGCAGGGACCTGGACGAGCTGACGGTGACCTGGAACCGGCCGGTGGCCGAGGTGCTCGGCGGCCATCCGCTGCTGTCGTCCGCCACGACGGGCTCGACGCTGACGCTCGTCTGGGGACGCCTGGCCGACGCGTGCGGCGGCTCCTCGACGGTCACCGTACGGCTCAGTGGTGGGGCTTCTCGTGTCTCGACCTGACCTTCGCCTTGAACCGCACGGACATGAGCGAGACCGCCGACGCGAGAACGACCAGGTTGAACGCCATCTGCACCAGAACCAGCCCGCGTGCCAGCTGGCCGGAGGCATGGACGTCCCCGTAGCCGACGGTCGCCAGGGTGCTCACCGCGAAGTACAGGGCGTCCGTCTTGGTCTTCAAACCCACGAACTGCCCGTCCATCGACGTGGCGACGGCGAAGTCCGCCAGTGCGAACAGCACCACCCCCGTGAGCGTGAGCAGGAGCAGGCCGCGCAGCGGAAGGCGTCCATGGTCGACCTCCTCCTCCTGCTGCCTCGCCGCCAGCACGACGCCCCACACCAGCAGCGCCGTACCGAGGACGAACCCGCCCAGCCGTACCCACGTGAGCCAGCCTGGCACCCTCTCCTCCACCGGCAGGAGGTAGTAGAGCGCCACGATCAGCGCGGCGCTCCGCAGTGTCGACCAGAACGAGGGCGGCATCAGCCCTGCGGATGTGGTGGGCCCAGGTAGGGGAAGTCGGGCAGCAGGTCCGTGTGGGGCCCGATGCCGTCGTTCGGGACCTGGCCGTTGGTGACCATCCCGATGCGTACGTCGGTGACGTCGTCGTCAAGCCTGCGACCGTTGGGGTAGGCGGCCGGCCTGGACCGGTCGAAGCGCAAGACATCCGGCAGTACGGTGGCCAGCCGGTCCCTGGCGGCCTCGGCACTGTAGCCGCCGGTGTGCTGGAGCGCCGCGACCCAGGTGTCCAGGTAGGTGGCCACGTCGTCGGCCGGTTCGCCGCGGTTGTAGGCGTCCTTGGCGTCCTCGGCGTTGAAGTAGGCGGTCAGCGACGGGTGCGCGCCGCGGTCCACCGAGACGAGCTCGCCGCCCTCACGCAGGCACACCCGCCCCCACACGCCGATCTCCGGCGCGGCGCCGAGGACCCAGTCGGGCACTTCGAGGGCGATCCCGATGACGTTCTTGCCGGCCATGGTGTCGACGCCGGTCCACTGGAAGCCCTTGCCGATGCCTTCCAGGTCGGCGAAGAACGGATCGCTGCGCAGGCCCGCGAAGAACCTGAGCCAGCCCGTCTCGGTGATCGCGGACTCGGGCCCGAAGCTGACGGGCACGTCGGTGAGGATCTCGTCGCCCGCGGGCTCCCACGACCTGGCGTCGGCGTCGGTGCCGTGGACGACGGTGACCGTCTGCAGGCCGTCGCTCGGCGGGGAGAAGACGAAGCTGAACGCGACGTCGGCGCGCGCGTCGCCGTCGTTGTCGATGTTGAGCCGGTAGACGGCGTCGGGGCGCGGGTGCGGGCCGTGGGTCGGGTCGAACGCGAACGAGTTCACGTCCATGATCAGCACGGTGCTCTGCGGAGTGGTCGGCGACTCGAAGGCGAACACGTCGGTGAGGTCGAGGCGCGCGTCACCGGACGGCGGGCGCAGGTTGGGGCCGCTGAGATGGTGGGACATGGCCGTCTCCGATCAAGGTCTCTGCTGTGCGGGCGACCTGACCGGGGGAGACGCCGGATGCCCACTGACGAGGCTAACCCGGCCCGGACGAGAAAGCGCGCCCCGCCCCCTCGGTGTGTCCGCGGCGGTGGCGGAGGCTCTCCTGGGAGTCGACGTACTTGAGCATCAGTCGGGCGAACTCCAGCCGGTCATGGCTCGTCCAGTCGGCGGTGATGTATTCGTAGGCCGCGCGTTGGTGGCGGCGGAAGCGATCCATCAGTTCGATCCCGGCGGGGCTCAGGTGCAGGATCGTCCGGCGGCCATCCTGCTGGGAGGCGGCGCGGACCAGGTAGCCCGCCGCGATGCAGTCGGAGACCATCCGGCTGGCCACCGAGGGGTCGACCCCCAGGTGTTCGGCGACCGCGCCGACCGTGACCTCTCGGGCGGGGTCCTGCTCGGCCTCCACGATGATGTTGAGGACCAGCGTGCGGCCCAGATCCTTGGCCGAGATCGGATTCTCGACCTCCAGCAACGCGGAACGCCGCAGCTTCGAGAACGCGGGCCCGACCGAGTTGAGCAACTCGTCATGTTCGTTCGTCGCCATGCCTTCACCCTACAAGGTATGTGTTGACATGAAAATATATGCATGCAAGCATACATAAACATGACGATCATCATTACCGGTGCTCGCGGCCAGGTCGGCCAGGCGATCATCAGCCGCCTGCACTCCGCCGGCCACACCGTCCGCGCCGCCAGCGCCAAACCCGCCGAACTGACCGTCCCGGCCGGCGCCGAGGTCGCCGAGCTCGCCCTCGACCGGCCCGAGACCTTCGCCGCCGCACTGGCCGGCGCCCGCCAGGTCTTCCTCTATCCCGAGCCCGCCGGCATCCACGAGCTGATCAAGACCGCGGAGGCCGAGGGCGTCGAACACGTCGTCCTGCTGTCGTCCTCCTCGGTCCTCGGCCCCGACGCCGAGACCGACCCGTTGGCCAGCCACAGCCTCAAGGTCGAGCGCGCCCTCGCCGACTCCGACCTGACCAGCACCTTCCTGCGGGCGGGCGCCTTCGCCAGCAACGCGCTCGGCTGGGCCCACGTCATCGGCCGGTCGATGCCGATCCAGCTGGCCTACCCCGACGCGCACCTGGCGGTCATCCACCCCGACGACATCGCCGACGTCGCCATCGAGGCCCTGACCGGCGACTCCCTGTCCGGTCGGACGCTCACCCTGACCGGCGCCGAGTCGCTCACCTTCCGCGAACAGCTCGCCATCCTGTCCGCCGCCATCGGCCGGACGATCCCGGTCGAGCAGATCACCCGCGCCGAGGCCGAACGGCAGCTGGCCGAGTACATGCCCGCCCACATGGTCGGCTCGCTGCTCACGTTCTGGGAGACGGCCAGCCACGGGCCCGACGCGATCGGCGACACCACCGAGACCCTGCTCGGCCGGCCCGCCCGCACCTTCCGGCAGTGGGCCCACGAGAACGCCGGCGCCTTCACCCAGCACTGACCCAGACGGGCTCGGCGGCCTCGCGATCGCCTTCGCCGTCCGGTCCCTGCCCCGCGACACCGGCGACCGTACGGACACCGTCGACGGCCCCGGCTCCGGCCTGCTCGCCGCCACGATGCTGTGCCTGCTCTACGGCCTGATCGACGGCTCGGCCCACCGCTGGGGCCTGGTGCCGACCCTTTCCGTCGCCGCCGGAGCCGTCCTGTTCGTCCTGTTCTGTCGGCGCCAGCGCAGCCCTCGCTGCTCAACAACCGCGGCTTCACCTCCGGCCTGATTCTCGGCCTGGTCTTCTACGCCGCGGTGGCCGGCCTGCTGTTCGTCCTGTCCCTGTTCCTGCAGGACGGCCTGCACCGCACACCGACGCAGGCCTCGCTCGGCTTTGCGAGTTGACGGGCTTCCGCACGCTGTCGCTGAAGTCGGCGTAGCCTGTCGCCATAATTAAGGCTACCCTTGAATTTGGGGAGGGGCTCTTGGCCTGGAACGTGAAGGTCACAGACGAGTACGCCGCCTGGTTCAGTGCGTTGATCAAGGAGGACCTCGATTCGGCGACTCAGGTCGCGCAGGCCGTTGCCGCCCTCCGAGAAGAAGGGCCGACGCTGGGCAGGCCACTCGTGGACCGGCTCAAGGGAAGCGCCCTGCACCATCTGAAGGAGCTGCGGCCGGGCTCTCGCGGCCGGTCGGAGATCAGGATCATTTTCGCTTTCGACCCCACCCGGGCGGCGCTTTTGCTGCTGGGTGGGGATAAGGCGGGAAACTGGGATCGGTGGTATAAGGAGAACATCCCTCTGGCCATGCAGCTCTACATCGACTACACCAGCGACGACGAGGAGTGAACATGTCCACGAGGACACCGGGGGACTGGGCCGACCTGGAGCGGCAACTGCACGAGGCTGGTGTCTCCCCATCCGTGATCGAGGCCGGAGCCCGCCGACTGCTGGCCGAGGCGAGAGGTCACCAGTTGGCCGAGGCTCGCAAGCAGCTCGGTCTGGGTCAGAAGGACGTCGCGGCGGCCATGGAGGTGAGTGTTGCCCGTGTCTCCCAAATCGAACACGGCGAGGTGACCTCCATCGAGGTCATCGCCCGCTACGCCGAGGCCCTCGGAGCGCGCCTTGACCTGGTCGTCGACTTCGGTGACCGGACCTTGCGCCTGCCGGTCAGCGAGAAGTCCCTGGACAGCGCGGCATGACCGAGGACGCGAACCTTCGTTAAGGACATGGTCACGTACACGGATGACATGAACGCTGTCGAAGCCGATCAGCTGCACGGCTTCTTCGTGGGTTGGCCCGCGCCGCCGTCGCCCGAGAAACACCTGGCGGTGTTGCGCGGAAGCTACTACGCGGTCGTCGCCGTGGGCGATGACGTGCGGGCCGTCGGTTTCATCAACATGATCAGCGATGGCGTTCTGACGGCGTTCATCCCCTGGCTCGAGGTCCTTCCCGATCACCAGGGTCGGGGAATCGGCGGCGAGCTGGTGGACCGGGTCTTGAAGGCCGCCAGCGGCTTCTACTCGGTCGACCTCTTGTGTGATCCGCCGCTGCAGCCGTACTACGAGAGACTCGGCATGCGGCCCGTCCCTGGCATGGGGCTGCGCAACCGGGCGGCGCTTCAGGGTTGACCCTCGGCGCGGGTCAGAGACGTACCAGCATCTTGCCGACGTTGCCGCCGCGCATCATGTCCAGGAACGCCTCGGGCGCTCGCTCGATCCCCTCGGCGACCGTCACCTTGGTGCGCAGGGAGCCGTCGGCCAGCCACCCGGCCGCCTTCCCGATCCACTCGGGGAACAGGTGGAAGTAGGAGTTGATCAGCATGCCGCGCAGGGTGGCGTCCTTGGCGGCCAGCTCGAACAGGTTGCTCGGGCCGGGCACCGGCTCGGTGGCGTTGTAGGAGCTGATCGCGCCCACCATCGCGATCCGGCCGCCCCCAGCACGATTCAGACAGGAAATACTGCACCCGCTGCGCCGCCGCGCTCTTGGAGCCGATCACCGGCTCCACCCTTGTTGCGACAGCAGCCCCGTCACGTACTCCCGGAACCCGCGCCGCTGCCCCAGGTGCGTGAACAGATGATCGAACTGAGCCGCATACTCCTCCAGCGGCCCCGGCGCGGGCGGAGGCGGCTTGGCCTTGGTCATCGTCCCGGCTCCCATCAATCGAAAGCCCCCGCACAACACCGCCTACCTGCCCGCATCTTGATCCAACGGACTACCGCTAGCTAGTGCTGGTGACCGGGAAGGTTCCCCGGGTTCGGCGGGCGAGATGGCTGCGCGTGGTGCAGCAGCTAATGGCGGGTCAGGGGTGTGCTCGGCTGCGTGCTTGTTCGATCTCGTTGATGTGGTTTTCCGTCCACTGCCGGAGCGCGGTGATGGGCTCGGCCAGGCTGCGGCCGAGCGATGTGAGGTCGTAGTCGACCCGGGGCGGGATGGTGGGGTGGACGGTGCGGGTGACGAACCCGTCGGCTTCGAGGGCACGCAGGGTCTGGGTGAGCATCTTCTGCGAGACGCCCTCGATACGTCGGCTCAGGTCGGTGTAGCGCATGGTGCCCCCGAGGAGGGCGTCCACGACGAGGACCGTCCACTTGCCTGCGATGTGGTCGAGCACCTGGCGGGTCGGGCACTTCGCCGAGAAGGCGTCGGCGGGCAGCCCGGAGGACTCCACGAAGGTCGTCATGTAAGGAGAGTAACGCACTAAATAGTGCCCTCTTCCCTATGGAGAGTCAGTCTCCAATAGTGAGTCACATGAAGCCTCACACCATGTCGGTCGCCGAAGCCATCCGCACCCGCCGCACCGTCCGCCACTACCGTCCCGATCCAGTCCCTGCTGCCGCGCTCGACACGCTCCTCGCTCTAGCCATCGAAGCGCCCACCAGTTGGAACCTCCAGGACCGGTCCATCGTCGCCGTCACCAGTGACGAAGGTCGCGAGGGTCTGGCCTGGGCCACCGGCGGTCAGCCCCAGCCGCAGGAGGCGCCGCTCATGCTGGCCTTCGTGGCCGAGCCGCTGTCCTGGCGCGAAGACCACAGCGACGTCTACGACCAGGCCCGCCGCAATGGAGCGTGGAACGAGGAGTTCGTCACGATGTTCTCCGCGGCGTCGCAGGCGTTCCAGGCTGACCTCGAGGAGCGTGGCCTGCTGCGGGAGTACGCGGTCAAGGACGCGATGATCGCGGCCAGTTACGTGATGCTCGCCGCCACGGAGATGGGGCTTGCCACCTCGCCGATGAATGGGTGGGACGAGACCAAGGTGAAGAAGGCGATCGGCATCGGCGATCGCGACGACCTTGCCATCGCGCTGCTCATGTCCGTCGGCTATCCGGTAGAGGAACGACGCCACCCCGGCCGCCGGGCTCAGGACCGCAACGTCTTCTATGAGTCCTACGGCTCGATCAGGAGCGCCACTCGTGCCGAGTAGGTATCGGCCGGGCAAGGCAGTGGATCAGCGCAGCGGCTGAGCGCGCCGAGGGCCCTGCCAGTTGGATAGGCCGACGTATCCAACCGCGTGAGGAGGCATGGTGGCAGAGCCCGTCCGAGTACGCAGACTGACCGATCAAGAGGGGGTCCAGCCAAGATAGGCCCAAAACCCACAATCGCGATCTTGGTTTAGTGCGTAGAGGGAAGTCATCTGCTTATGCGAGGGCGAGCAGGCTGGCGATCTCGGCGATGGCGTCCGGCGTGGGCTTGAAGCAGCGCCGCAGATTCTCCGGTTTCTTGTGCCTGGACTTGGCCATCAGCATGAGCGGGCTCGCGCCTGCCTCGCCCAGGTGGGTGAGCGCAGAGTGGCAGAATTCGTGCAGGTCCCAGCCAGTGCCGGGGCCGCCCAGTGCGGTGTGCTCGTCCATCGCCCACCCAACGTAGAGATCATCTTCGGCCGGCGGGTGCGCCGCGACACCGTGGGAACTTTCCGCACCGCGATCGACCGCCGCGACAACGGCGGCGTCATCGTCAACGTCTTCTACAAGCATTCCCGGATCAAGCAGTACCTCAAAGACGGGTGGGCGATGCGCATCGAGACGTCGTCAACGCGCCCCGTGACCTGGGCTGCAACGCCCGCCTGCCCAACCTTGAGGAGCTTCAGGCCAAGGCCCGCGCCGCCAACCGGCGCATACTGGAGGTCGAACGTGCCGGCCAGGGTTGCGTCCTTGCGAGTCCAGCCTTTGAGCGGATCGCGTATCCCACCGTGGATACGGCGGGACGGAGGACCCCGGCGCTACGCTTCGGCGATCCTCGGGTCATGGCCCTGGTCGGCGCCCCATGCCAGACGTTGCTCGCCGCGACCGGCTTCACCAACAAGAACCTACGCGTCTTGATGACCGGACTGCTCGGCAGCACCGCCTACAGCACGGGCCAGATGACCTACGACCTGCGGCGACTACGTCTCAACGGGCTGATCCGCCGCTTACCCCGCTCCAACCGCTACGTCCTCACCGACGAGGGCATCCGCATCGCCGTCTTCTACACCAAGATCTACAACCGGTTACTCGTCCCGCTCACCGCGGCCGATCAACCCCAAGCGCCCCCCGAACTACGAGCGGCGCTCAAGACCATCACCCGGCACGTCGATGACTACGCCACCCAAGCTCGACTTCCCCGGGCGTCGTGAAACTTGACACAAACCTACAGAAACCAGCGACCAAAGATCGCTAGGCGATCGGTTGCCGGTCGGCAATGGCGTAAGCCTGGAGAAAGGTGTCGACGGCGGCGCGAGTCACCTCCCCCAGCTCGTCGTCGCCGAGCAGGCGGGTGCCCATGAGGGAGCGTGCCTCCAGCGGGCCGACGAGCAGGGCGAGTAGCTGCTCGGCTGCTTGCTCGGGGTCGGTGGCGCGCAGGCGGCCGGAGAGGGCGAGGCGGGCCAGCCGGTCGGCCAGCGCCTGGGTGAGCCGGTGCGGACCGGACTCGGTGACGACGTCGAGGATGTCGGGGAAACGGGTGATCTCCGAGTAGAGGAGTCGTCGCAGCGCGCAGGAGTGCTGGTCGCAGTGAAGGCGCAGCAGCTGGTGGCCGACGCTCTCGAGCGTGGCGCGCAGGTCGTCGCCTGGTTCGACGAGCGGCTCCAGCGCGGTCAGTCGCTGGTGGAGGGCGGCCTGCGCTGCGTCCTGGACGGCGTGCCTGAACAGGGTGGCCTTGTCGGTGAGGTGGTTGTAGACCGTCGGCTTGGCAACTCCCGCCTCGTCAGCGATCTCTTGGACACAGGCCTGGGCATAGCCCTGCCGGGCGAACACGGTGAACGCACCCTGCAAGATCGCCTGCCGCTTGTCGATCCGTCCGCGCGATGTGGCCATGCCCCGACTATACCAACGGGTTCATTCTCATGGACGATCGAGTTGCATGCATACTCATTAGGTAACTATGTTGAACCCGTGAGTTCAGATGACGATCGTTTGGATCCCCGGCTACTGGCGATGATCGCCGTGATCCTGCTCGGCGGACTGCTGGGCATTCTCAACAGCACGATGGCGGCGGTGGCCACTGGCACCCTGGCCGCCACGTTCCACACCTCGCTCGGCACCGTCGGCTGGACCTCGACCGGGTTTCTGCTGGCCGTCACAGCCACCATCCCGTTCACGACCTGGGCGGTCGACAGGTTCGGCGGCAAGCGGCTCTGGCTGGCGGGCCTGGCGGTGTTCGTGGTGGGCTCGCTGGCCGCCGGGCTGGCGTGGGACGTGGGCAGCCTCATCGCCTTCCGCGCCCTGCAGGGGGTCGGCGCCGGGATCCTCGACCCGCTGGTGCTGATCCTGCTGGCCCGTGCCGCGGGTTGGCGCCACGCGGGACGGGTGATGGGGTTGATGGGAGTGGTGCTGTCGCTGGGGCCCGTCCTCGGGCCGGTCGCGGGCGGCGCGGTGCTGAACGCCCTGGACTGGCGCTGGATGTTCCTGCTCAGCGTGCCCGTCGGCGTGCTCGCCTACCTGCTCGCGCGGCGCGTTCTGCCCGCCGACCCGCCGGTGGACCAGGCGCGGACCCGGCTGGACGTCCTGGGCCTGGCCCTGCTCGCGCCCGGCTTCGCGGCTCTGGTGCTGGCCTTGTCGCAGTCGGCCGAGCAGGGCGGGCATCCCGTCCTGCCGCTGGTCGCAGCCGCGGTGCTGCTGGCCGGCTATGCCGTGCACGCGCTGCGTGCCCGCCGCACGCCACCTCTGATCGAGCCCAGGCTGTTCGCTAGCCGCGGCTTCGTCGCCAGCGTCGCCATCATGGGGCTCGGCGGCCTGGCCAACTTCGCGACGCTGTTCGCCCTGCCGCTGTACTACCAGCATGTACACGGGCACGGTGTGCTGGCCGCCGGGCTGCTGATGGCTCCCGCAGGCCTGGGCGGGGCGATCGCCATGCCGCTGGCCGGACGGCTATCGGACCGGTTCGGCGCGCGCGGCCTGGCCACGGCGGGCGCGATCCTGGCCGGGCTCAGCGCGCTCGCCTTCACCCGGATCGGCGGCGGCACCGCCGAAGTCTGGCCAGTGCTGGCCGCGCTCGCGATCGGGCTCGGCATGGGCTGCTTCAGCGCTCCGACTATGGGGTCGCTCTACCGGAGCCTGCCCGGCCCGCTCGTGGCGCAGGGCAGCTCTGTGCTCTACATGCTCAACCAGCTCGGCGCCGCACTGGGCGTTGCGCTGGTCACGCTCGTCCTGCAGACCGCCGGTGACCCGATCACCGGCTTCCACGGCATCTTCTGGCTCGCCGCAGCCATGATCGCGATCATTCTGGCGGTCATCCCGCTCCTGCCCGGCCGTCCTTCGATCGCTCCCGAACCCGCTCTGACTGGAAAGGCATCCCTTTGAAGACCCTCGTGATCACAGGTGGCACATACGGAATGGGCGCTGAGCTCGCCCGTACCTATCTCCGGCGAGGCGACACGGTCGTCATCGTCGGCCGTGACAAGGACCGCGACGCGGACAAGGCCCTCCCCGGAGCTCATCTCATCGCGGCCGACCTGAGCCTGGTCAGCGAGAACCGGCGCGTCATCGACGAGATCAACGCCACCTACCCGACCGTTGACGCACTCGTCCTGTGCGCCAGGTACTTCCGATCCACCCGATTCGTCACCGCCGAGGGACTCGAGGCCACGTTCGCGCTGGAGTACCTGAGCCGCTACCTCCTCAGCCACGCTCTGACCGATCCCGAGGTCATCATCAACGTGTCGGGACCCGGTGTCCCCATGGGCCGCATCCACTGGGACGACATGATGCTGGAGCGCGGCTACGACGGGGTGGCGGCCCAAATGCAGGCCGGGCGCGCCAACGACCTGCTCGGCGCCGCCTTCGCCGCCGAACGGGCGGCCGGCCGTACCCGCTATGTCTTGATCAACCCCGGGCCCGTGTCGACCGCCTTCCGCGGCGAGTACGACGCCGCGACCGCCGCCCACGTCGAGCGGCTCAAGAGGTACGGCGCGCCGGTCGCCGAAGGCGTCCAACCCATCATCGCCCGCATCGACGCCCCGCCCGCCGCCCCGCTCAGCGCCTTCCTGCAAACCACGCCGATCAGCCTGGACCACCCGTCATTCTCGCCTGAGGCCGCCGCGCGGCTCAGCGGCGTCACCCGCGACCTGCTGCACTCCCTGGGGGGCTGAACACATGACCACCACATGGACGGCGGCCTTCAGATCCGCCCCGGTCAGCGCCTACGAGTCGATGACGCTCATCTACCCCTCGCGAGCCTTCCACGACCAGACGCTCCGTCAGATCGTGCGCGTCCACGGAGTCGGCGATCAACTGCGGGTACGGCTCAGCAACCAGTACGGCAAGCAGTCCCTCACCATCGCCCGGACCAGCGTGGCCACGCACGACACCCGATCCTCGATCACCACCGGCACCGACACCGCGGTCACCTTCGCCGGGACAGCGCATGTGACGATCGACGCTGGGGCCGAAGCCGTAAGCGATCCCGTCTACTTTGGCACAACAGGCCAGACCGATCTGGTGGTCAGCACCTATCACCCCTCAGATGCAGGGCTGGCGACCTACCATCCCTTCGCCCTGCAGACCGGATACGTGGTAGCGGGCGACGCCGTCTCCCGGACGCACCTGACGGGTGCCGAAGAGGTGGAACCCCGCTTCTACCTGGCCGGTGTCGACATCAAGGCGCCCGAGGGAGGCCAGGTGGTCGCGGCTTTCGGCGACTCACTCACCGACGGAGTGGGCACCGCCCACGGCAGTCACCACCGCTATCCCGACCTCTTGGCCGGCAAACTCAGCGGCACGGCCGTGCTCAACCTCGGCATTGCCGGCAACAGGCTGCTCAGTGACGTCTTCGGCGCGCGTGGTATCGCCCGCTTCGAGCGCGACGTGCTCGCTGCGCCGGGGGTGACGCACGTCATCGTGCAACTGGGCCTCAACGACATCGGCATGCCGGGCATGCTGGGCCTGCCCACTGTGTCGGCGGACGAGCTCGTCGCCGGACTGACCTCGATCACCCAACAAGCCAACCGAGCAGGATTGACGACGGTCGTGGCGACCGTGACACCCTTCGGTGGAGCGGACGGCGTCAGCCCTGGATTCGCCACCCCCGAGGGGGAACGGACACGGCAGCGCGTCAACGAGTGGATCCGCGCCCACTGCGACATCGTCGCCGACTTGGATCGCGCGCTGCGCGACCCAGCCGCGCCTGCCGTCCTGCGGTCCGACTACGACAGCGGCGATCACATTCATCCCAACGACGCGGGAGCCGAGGCTATGGCCGACACGGTCGCCAGAGCCATACTCTCGTCCGCCTGAGAGCAGCGATCAAGGGTGTCAGCGGGCCACGGCATGTCCATCTCCGGAGTCCGCACCCTTTAAGTGCGCCACGAGCGCGGAAGGTGAGGTCGTTGTGTAGGTGACCTTGCTGGATGCGGTGCTGTGCAGGAGATGAAGGTCTGGCCCTTCGACGTCGCCCTGCGGGGGAGACGTTGGCGCCTCACGGTGTAGCCGATGCATCAGCGTCGGCGAGGTGGCGCTCGGGAAGCCAGTCGCGGACGGGATCGTATTCCAGCCACTGGTTGCGCTCTGCCTCTGCCACGAAGGCGCTCATCAGGGTGTCCAGCAGCGGATGACCGCCGTTGCCGCGCCAGAGCAATGACCAGGCGTACAGGGGCGTGGGGCCGACCAGCGGGACCGAGCGGATCGTCGGGCGCGGCGGGAGGGGCGCCTCCGCCGGCAGCAGGCTGAAGCGCCGCGTGTCGACCGCCAGGTCGGCCAGGAAGTGGTCCAGTCCCAGGTTCGCGCCCTCGGCGCGCTCGCGGACGCCGAAGGACTCGGCGAAGCGGCGCAGGAAGTCCAGCCGGTGCAGCGCCCCTGGGGTCCACAGCACGCCGTCACGCAACTGCGCCGGCCGGATCCCCGGCGCGTTCGCCAGCGGATGATCCGCGCTGAGGATCACATCCACCGGCTCCAGCCGTACCAGGCGATGCGTCAGCCCGGCGGGCAGCGGCGCGTGGACGCGGCCGAAGGCGGCGTCGATGTCGCCGTGCATCAGCGCGGCGATCACCGAGGGCAGGTCACGGCCGTGCCCCAGTTCCAGCCGCAGCTCGCCGGCCGTCACCTGCGCCAACGTGCGCATGGGCGCGTACAGGTGACCCCACACGTCGATCCGCAGCGGACGCTGCGCATCCAGCACCGCCGCCACGGCCTGGTCCGCGGCGGCCAACGCCTGCCGGGCAGGCTCCAGGAAACGCTGCCCGGCCTCGGTGAGCCGCACCCCCTGGCCACCACGTTCGAACAAGCGCCTGCCGAGCGTGGACTCCAGGCGGGCGATCCGCTTGGAAAGCGCCTGCTGGGAGATCGACAGCTCCTCGGCTGCGTGGCCGAAGTGCAGTTCTTCGGCGGCCAATACGAACGCGCGCACCTGCGCCAGGTCGAGGTCCACGTCTGTCACCTTAGGCGACAACCGGTGGTTGTCGGCCTGTCGCTTACGTTGTTGGATCACACGACCCGAATGACGGTTTCATGACCGCATGCGTAGATTGA
Source organism: Nonomuraea sp. NPDC059194 (assembly GCF_042754765.1). NCBI lineage: Bacteria > Bacillati > Actinomycetota > Actinomycetes > Streptosporangiales > Streptosporangiaceae > Nonomuraea > Nonomuraea sp. NPDC059194. Next base: position 82,633 of record NZ_JBHZBH010000013.1, on the reverse strand, counting down.
TCCCCACGGGAGATGCAGCGCGGCCGGTGGAGTTCGCCCAGGATGCTCAGCCCACGCCCGCCCCGGGCGAGGTGCTGATCAAGGTCGAGGTGTTCGCCATGGACGGGCCGGGACAGGGCGTACTCATCGACGCACTTGGCACCGAGAGCGTGGGACTCGTCGGGCTCAGCCTCGGCGGCTACTACGTCGCGGAAAGCGCCGCCCGTGAAACCCGCGTCGCGGCCGTCGTGACCGTCAGCGGTCCCTTCCGGCTGACTGGGACGTCCTGCCACCCCCCGTACGGAACCTCCTCATCCAACGCGCCGGCGGAGAAGAAGCGGCCCGTCGCTTCGCCCGCCAGGTGGACCTGTCCACCCTTCGCCCCGAAGATCACCTGCCCGCTGCTGGTGGTGGACGGCGGCCAGGACGTCATTCCCGGCGTGACCAACGGCGAGCCGCTGGCCCGCCTGGCATCACGCGGACAATACCTCCACCTCCCTCACGGCGACCACCTGCTCGGCAACGCCCGCCCCGACTGGCTGGCAGCGGTTGCCGACCGGCTTTCTGGAGCACTGACATGACACGTTTTGTCGACAAGACCGCGCTGATCACCGGCGGCACGAGCGGCATGGGACTGGCCACCGCACACCGTCTCATCACCGAAGGCGCCCACGTGATCGTCACCGGCCGCACCCAGCAGCGCGTGGACCAGGCCACCGCCATGCTCGGCCCGCGCGCGCTCGGCGTGGTGGCCGACACAGCCGACCTCCACGGTCTGGACGCCCTGATGGACACGATCAAGGCGCGGTACGGCAGGCTGAATATCGTCTTCGCCAACGCCGGAGTGGGCACCTTCGCGCCCTTTGCCGACATCACTGAAACCGACTTCGATCACACCGTCGACGTGAACTTCAAGGGTGTGTTCTTCACGATTCAGAAGGCGCTGCCGCTGATCGCCGACGAAGGCTCCATCGTCATCAACGCCTCCTGGACCCTGCATCGCGGCAACGGCATTCTCACGCTGTACTCGGCCACCAAGGCGGCCGCGCACAACCTGGCCCGCACCCTGGCGGCGGAACTCGCGCCGCGTGGCGTCCGCGTCAACTCCATCAGCCCCGGGTACATCGACACACCGATGTACCCGGCTGCGGCACTGAGCCAGACGGAGGCGGCGGCCATCACCAGTCGGGTCGTGGCTGGCCGGTTCGGCCAGCCGGAGGAGATCGCCACAGCAGTGGCGTTTCTCGCCTCCCCCGAGGCGTCCTACATCAACGGCCAGGACCTGGTAATCGACGGCGGCCTCGTGAACGCGATCCCCGCCTGATGCCACCTGTCTAGGGGCTTTACGCTTGTCGATCGTCGGCCGAAGGCCACGAGCGGTTACGCAGCGCCATCAAACCATTACGGGCAATGGCTCACTTTCCGCCCCTGACCGTAGAAAACCGGCAGGCGCGACCGACGCGCTCAGCGCAGCAGGGATCTCGCGGTAGGAGCCAGTCGCAACCGCTGCGGGGTTCTGGCCAGCATCGCCGACAAGGTGGGCAGCACTTTGTCGCGCCACCGATCCGAGTGCTCCAGGCGGTCCAGATGCTCGATGAGGTGCCGCTCGTCGGCGAACCGGGCGAACCACACGAAGACGTTCTCGCCGGTCCGCACCGGCAGCGCCGGGAAGGTGTCCGCCGCGGTTACACCAAGGGGTACACCGAAAGCCGCCGAACCCAGGGCGTCTAGCTCACCAGCAGGGTCTCGCGTAGCACGTCGGCTATCGACGTGTGCCCCAACTCCGCACGCAGGGCCAGCTCGGCCCTGCCGTACACATCGCCCAGTGCAGGCCGGATCCCCTTGCCGACGCGCTGGCTCACCACTTCACGCTCCCGCACTTCACCCATGTCGCCAGGGTGCTGGAGGAGATCCTGGCCGAGCCGTTCACCCTGCGCAGGCTTACGACGCGGCGTGAATGCGACGTCCGATCACCGCCAGCGGATCGCGCGCGCAGCCGCCAGAGTCGCACCCGGCGCTGAAATTCGACGCAGAAGGATGTATCCGTGCACATGCCGCTTGATCTCAAGGTGATGTACTTCGGGACGCCCGTGGTGCTTATCGGCTCGCGGAACGAGGACGGCACCGCCAACCTCGCGCCGATGTCCTCCGCCTGGTGGTTGGGTCGCAGCTGCATGCTGGGCATGGGCAACGCCGCGCAGACGACAGCGAACCTGCTGCGCGAGCGGGAGTGCGTGCTCAACCTGCCCTCCTCGGCGATGGTCGACGTCGTCGACCGGCTCGCGCTGACCACCGGGGCGCCGGAGGTGACACCGGGCAAGGCACAGCAGGGCTACCGGTACGTGCCGGACAAGCTCGCGGTCGCGGGGCTGACGGAGCAGCCCGCGGACCTGGTCGGGGCGCCCCGGGTAGCCGAATGTCCCATTCAGTTGGAGTGCAGGGTCACCGAGGCGTACCCGTTCGGCGCTCCCACGCCGTTCGCCACCGCCTTCCAGGTCGAGATCGTGCGCGTCCACGTCGAGGAGAAGCTGGTCATCCCGGGAACCAACTACATCGACCCGCTCGCCTGGGATCCACTGATCATGAAGTTCTGCGAGTTCTTCGGCGACGCGGTCAACATCTACCCCTCCCGGCTGGCCGAAGGCTGGAGCATGCCGCACGACCTGCTGCGCACTGCGTGATGGGGCTTGTGGACCGGGTCCTGAAGGCCGCCAGCGGCTTCTACTCGGTCGACCTCCTGTGTGATCCGCCGCTGCAGCCGTACTACGAGCGACGCGGCATGCGGCCCGTCCCTGGCATGGGGCTGCGCAACCAGGCGGCGCTTCGGGGTTGACCCTCGGCGCGGGTCAGAGACGTACCAGCATCTTGCCGACGTTGCCGCCGCGCATCATGTCCAGGAACGCCTCGGGCGCTCGCTCGATCCCCTCGGCGACCGTCACCTCGGTGCGCAGGGAGCCGTCGGCCAGCCACCCGGCCGCCTTCCCGATCCACTCGGGGAACAGGTGGAAGTAGGAGTTGATCAGCATGCCGCGCAGGGTGGCGTCCTTGGCGGCCAGCTCGAACAGGTTGCTCGGGCCGGGCACCGGCTCGGTGGCGTTGTAGGAGCTGATCGCGCCCACCATCGCGATCCGGCCGCCGGGCCGCAGCGCGTCGATGGCCGCCACCAGGTGGTCGCCGCCGACGTGGTCGACGTAGACGTCGATGCCGTCGGGGGCGGCCTGGGCCAGCTGCTCGGCCAGCGAACCGGCGCGGTAGTCGATCGCGGCGTCGTAGCCGAGGTCGGCCACGAGCTTGCGCGCCTTCAGCGCGCCGCCCGCCGAGCCGATCACCCGGGAGGCGCCCAGCTTGCGGGCGAGCTGTCCGGCGACGCTGCCCACCGCTCCGGCCGCCGCCGAGACGAAGACCACGTCTCCCTCCCGTACGGGTGCCACCTCGGTCAGGGCGACGTAGGCGGTCAGCCCCGTGGTGCCCAGCGCGCCCAGCCACGTCTCGGCGGATGCCAGGGCGGGGTCGACGACGGTCGCGGCGGCGGCGTCCAGCACCGCGTACTCGCGCCAGCCGAGGAAGTGCACGACGGTCGCGCCCACCGGGATCTCCGCCGAGCGCGAGGCCACGACCTCGCCGATCGCCGAGCCGTCCATGGGCGTGCCGAGCTGGAACGGCGGCAGGTACGACTCTCCCTCGTCCATCCGGTCGCGCATGTAGGGGTCGACCGACATCCAGGTGTTGCGGACCAGGATCTGGCCCTCGGCCGGCTCCGGCACCGCGGCGGCGACCAGCTCGAAGTCGTCGGGGCGGGGCTCGCCGAAGGGGCGGGCGGCCAGGTGGATCTCACGGTTCACGGTCATGGTGTGCTCCTTCGTCGTGTGTTCGGGCTCCACACTGGACGGAGGCGCGCACGATCGGCTGGGGGTCGGCTGCGGGTACCGTGACCTGCTGGTCCACGAGGGTCGTCCGGTGACCGGTCGTTGTCACATGGCGGCCTCCTCGCCGTCGCGCACCACGAACTCGCCGGTGCCGGTGGTGCCGAACCCGTTCTGGCGCAGGGTGAGCGCGACCGCGCCCGAACCCCCGGCCAGCACCTCCGACTCGGTGATCCGGTAGGTCGCCGGGGTGGCGCCGTCGGCGAACAGGCGCTTGCCGTCGCCGACCACGACGGGGAACTGGATCAACCGGTAGGTGTCGACGAGCCCGGCATCGTGCAGGGTGCGCACCAGCTGCCAGCTGCCGTGCACCTGCAGTTCGCCGCCTGGCTGCTCCTTGAGCCTGCGTACCTGCTCGATCACGTCGCCGCGCAGCACCGTGGTCTTGCCCCAGGCCGCGTCGGCGTCGGACAGGGTGTCGCTGGCGACGTACTTCTGCCAGGTGTTGAGCGCGGTGGCGACGATGTTGTCCGGGTCGGTCACCTGCGACCAGTAGGTGCGCATCATCTCGAAGGTGTTGCGCCCCACAAGGATGGCGTCGGCCTTGCGGAACCAGCCGTCGACGGGGTCGAGCTGGCCGGCCTGGCTGTGCGGCACGAGCCAGCCGCCGCGCTCGAAGCCGTTGCTGGGGTCCTCCTCAAGCCCGCCGGGCCCCTGCATGACGCCGTCGAGGCTGACGAAGGTATGAACGCTGAGCTCCATGTATGTCACTTCCTAAGCGGTTTCCACGTCTCCTCAACGGTCTCATTTCGTCTCAACAAGAAAAACGGCAAACTTCGCAACAGTGGTTAAGTCCCGTGTTAACGGTCGAACAGGGGTATCTCATGGAACAGCGCGATATCGAGATCTTCCTGGCGGCCGCCGAGGAGTTGCACTTCGGGCGGGCCGCCGAGCGGCTGAGGGTGTCGACGGCGCGGGTCAGCCAGACGGTCAAGAAGCTGGAACGCCTCATCGGCGCGCGGCTGTTCGACCGGACCACGCGCAGGGTGGCGCTGACCCCCGTGGGCGAACGCTTCCACGCCGGCCTGCGACCGGCCTACGAGCAGACGCAGCGGGCGATCGCCGACGCGATCGCCGCCGGACGGGGCATGGCCGGCATGCTGCGCGTCGGGATGCTGCCCAGCAACGCCTACGACCTGCGTCCCTTCTGGGAGGCCTTCCGCGCCCGTCACCCGCAATGGGGGCTCCAGATCCGCCACAGCCCCTTCGTCAACGCCTTTGCAACCCTTCGCACCAGGGACATCGACGTCCTGGTCGCCTGGCTCCCTGTCGAGGAGCCCGATCTCACCGTCACGCGTCCCCGCGCCGCCAGCGCTTTCATCGCGAAGACATGCTCTGGTGGCGCTTGCCGGGGTCTGGCTCGCCCGAGATGTAGACACTGGCCTGCTCGTTCAGCCACAACGGCGGCAGCCCCAGTTGCTCGGCCACCCGCGGCTCCTCCAGCACCACGCCGTGCGGCACGAACAACGCGTCCACATCGTGGCCTTACACCACACCACACCGCACCCCCTGTCCATTCGGTTCCCTCACGATGACGGTTACGTGCGCGATCGTGAGCCGATGGACAGGAGATGTCGTCCGCGTTGAGCACCTTGGCGATCCGGTCAGCCCCCAGTCCGGCGATCCGGAGCCGGAACAGCCGCGCCACCACGGCAGCGGCCGGTGGATCGAGAGCCAGCCGCTGCAGGCGTACGCCGCTTTCCGCCCGGTAGGGGTGGGGATGGGGTCCGGCGCCTACCAGCCGCACTGTCGAAGATCAACACTTTGGTGGATCTCCGCCGACCGCATGGAGGGCATCGATGTACCCGCCACCGACGTCGAACCGGGTGATGTCCGTTGTCTTGTTCGTGGAGTAGGTGAGTGCCCAGTCCGCAGCCGGCCCGATCTCCTGGAGACGCAATCGCTTCTTCCGGGTGACCCCGTGAGGGCGACCGATGTAGCAGATATGTGGGTCGATCTTCTCGATGTAGACAGCCATGAGAGGAAACGCCGCGGTCAGCGTCTCAATCAGTCCCGCGGTGGTATCAAGGTCGACCCCGGCCAGAGGCTGGACGCACTCCCCACGCAAGGCGAGGGCACGATGGGTCATGGTTGCACCTTTCCAGCCCGAACGCGTCGCGTACTTGATGTCGCGGAGACGTATGGCCGAGTGGCCGTCGAGTCGAAGTTCGTCGGAGATGGTGTGCAGCAGTACCCACTTGCGGCCGATGCCGACCACGTAGGCATCGAGCCGATCCCCACAGTCGATCTCACGGCTGACTCTCACAGGTTCGCCGGAACGTCTTGCTCTCTTCAAGTCCATGAGGGGCGTTCCTTTAGCCATGATCCGGATCGTCCCACAGGCAAGGCTCTGGCAGCGGCCCGGCGGCTCGCAGACCCGGCGGGTGAGGGCCGGGCGCTGACCGACCTGGGCTGGGTTCACCACGTGCAGGGCGGCCACCGGCTGGCAGTGGAGCATTTCGAGCAGGCCTTGGCCGCCTGCCGTACCGCCGACGACCGGCGCGGGCGCTGACCGGCCTGGGCAGCGTGCGAGTCGCCGCCGGTGACCACGAGGCGGCGCTCGCCGCCCTGCGCTGTGCCCTGGAGTTGTTTCGCGAGCTCGGCGACCGGTTCGGCGAGGCGGTGACCACGGACTACCTCGGCGTCGCGCACGAGCGGCTGGGCCGGTTCGCCGAGGCAGCCGGACTCCACCGGGAGGCGCTGGGGCTCTTTCGTACCATCGGCAGCCGGGGCGGCGAGGCGGACGCCCTGCACCATCTCGGCGTCGCCTGCCTGCGGCAAGGCCTGTCGGCGCAGGCGCGCGCGCACCACGGCGATGCACTGGAGCTGTACCGCCGCTTCGGCTACCGGCGCGGCGAGGCCAAGGCGCTCAACGGCCTGGCGGCGGTCGCGCTGGCGCTCGGCGAGTTCTGCGAGGCGGAACGCCTGTACGGCACCGCCCTCGACGTGGCCGTCGAGGTGGGCAACCGTGCGGAACAGTCACACGCCCGCGAGGGCCTTTCCGCTCTGGCGGGCAGGTCAGGACCGCCGTACGTCAGCCCGGACGGCCAGTGACGCCGTCAGCCGTGGCGCGTTCGGCGGTGACATCGGTGATGAAGGACGCGATCGCCGCGGCGCACTCGGGCGCGTGGGTCTCGAGCATGAGGTGGCCGCCGTCGTAGACGTGCATCTCGAGCCGGTCGAGCGTTCGCGCATAGCCCATGATCTCGGACAGGTCGAAGAACGGGTCGTGGCGGCCGGATGACTCGGGTGACCTCGGCCAGCGGCGAGAGTCGTGCCGGAAGGTGTGCGAGGCGCTCGGGAACCCGTGCAGCAGCAGCACGCAGGGCTTGTCCGCCGCGCCTGCCTCCCGGTAGAAGACCTCGATTCCGTCCACGTCGAGGCTGCGGTGGCGTGGCTTGTGGGTCGCCTGCATCTCACGATCTCCTTGGATGGTCTGCGCTGACACCCAGGTGAGCTGCTGCTGGGGCTGGTGACACCTACCCGAATGGGAGGCCTGCTCACGAGCCGAACCCGCGCTCGCGACCCGCCACGCCACCATGTCACCGGGGTCCGGAGTGGACCCCGGTGACGAGCTGTGGCTGCGCGGGTCGGCATCCCGTCAAGCGGCGTCGAGGGCTGCGGTGATCTTGCGGGCCATCTCGGCCATGGTGGGGCTGGGCTCGCCCTGGTGGGTGCGGGCGGCCGCTTCGATGGCGACGATGACGGTGCGACGGAAGTTGTCGGCCTCTGCCGGATTCTGCTGCTTGAGCAGGCTCATGGCCGTCGTCAGGGCCGGCAGCACCTGGTCGGCGAGTGCGGCCACGGACTTGCCGTACTTCACACCCTTGGGCGCCTTGGTGACCACGTGCCCGACCAGGCCGGTCGCGGAGGTCAGGGCGATGGAGCCGTGGGTGGCGACCTTGTGGGCCGAGCCGGCGGCACCCGCGGCGGACATCAGTGAGACGGCGCCCCACGCGGCGGTCCGCAGGGTGAGCTTGTCGTGGTCGGTAAGGGTGGTGGACATGGTGGTGCTCCTTTGCATCTGTTATGGAAATGGGTTGGTGCCAGGGGCGGTCAGGCGTCCCAGGTGACCGGGAGGCTCTTCACTCCGTAGATGTCGGCGGTCTCCGGGCGCAGGGCAACCTCTTCAGCCGGTACGGCCAGGCGCAGCGTGGGGAAGCGGTTGAACAGCGCGGGGAGCGCGACCCGCATCTCGACGCGGGCCAGCTGCTGACCCAGGCACAGGTGGATGCCGTGGCCGAAGGCCAGGTGCCCGCCGTCCTGCCTGCGCAGGTCGAGCACGTGGGGGTCGGTGAAGCGCTCGGGGTCGCGGTTGGCGGTGTTGTACGACAGGATGACCGTCGAGCCGGCTTTGATGGTCTTGCCGCCCAGCTCGACGTCCTCCAGCGCGACCCTCGCGAACTGCTTGGCAACGCTCAGATACCGCAGCAGCTCCTCCATTGCCCCGTCGGTGAGCGCGGGCTCGGCGCGCAGCGCCGCCAGCTGCTCCGGGTTCTGCAGCAGCGCGTAGGTGCCCAGCGCCAGCATGTTCGCGGTGGTGTCGAACCCGGCCGCCAGCAGGATCAGGGCGACACCCCGCAGCTCCTCATCGGTCAGGTCGCTGTCGGTGAGGTCGCTGAGCACGTCGTCGGTGGGGTTGGCGCGCTTGGCGGCCACCAGCTCCGCGAGGTACTGCTGGGTCGCGGTGTAGGCCGCGATCAGTTCCTCGTCGCTGACCTCCCCGCCGAGGAATGACTCGACCTGCTCCTGGAAGGAGCCCCGGTCCTCGTACGGCACGCCCAGCAGTTCGCAGATCACGATGGAGGGGATGGGCCTGGCGAACGCGGTCACCAGGTCCGTCGACGGCCCTGCCTTCTCCATGGCGTCCAGGTGGTCGGCGGTGATCTGCTCGATGCGCTCGGTGAGCTGTCGCATCCGCCGTACGGTGAACTTGCCCACCAGCGGTTTGCGGTAGCGGCTGTGCTGCGGCTCGTCCATGAGGAGGAACTCGCCGGGCGGCGCCGGAGGGACCTCGATGTCGCCAAGGTCGATGGTCGGGTGGTGGCGCATGAGCTCCTTGCGGGAGCTGAACCGCGAGTCGGCCAGGACCGACCTGACCAGGTCGTAGCCGGTGATCAGCCAGCCCTGATGTCCGTCGGGGAAGGGGTAGCGGCTGATCGGGCCGTGCTCGCGAGCCTGGATCAGCTCCTTGGGCGGGTCGAACGGACAGCCGGGCTGACGCGCCGTCGGCAGCGTCGTGACGGTGTGTTCTTTCATGCATCCACCATCGCCGACCGCTCTGATATCGGACCGTTGCCGTGCTGACGCGGCCGCTGACACGACACAGTCATCGGTCTGACCAGCAGCGCCGTCCTCGAATACGCCCCGCGAGACATCCGCATGGTGAGCGTCGTGATCGCCGAGGAGAGCCCGACCCCGCCGAGGCCGAAGCCGACCGGCTCGTAATGTCGCCACAGTTCGGCACAATGACTGATGTGCGAGTTGAATTGCTCGGGCCGTTCGAGGTCCGGAACGGCGATGGCGCCGTGGTGGAGGTTCCCGGGATTCGGCTGCGCGCGCTGCTGGCCGCACTCGCGCTCGAACCTGGCCGGATCGTCACGCGTGCGAGGCTGGTGGACTGGATCTGGGGGGAACGGCCGCCCGCGGACGAAGTGAATGCCGTGCAGGCGTTGGTGTCCAGGCTGCGCAGGGTGTTGCCGGACGGTGTGGTCGAGGCGGATTCCGGCGGGTACCGGCTGGCCGTGGCTCCTGATGCCGTGGACGTGTACCGGTTCGAGCAGCTGATAAACCAGGCCCGTGCCGCCGAGCCTGCGGCGCGGGCGGAGCTGCTGCGCTCGGCCCTGGCATTGTGGCGCGGTACGCCCATGGCGGACATAGCGCTGAAAGACAGCGATGCGTTCGACGCCGTGGTCGCGCGTCTGGACGAACTCTACGTTGCCGCGCTCGGGGATCGGGTGGATGCGGACATTCGCCTCGGCAATGGCTCGGAGATGGTCTCCGAGCTGACCGAACTGGTCGCCACGTACCCGCTGCGGGAGGGGTTCGTGGCGGCCTTGATGCGGGCGCTCGCCGAGGCGGGGCGCGGGAACGAGGCGTTGACCGTGTACCAGCGGACGCGCGAGCGGCTCGCTGAGGAGTTGGGCGTCGACCCGTCGGCCGAGCTCTCCGCGCTGCACACCGCGTTGCTGCGGGGCGAGCTGGGCGAGCGGGCGGACAACCGCAGGACGAACCTGCGCGCCGAGCTGACGAGTTTCGTCGGCAAGGACGGTGACGTCGGCGCGGTCGCCGGTCTGGCCATCAATCATCGGCTGGTCACCTTGACGGGGGCGGGTGGCTCCGGCAAGACAAGGCTGGCCACGGAGGCCGCGCGGACGATGCTCACCGAGCTGCCGGATGGGGCGTGGCTGGTCGAACTGGCCTCGGTGCAGGCAGAGGCTGACCTGGCGCAGGCCGCCCTCACCGCGATCGGCCTGCGTGACCAGGCGTTGCTCGGTGGTGCGCGGGGTGGGGAACCGGTGGATCGGCTCATCACCGCGATCCGGGAACGTGCGATCCTGCTGATCCTGGACAACTGCGAGCACGTGATCGAGGCGGCCGCGGCTTTCGCGGATCGGCTTCTGGGGGAGTGCCGCCGGCTGCGGATTGTGGCCACGAGCAGGGAGCCGCTCGGTATCACCGGGGAGGTGCTGTGGCAGGTCGAGCCACTCGCGCTGCCCGCGAAGGGAGCAGACCCCTCCGAGGTCGGGTCCTCGCCCGCGGTGCGGCTGCTGCGGGACCGCGCGGATCTGGTGCGCAAGGACATCGGCTCCGACGTACACACCTTGTCGGCCATGGCGCGGATCTGCCGGGCACTCGACGGGATGCCGCTGGCGATCGAACTGGCCGCGGCACGGCTGCGCACCATGTCCATCGATCAGCTGGCACATCGGCTCGATGACCGATTCCGGCTGTTGACCGGCGGCAGCCGTACAGCACTCTCCCGGCACAAGACGCTGCGCGCGGTCGTGGACTGGAGCTGGGATCTGCTGACCGAGGCCGAACGTGGCGTGCTGGGGCGACTCTCGGTGTTCTCCGGCGGGGCGAGCCTGGAAGCGGCCGAACGGGTGTGCGGGGACGAGGCGTTCGCCGGGGAGCCGGTGCTCGACCTGCTGACCGCGTTGATCGAGAAGTCGCTGCTGCTCGCCGACGGCGACGGCACGCCGCGCTACCGGATGCTCAACACCATCAGGGAGTACGCGGCGCAGCGGCTCGTCGAAGCCGGGGAAACCGAGCCGGCGCGCCGGGCGCACCTCGCCTATTTCACCGAGCTGGCCGAGACGGCCGATCCCCACCTGCGTACGGCCGAGCAGCTGAAGTGGCTGGCCACGCTCGAGGCCGAGCATGACAACATCGGTGCGGCCCTGCGCGGGGCGATCGCCGAGGGATGGGCCCAGGAGGCGATGCGGCTGGTCGCGGCCGTGGGCTGGTACTGGTTCCTCAGCGGGCACCGGGCCGAGGGCACCGAGTTGAGCATCGCGGCGGCCTCGCTGGACGGTGAGGTGTCCGATGAGGTGCGGGCGATGGCGTACACCATCGTGACAGTGTTCGTGACTTCCGGGGTCGGCGGCGATCAGTATCAGGCGCGGAAGTGGATCCAGGAGGCGCACCGGGTCACCCAGCACAGCGGGTTTCGCCACCCTATGCTGGGGTTCGTCGCGCCGCTGGAGCGCATGCTGCACGGGCCGACGGAGTTCCTGCCCGCCTTCGACCCGCTCATCGCCGACGACGATCCATGGGTGCGGGCGCAGGCCAGGCTCGCTCGTGGCCGGTTGCGACTCACACTCGGCGGCGACGAAACCGACGTGGACATCGACGCCGAAATCGCCCTTGCCGAGTTCCGGACGCTGGGTGACCGGTGGGGGATCGCGTTGGCGCTGGGCTTCCTGGGCGATCGGCTCGCCATGCTCGGCGAGTTCGCACGCGCGTGTGAGCACTACGAAGAGGCGGTTGTGGCGCTGACCGAGCTAGGGGCGACCGAGGATGTGGTCGGCCTGCGGGCGCGGCAGGCTCGGCTGTACTGGCTGCTCGCCGATGAGCGATCCAGCACGTCGGCCATGGCCGAAGCGCAGCGGTACGCGGACGGGATCGCCTGGCCGGACACGCTTGCCGAGCTCGCCCTTGCGAAGGCGGAGCAGGCGCGCTGGCGCGGCGAGCCGGACAAGGCACACCAGCACCTGGCCACGGTGCGGGCGATGCTGGACAACGACGAACGAATCGACGTGGTCCGCGCCAAGGCCATGGACATGTACGGCTACCTCACCGACGATCTCGAAAAGGCCCGCGCGTACCGGACCGAAGCGTTCCGCACGGCTACGGAGAAGGCGTTTCCACCGGTGCTCGCCGAGGTGTTGATCGGGATCGCGGATCTCGCGCTGCGCCAGGGGCAGTACGAGCAGGCCGTACGGCTTCTCGCGGCAAGCGACGGCGTGCGCGGCACACCGGATCGTTCGCAGCCGGACGCTTCCAGGATCGCCGCGGACACGCGAAATCGCCTCGGTGAAACCGTGTTCACCGAGGCGACCCGCGACGGCCGGCGGCGGGATTGGCGGGAGCTGGCCGAGATCACCCTCGCTTCGTGAACGTCGCGCGCGCCCACAGGTAGCCGATCAGCGCGAGCCCTGCACACCACGCGATCGCCGTGATGGCCGGGCCCGCCGACGGCGTGCCGCTCAGCAACCCGCGCAGGGTTTCGATGATCGGGGTGAACGGCTGGTACTCCGCGAACTGCCGCGCGCCAGGCCCCATCTTGTCGGCCGGCACGAACGCGCTGCTCAGGAAGGGAAGGAGCATCAGCGGGACAGCAGCGAGTCCCGCGCTCTCCGCCGACTTCGCCGCGAGACCGAACGCGACGGTCAGCCAGCCGATCGCCAATACCGTCAGGGTGATGATGCCGATCACGCCGAGCCACTGCGGGAAGCTCGCCGACGGCCGGAATCCCATCAGCAGCGCGACCCCGATGAGGAGCGCGATGGCCACCAGGCTCCGCAGCATGGTCGCGATCACGTGCGCGTTCAACACCGCGGCCCGTGACACGTCCATGACGCGAAGCCGGTTGATGAATCCGGTCGTCATGTCGGAGCTCACCGCGATCGCGGTGGGGCCGACCCCGTAGCAGATGGCCGTCAGGATCAACCCAGGGGTCGCGTAATCGGCGTAGTTGACGCCGACGCTGAACGCGTCGCCGAAGATGTAGACCATCAGGAACATCAGGAACATCGGCATGATGATGCCGTTGAACAGTGCCAGCGGATTTCGCATCGTGTGCCGGAAGTTGCGCCGCAACATGGTCGCGGAGTCTGAGATAGCACTCATCGTGCGTTGACCTCCTTGTTCTTGTGACCGGTGAGGTTCTTGTGACCGGTGAGGGCGAGGAAGACGTCATCCAGGTCCGGCGTGTGCACCGACAGTTCCTCGACGTCGATCGAATGCGCATCGAGCCGATCGAGCAGCGCGCGCAAGGACCGCACTCCGCCGTCGCCGGGAACCCGCAAGGCCAGGTCTTCGTCGTCCCTCGCGGACACGTTCAGGACCCGTGCCGCGACGTCGAGCTGGTGCCGGTCGGTGAACCGCAGCCGGACGTGGCTGCCGGGAACCCGGCGCTTGAGGTCGTCGGCGGTGCCCTCGGCGACCAGCCGGCCCTGATCGAGTACGGCGATGCGGTCGGCCAGCTCGTCGGCCTCCTCGAGGTACTGGGTGGTGAGGAAGATGGTCGTACCGTCGGCGACCAGTTCCCGGATGATCTCCCACATGGTGCGGCGGCTGCGCGGATCGAGTCCTGTCGTGGGCTCGTCCAGGAAGATGATCTGCGGCTCGCCGACCAGCGTCATGGCGAGGTCCAGCTTGCGGCGCATGCCGCCGGAGTAGGACGCCGCCGGTTTGCTCGCCGCTTCGACCAGCTCGAACCGGTCGAGCAACCGGGCGGCGATTCGTTTGCCCTCCGCCTTGGGCAGGTGCAGGAGATCCGCCATCATCAGCAGGTTCTCCTCGCCGGTGAGCAGGTTGTCCACCGAAGCGAACTGCCCGGTGACCCCGATCGCCGCGCGTACCGCCTTGGTTTCCGTGGCCACGTCGTGCCCGGCGACGACCACCTTCCCGGCGTCGGGGGTCAGCAGCGTGGTCAGCACGTTCACCGTCGTGGTCTTGCCGGCGCCGTTGGGCCCGAGCAGGGCGAAGATCGTGCCGGTCCGGACATCCAGATCGATGCCATCAAGCACGATCTTGTCTTTGTATGCCTTTCGCAGCCCCGAGGCCACAATGGCTGAAGCGTTCATGGGATCCACGATCGCCGACCGCTCTGATACCGGGCCGTTGCCGTGCTGACGCGGCCGCTGACACGGCTCCGCTGGGCCCGGCGCTCGATGCCCACTGTGCTTCCGGTCACTCTCCGCGAGCTGCCGACTGAGCGCTCCCATGGCGTGTGCGGGATGTTCGCCCAGGCCATGGGGCGGAACAGACCCCTCCTTTGCACGAAGATCGTCGCGAAAACCGGGTGACATTTCATCTCACGTACCGCAGTGTGGAGCGCGGTCGATGAGTTTTTGTCGGTGGCGTCCGGCAGTCTTTACATGGCCACGACCGCTCATGAGAGCGACGGCTGGGACACCAGCCATGACCACGTTATGCCCGACAACCCCGATTGAGGTGCCGTGCCCAGCCCGAAGCTCGACTCACCCGCCAAATCCGCGGCCGCCGTCTCAGGTCGCACCCCGGCCGTGATCCGGCTGCTCGTGCTCGCCACGTTCGTGGTCATCCTCAACGAGACGATCATGATCAATGCGATCCCGGGGTTGATGAGCGCGCTGCACATCACCGAGCAGACCGCGCAGTGGCTCTCGACCGCCTTCATGCTGACCATGGCCGCGGTCATCCCGATCACCGGGTGGTTCCTGCAGCGGGTGTCCACCCGAAGCGCGTACGCCACCGCGATGGGCTTGTTCCTGCTCGGTACGGCGTTGGCCGCCGTCGCGCCGTCGTTCGAGGTGCTGCTGGGCGCCCGCATCGTCCAGGCGTCAGGGACGGCCGTGATGATGCCGCTGCTGATGACCACGCTGATGCAGGTGGTGCCCGAGGCTGACCGGGGCAGGGTGATGGGCAACGTCACCCTGGCCATCTCGGTCGCGCCGGCGATGGGCCCGACGGTCTCCGGGGTGATCCTCCAGTTCGGGTCCTGGCGCCTGCTGTTCGCCGTGGTGCTCCCCATCGCCGCCGTGATCGCATGGCGCGGCCTGAAGCAGCTCGAGAACGTTGGAGTGCCCCAGTTCAGCACCATCGACTGGTTCAGCGTGGTAACCGCCGCGGCCGGCTTCGGCGGCCTGGTCTACGGGCTCAGCCAGTTCGAGGGCGGTGACGTCGGCGTCGCCGCCGCGATCGTGGCGGTCGGCCTGATCGCCATCGCCGTCTTCGTCGTCCGCCAGCTGAGGTTGCAGAAGCGCGGCGCGCCGCTGATGGACCTGCGTACCCTGCGCCACCGCACCTACACGGTCGCGCTGATCCTGATGTCGGTGTCCTTCATGGCGATGCTCGGCTCGATGATCTTGCTGCCGCTGTACCTGCAGAACGTCCGCGGACTCAGCGCCCTGCAGACCGGGCTCCTGGTGATGCCGGGCGGCCTTGCGATGGGGCTGCTCGGTCCGACCGTCGGCCGCCTGTTCGACCGGTTCGGCGGCCGGGTTCTGGTCATCCCGGGCGCGATCGGGATCATGCTCGCGCTCGCCGGCTTCACCCAGGTCACGATGACCATGCCGTACTGGCAGCTCCTCGGTCTGCACGCGCTGCTGATGGTGAGTCTGGCCGCGACCTTCACCCCGGTGTTCACTCTGGGGCTCGGCGCCGTTCCCCCGCACCTCTACTCCCACGGCAGCTCGATCCTGAGCACGCTGCAGCAGGTCTCGGCGGCCTTCGGCACCGCGCTCGTGATCACCGTGATGAGCGCGCGAGCCGATGCACTGAAGTCCGCGGGCGTCACCGAGGCACTCGCCAACCTCGACGGTATGCGGCTGGCCTTCATTCTCGGCGCGGTGCTGTCCGTGGCGGTGGTCATTACCGCCCTGCTCCTCCCGGCCCGGGCAGACCACGCCGGCGAGCACTAGGGGCACCGTTTGATGAAGCCCGCATGGTCCTCCTGCTCGGGCGGACCATGCCGGCTTGCAGACGCTGTCGTCGCTTCGGCTGGCCGCTCCGAAGAGCGACAGCGGCCGGATGCTCGGCGACATCTGATCATGCGGGTGACAGGCGCTCCAGCTTGTCGGGGTTGCCGATGGTGTGGATCGCGACGACCCGCCCGGCCTCGTCCAGGTCGACGGTCAGCACTGAGAGGACCCGTCCGCCGCCGGACACCAGCAGGCCGGGCCCGCCGTTGACGTCGACGATCTCGACGGTCATGTCCTCGATCGCCACCCCCTCGTACGGCCGCCGCGTCACCCCGACCAGCCAGGCCGCGACCTTGGCCGCGCCGTGCACCGGTCGGAACGCGGCGCGGACCTTCCCGCCGCCGTCGGTCCACAGGGTGACGTCGGGCGCCAGAACCTGCATGAGCTCGTTGATGTCACCGCCCAGGGCGGCGGCGTAGAACTTCTCCGTCGCCGCCCGCCGTACCGCGGCGTCGCCGTGCAGCCGCGGACGGCGGGCCCGCACGTGCTCACGGGAACGGTGGCCGAGCTGCCGCACCGAGGCCTCCGACCGGCCGAGGGCCTCGGCGATCTCCGAGAACGGGAAGCCGAACACCTCCTTCAGCACGAACACCGCCCGCTCCAGCGGGGTCAGCGTCTCCAGCACCACCAGCATGGCCATCGACACCGACTCGGCCAGCTCGACGTCCTCGGCGACATCCGGCCGGGTCAGGATCGGCTCCGGGAGCCACGGACCCACGTAGGTCTCCCGCTGGACCTGGGCCGACCGGAGCCGGTCCACCGCCAGATTGGTCGCGATCCTGACGAGGTACGCCTTCGGCTCGGCGACGTCGGCCCGGTCGACCGCCGACCAGCGCAGCCAGGCGTCCTGCACGACATCCTCGGCGTCGGCGACGCTGCCCAGCATCCGGTAGGCGACCGAGAACAGCAGGTTGCGGTGGTCTTCGAAGACGTGCTCATCCACGGCGGGCCATCATTCCTCATCGGGTGGCGCGCCCGCCACGCGACCAGACCGTCGCGCCGCCGTACCTCTTGAGCAGCCCGAAGGTCTTCCACGGGCTGGAGCTGACGAACTCCTTGTAGGCCACCGCCCACCTGCCCTTGAGGTAGAGCCCGCGCGGAGTGTCGTCGGGGCGGGTGAACTGGACGACCCCGTCGCGGCGGCCCAGGCTGATCGGCTGATGGATGTAGCCGAACCGGAACGGCTGGGGCTGCTTGCCCCTGACCTGGCGGGCGATCGAGGCGGCCGCGTGCGCGCCGGTGGGGATGCCGCTCTGGCAGGTGCCGTGGATGATCCCGTACGGCTGGCGCACCGCGGCCGCGTCGCCCACGGCGTACACCTCGGGGTGCGAGATCGACCGAAGCGTGGCGTCCACCACGATCCTGCCGCGCTCGTCGACGGTCAGGCCGGCGTCCGCGGCCAGCGGCGAGACCCGGACCCCGGTGGTCCACAGGCAGGCGTCGGCCTCGACCCACTCCCCGCCGGCCAGCTCGACCCCGCCGGGGAGCACCTTGGCGATCTCCACCCCGGACCTGACCTCGACGCCCAGCCGTACCAGGGCCGCGTGCAGGTAGGCGCGGGCCTTGGCGCCCATCATCGAGCCCGGCACGTCGCGGCTGAGCAGCACCACCCGCAGCCCCGGATGCGTCTCGGCGAGCTCGGCGGCCGACTCGACCCCCGTCAGGCCGCCGCCGCCGACCACCACGGTCCGCGCGCCGGCCAGCTGGGCGGCCAGTCGCCCGGCCTCGGCCGCGCTGTCGAGTGTGTAGGCGTGCTCGGCCACCCCGGGCACGGCCTCGGTGTCGGCGACGCTGCCCAGCGCGTAGACCAGCGTGTCGTAGGTCAGCGTCCGCTCCCCGTCCAGGCTGACCACGCGGGCCCCGGCATCGATCGCGGTCACCCAGCCCTGGACGAACGTGATCCCCGTGCCCTTCAGCAGGTCCGGGATCCGCAGGTCGGCCAGGTCCTGCCCGGCGGCCGTCTGGTGCAGCCGCAGCCGCTCGGTGAACCGGGTGATCGGGTTGACCAGCGTCACCTCCACACCCCGCCCGCGCGTACGGCCGGCCAGGGCCATGGCGGTGGTCATGCCGGTGTATCCCGCGCCCAGAATCACGATCCGCTGTGCCATCTGCCTCTGCCTTTCCTCGGTGTCTACCCTGAGACGGGACGCCTTCGGAAAACGTGACATCACATGACGAGGGTGCCCAGATCGCGGACGATCTGGGCCAGCGCGCGGACGGGCTCGGTCTCCGCGTCGCTGCGCCAGACCAGGACCCACCGTGCGGGCGGACTGTCGTGGATGGGCAGGTAGGCGATGTCGGGACGGGCGTGGTAGCGGGTGGCGTGGGCGCTCAGGGGCTGGACGGCCTCACCGACGCCGACGAGGGTGAAGATGTCCTCCAGGCTCACCACCGGCAGCGGACTGCGCTCGACCGGACGGCCTTTGGGCGTGGAGAAGGGCGTGAAGGCGTCCTCCCAGTACTCGGGAACGTTCCGGTGGCCGTTCACGCGCCCGTCCAGGACGGGGAAGTCGCCGAGCGTCTCGAGGGAGACCGTACCGAGGCGGGCCAGGTCGTGGTCGGGGGCCACCAGCAGCACCCGGGGCTCGGTGAAGACGACCGGGCCGCAACGACGACCTCCGCCACGTGGCGACACTGGCAGAGATCACGTCGTCGGTTGAGGCGATCGAGTGTTGCGCCCGGGTCTTTCCCGGTGAGGAGATCGGGCCGCGCGAACTCGCTGTCCTCAGGGACCTGTTCGACGCTGGATGATGTCGGCCTGTGTGAGGTCGAACCAATCGGGTGCGGTCTCGGCGAGCGTAGCCTCCGGCAGCGCGACGCCTGCCTCGCGGAGACGGCCGATCAGCTCTTGTGCCCACTGGTAGGCGGAGTCCTCGGCGCAGAAGGAGTAGACCATCGTGCTGTCGAGCTCGGTGGGGAGCGGCAGGGAGTGGAGCCCTTCGATGATGTCGACGCTCATCGTGACGGCGGCGTCGGTAGCGCCTGCCTGCGCTCGCCGTACGGCGTCGGCCAGGAACGGTTCGACGACCTCGGCGACGATTTCGTCGGCGACGTCGTAGGGCTGGACCCAACCCAGCCCCGGTTGGTGGCCGGTCCGTCCGGAGAACAGCTCACTGCCCAGCTCCATGACCGTGGTCTGGATGTCTCCGGCGAGTGCGGTGGGGATGCTCTCGGCTTCGTCACGCAGTTCGGGGTGGTTGGCCATGAGCTGGGTGAGGACGCGGATGGCCGGAATGAGCCAGGGCGGTCACAGGGAGTCCAATCCGAGCGGGGGAACGGTGACCTCACCGTCGGTGAACCGGCCGGCAGGTGTGTCGAGCAGGACGCGAACGTTCTTGTGGGCGAAGCCCACCACGGTGCCGGTCACGCCGTGCAGGTAGGAGGGGCGGATGCTGTGGTTGACCCGGACCCGGTCACCGATCTGGAAGGTGGCGAAGACCTGGCGTTCGCGGGCGTTGTGGCGTTCGTGCTGACGCTGGTTGACCGCGCGGGCGATCTCCGGGAGATGCTCGTCGAGATCGCCGCTGACGATGAGCCCGATCAGCGTGCGGATCTGCCACCGCACGTCTGCGGCGTGGTCGAGTTCGACATCCCTTCCGGGAAGATCATGCCGTTCGTCGTTCACAGGGTAAGGATGCCGCATCGGCAGTCGTAGGCTGACTTGTCACGTGGTGAGGTGTGGCCGGCGTTACCGGCGGGGGTTGAGAAGCTTCGGATCCTGGCCGAGGCGTGCGAGGGTACCAAGCGGATGCCGCTGGAGGAGCCGTTCCTGCGAGAGGCGTATGTGCTCGCGGGTGCGGATCCGCTCGACGCGGGTCACCCCGGTGGCTGAGGACGAGCGGGAGCAGGCGGCGGTGGACCTGGGGGTGGCGCTGGAGCGGCTGCGTGCCGTACACGGCTCGTATTGGGATCATGAGTGGCGGCGGGAGCATCACAGGTCGGGCCGTAGACCCGAGGATGACCTGTAGGAGACCCCCAGGATTTATCGCGGTTCAGCCATTCGCCGGTGTGATGGAGCGCAGGAACGCGTCGAACTCGCGATCGGGGCTGACGTGCCGCTTGTAGAGCGGACCACAGGGTACGCGGGCCAAGCGCCTCGCGAGTTCCGGCAGCTCCGAGGTGCCTTCGCGGTAGAACTCGGCAAGCCGAGCGAACTCCGTCATGACACCGGTGACGCTGCGGTTTGTAGTCTTGGCGAGCCGCTTTTCCCGCATCCGGTGCATCTCGTCGTCGATGATCGGCTGTGGAGCGCCGTGCATGGCGAGCACCGCGGCGACCGTGGAGGGGAACCTTTCGAGCAGAGTGGCGCCGGGCGCCAGCGGCATCAGCACGGGCAGGAGCGTCGGCTCGTTGACGAACAACGCGACCTGCGGCCGCCAGAACAGGACGGTGGCGTACCACCAAGAGTGTGCCGGGTTGCTCGGTCTCGTCGAGGTTGGGCGGGCCGACGCGGTCGAGGAACTTCTTGGTCGCGCGCACAACAAGCATCCGCTTATCATCTCGCGGCCTGATACCTCGGGGGCTTCAACCGCTCAGGCGATCACTTCCAGTGTTCGGTGAGCCAGGCCAGGTCCGCTTGCTCTCGCGCGCGGGCGCGATGTTCCCGTTCGAAGAGCGCTTTGGTCTTGGTGAGGACCAGGGTGTACGGCCTGCCCTCCCGCCTGGTCTGGTGGCTTATCGGCAGTTCGGCCATGTCGATGCGGGAATGGACATGGCGGCGGCCCTCTTTGGCGAGCTTCCATTCGAAGACCTGACGCTGCGGGTCCCTCAGGAAGGTCGTGAGCGTCGCGCACAGATCACATGCGCACCCGCCCGGCGACTCGACGGACCAGTCGTCAGGGTCGCGCGGCGGCCGGGCCAGTGAGGCGCGGATCCGTCCGACGCAGTTGGAGGCCAGCTCACCGAAGACCGGGTGCGAGGTCTCGATGGAGGAGCGCAGGGCGGCTGCCACGAGTCGGACCACTTGGTCGTCGGAGGTGCGGCCGAGTTCGCTCGCGCCGTTCAGCACCACGGTTGATCCGCTCTGCGCGGCGGCGGTGAGGATGCCGGAGAAGGGCTGGCCCAGGCTGGTTAGCCATTCCTCCCGGCTGATGGTGGCGGCTCCGGTTAGCGCGGGGCGGACCAGGCCGGCGAACCACTCCCACGACGGTTCGAGGATGAGGTGGGCGAGCGTGGTTCCGGTGGCTCCGGCGTCCTGGAACACTGCGGTCAGCCGCGGGAGGTCCGAGATCCATTCGATCAGATTCGGGTCATGGCCGTAACCACGTGGCGGCCAGGATCGGGACCAGCTGCGCAGGAGATCGGCCAGCCAGACCTCGCCGTAGTGCGCGGCCAGCTTGGCCAGCGCCGCCGCGTGGGCGGCGGTCAGCCACTCAAGCCGGAACGGGGAGAGCAGCATGGTGGCCGTCTCGTCGGCGTCCAGTCCCACGGCGACCTGGAGGGCATTGGCGAGCAGTTCGTCCTGGGGGCCGGAACCGACGGCCTGCTGCCAGAACGGCGCCAACGTCTGGGCGGCATCGCGGGCCTTCGTGGCGGCTCCGTCGTGGATCATTTCGCCGAGTTCGTTCAGCGCCCCGAGCGCGGAGACCTCGGCCCGGCTGGCGAAGCTCAGGTTCCGGGGCCAGATGACCAGCGCGGCACGCCGGTACCAGCGGTCCAGGGTGTTGCCGTAGTTGCCCATGTAGCCCTCGTACTCCGAGGCATAGGGCCTCAGGTCGGCCGACGGGGTGCTCGTGGTGACCTCCGCGTCCTCTATGGTCAGCGAGATCTTCTCAAGGCGGCCATTCTTCGGGTCGAGCCAGTGGCTGAGGGTGATGGAAGATTCGATGAGATCCTGGACGACATACTGCCCGTCCTCGTCCTTCTCCTCTTCCTCTTCCTCTTCCTCGTAGTAGTCGTCTTCGTCTTCGTTCTCGTCGAAGGCGTCCCAGGTCTCTTGGATCTCTGCGAGGGCCAGCGCCACCTCGCAGCCAGCCTGGTCTGCCGCCGCTCGCAGCAGGGCGGCCCGAGCCGCGTCGGCACCCTTCAACCGGGACCAGCTCAGTCCCCGGGCCGTGTACTCATGATCGAGAAGGTAGGCCAGCCGTGACGGCGGATCGCCCTGGCCTCCGCCGTACGGACGGGTGATCGGGGTGGCGAAGTGCTCGGCGAGGCAGGCCGCGAGGCCATCGGCCGGCTTGCCCTCGGGTGCGGCGGCGTCGCTGTCACCGGTGAGGAGCAGGTTGTAGGTGAGAACGATCCGATTCCCCGTCTTCACCGGGAGCACCTGGTGGCGGCAGTCGGCGTAGAAGGCCACCAGCGAGACCGCGACCTTCGACCCTCGGTACTCCACAGTCTGGCCGTTGTGCTCGACGAGCAGCTCACCACCGGTGTGCGCGGAGGGCAGCGTCACCACCAGGGTCGCGACCATGGCGTCGTCCTTCTCGGAGTCCTGGTGCGCGACGAAGAACTGGCCGGTCTCATAGACCAGCATGGAGTGAAGCTCCCGCGTGAGCTCGCAGTGGGCCGGTAGCCCGAGCTCTTCGCGCATCACCTCCAGGACGGTGGCGAACGCGTCCGTCCATTCGATGCGCACCAGTTCCCTGGGGATCTCCCAGGTGTCACGAACCTGCAGGTCGGTTAGTGTCTCCTCGCCCCGTCCGAACCGCGCACGCCGGCCGAGCTCACGCAACTGGGCGACCTGCTCCTCGCCGACCGGGAACCGCAGCGGGCCGACACCGTCGACCGTCACCGACAGATCGGTCATGAAGAGCTTGCGGTAGACGCTGGAGGCCGCGGGTTCCGCCATAGCTCCGAGCAGCTCAGCCAGTTGTTCGCGAGGGGTCCCAGCCATGTATCCACCGCTTCTTGAACGTCCGGAAATCGGCCGCAAGTCTATGGCGCGTCGGTGGGCGGTACCTGACTGATCTGCAAATCATGGGTGAATCCGGCGTCATGCCGCAGACACGGTCACACCAGCGCCGCCACCCGCGTGCCCGATCATCCCAAGAACCTGTACGTCCGCTCGGAGCCCGGCCACCGCCAACTGTCATTCCCCGAGGTAGAGGCCCAGGCGGCTGGTTCGGCGTTCCGGTCCTACGGCTGGTCGCGGCGACCGAGTAGGAGCTCGTTGAAACGTGCCTGAACGATCACGTCACGATCGCACGTTGATCGCTCCCGGCCCCGGATTGGATCCTGGGAACACCTGACCGTGCTCGCCCGCCGATCCGAATCCTGCCCGGCGACCTGGGTAGATGCGTCAACTCTCCTGAGGAACACCAGCGCAGTGATCCACATTGATGCCATCGACGCCGAGGCGATGGAGCGGTGTTCTTGGTCGTGCTCGGCGATGATCAGGACAGGACGGAGGAGAAGCCGTCGAGCCGTACCCAGGTGATCTTGCTGGCGCTGGTGCCGCCGAGCACGACCAGGGTGCCCTTGACGTCGGCCTCCACTCGGCACACGCTCAGCCCGTTGTGGGTATTGCGCGGGCACAATCCGCGGGTCAGTTTGGGCACTGCCAGCCCGGCGGGCAGGATGCCCAGCGGGCTGTCGCCGGTGTAGGAGACGTGGGCGGCGCCGCGTAGCTGCAGGAAATCGGTGCCGGCCACGCGTATCACACGCGCCTGGGGTGGCGCGTCGGCGAAAGCCTTGGCGGTGCCGGTGAGCGCGATGGCCTTCCAGGCGAACACGACCTCGCCGTCGGAGGCGGCAGCAGCCGGGGTGGTGGCGAGGGTGAGGGCGGGCAGGGCGACGGCCGCGGTCAGCAGGGTGCGGCGGGTTGGGGAGCGCATGTCACTTCCAGGGGGCGGTGAAGCTGTCGAGGTCGATCCAGGACAGCGGGTGGGCGGAGCTGGGGCCGGTGACCCGGAGCTGGCCGGACGAGGTCGCCTCGACCTGGCAGGCGGCGTTGCCGTAACTCATGTTGCGCGGTACGGCGGCGCGCACCGGCACGCTCGGGGTCAGCCAGGGCGGCAGGTCGGCGACGACGGCCGGCTCGGTGAGACCCGGACAGCCGAGCGAGCCGCGCAGCTGGAGCTGGGTCAGTCCGCCGACGCTGATCAGCCGAGCCCGGGGCACCCGCGCGCCCGTATGACCCTCGAACCCGCGGGCCAGCGCCAGCTTGCCCCAGTCCGACAGCACCTTCACGCCCCGCACCGGTGGATCGGAGGTGAAGGCGCATACGCTGGCCAGCCGTCCCTCCGGCGCGTCGCCGCTGAGGCCGAACAGCAGCTGCACCCGGTCGTCCCCCAGCGGCTCGACGGCGAGGCCCTCGGGCTCGCGGTGCGCCAGGCCCGGCAGCGCGGTGACGGGGGTGACGACCGGAGGCCGGTCCGGATGACGCCAGGAGATGAGCGAGATGCGGGCGTTGCTGTTCTCGTAGGAGTCCGATGGGTTGCCGTTGTAGAGGTAGAGCAGGTCGCCGACGGTGGCGAACCCCTGGAAGGTGCCCACGACCGAGGGCGGGTGCGGGATGGTGGCGGTGGGGGTTCCGGAGACTTTGCCGGTGGCCGGGTCGATGGGGTGGCGGCTGTAGAAGTAGCCGGCCGGGGTGCGGTAGCGCAGCGTGACCCAGTTGCCGATCGGGTCGACGTTGGGGGCGCAGGTGAGGGTGTCCGGGCCGGGCGAGTAGGGCTTGGTCAACACGTCGGAGGTCGGGCCGATGCTCTGACCGGGCAGATACGGGAAACGGGTGACCCTGGTGCCGAAACCACTGCGGACCGGGGCGGTCTCGCACCACAGATGCGTGCGCCCGCCGATGTGCTGGGCGCCGATCTGGTAGCCGTGGCCGAAGCCGTCCAGGTGCATCCAGTCCAGCACCTCCCCGGTGGTGCGGGAGACGCGGTTGATACAGAGGTCGATGCCCTTGGAGTCGCGTAACTGCACGAGGTACAGCTCATGGCTGACCGGGTCCACGGCCAGTGCCTGCATGGCGGGCCCGTGGTGCAGTCTCGTGTCCGCCAGTACGCGCGTCCAGGGGCCGGTTAAGTCGAACATGCGGGGCATCGTACATGAGATGATCATTGCGGGGTCGCGTGGCAGAGTCGCACCATGGACGTGCCGTCACCGCCTCCGGCAGCTCCCATATCGTTCAACCCCGGCGAGATCCCGGGCTGCGACTCCAGAATCGAATCGACTGGCCACCGCACTGGTCACATGTCTGATACTCCGCGAGGGGCCGCCTCCGTAGCGTTGGGTTCAGCAGCACCGGCTGCCCACACGACGGAAATCCTGAGGACCCCTTATGAACGCGCGCCTGGCCTTCGTCGCCGCCCCGGCACTCACGCTGACCTACGGAGTGATCCGTATCCTCGACGGGCTTGACGGCGTCCGCGGGCCCGGTCCGGCGTGGACCACGGGGCATCTGGCCTTCGTCGGCGCCCTGCTGCTGTTCATCTCCATCTTCGTCCAGCTCCGCCGGATGGCCGGCGGCAATGGCTTGTCCACCGTGCTGGCGGGCGTCGCCATCACCGGCGCCCTGGCCCTGATCGGACAGTTCACGGTGGACATCGTGGCCGGGCTGCTGGCCGCGGACCACTACGGGATGTCCATGATCATTCGCCAGGTGCGGGAACTGCCCGGCGTCTCCCTGGCCGTCTACGACATCGGGCCGTACCTGTTCTACATCGGCCAGCTCGGCCTGATCATCCAGCTGGCCGTCATGCGCCGGATCAAGGTCTGGACGCCTTTCCTGGTGCTGATCGACCTGATGATGCCCTTCATCGACAAGGACCTCATCCCGCTCGGCGCCATCATCTTGTTCATCTCCTTCCTCCCCTTGGCCCGAGCCACCTCGACGCCCGACAAGCCGGCCCGCGTTCCGGCTCTGGGCTGAGAGGCCAGTGGCGAGTGACCATCACCAGCCCGCCGAAGTGCTCCCCAACGCCGCCTACCGCCACTTCACCGACCCAGCCCATCCGCGTTTCGTTCACGACCATGGTCACCCCGCTCAGAAAGAAGCGATCACAAATCGGGTAGTTCGCCGAGGTCGAGGCGGGCGAGTTCGATCCGGCTGGCGATGCCGAGCTTGGGAAACGTGCGATAGAGGTGGTAGCTCACGGTCTTCGCACTCAGGACGAGCCGGGAGGCGATCTCCTTGTTGGTCATGCCCCCGGCGGCCAGCCTGACGATCTGGAGCTCCTGCGGGGACAGCGCGTCCAGCAGGCTGGACTGTGCCTGCGCGCCGCTTCGTTCACCAGCGGCGCGCAACTCAGCGCGGGCGCGTTCGGCCCAGATATGCGCGCCCAGGCGCTCAAAGAGCTCAACGGCCCGGCGCAGCTGGGATCGGGCTTCGTTCTTGCGGCGTTCTCGGCGCAGCCACTCGCCGAAGAGCAGGTGAGTGCGAGCCTTTTCCCACGGACGGTTGTGCCCCTCGACGGCTCTGAGAAAGAACGGCTCGGCGTCGTCGGCAAGCAGCGCGTGGCAGCGGTCGAGCACCGCATCGGCCCACGGCATACCAGCGGCACCCACCCAGGCCTCCAAGCGACGCATCGCCGCCAGAGCGCGGTCCGGGTGGCTCAGTCGCAGTGCCGCCTCGATCTGGTCGGGGGCGAAGTACACCGCCTGGATCTGCATGCGCACCGGGCCACGCAGCGCGTCCTCCAGACGCTCCAGCGCTTCGGCGAAGCGGCCGTGACCGAGGTCGAGCAGGGCGAGCGACCACTCAGCCCAGGCCAGATCATGGACGATGCCACTGGCCTCGAAGATCTGGTGGCAGATCCTGGCCAGCTCCTGGGTGCGCTCCTCGTCGCCGGTGACCGCCGACAGCCAGGCCAGCACACCGTTCAGACTGCCCGCCCGGTGCGGCTGGCCCGTGTCGGCGGCGAGCTGGATGCCTTCGATGGCCGTGCCCAGCGCGTCGCGGAAGCGGCCGAGGTGGAGCTCGCAGGTGGCCAGCGTCACATGGGCGAGCGGAAGCCGGCCGATGGCGCCTTGGGCCCGGCACTCCTCGGTCACCGCGAGCGAGATCTCCCGCCCGCTTTCGAAGTCACCGATCAGAACGGCGACGAAGGCGGCGTTGACCCGCAGGCTGTGCATTCCGGTGAGGATCTTGCGTGCGTTCTCGACCATCCCGCGCATGCCGGAGATGGCGTGCTCGGGTCCCCGGGTGAGGAAGACCGCGGCGCCGGTCACGGCGGTCACGGCGGGGGTGAGCCCGGCGGCAGGATCGAGGTCGAGTTCGTGCAGCCGCCGGGCCGCCTCGGCGACGCGGGCGGGGTCGCTCAGCTGCCAGGCGTGCCGTCCCGCGTCGACCAGCATGAGCCCGGCGGCGGTCCGGTCGAACGGCGCCACGCTCTCGGCCCCCTTGACCAGGAGTTCGCAGGCACCGGACACCGATCCCCGCTCGACGGCGACCCGGGCCCGCAGCGAGGCCAGCCGGCCCAGCGCCCGGGGATCGTCGCTCTGCCGAACGGCCCGCTCGGTCAGGAGCAGCGCCCGGTCGGGCAGCCCCGCCTCGGTCGCGGCCAGCGCCGCCGAGGCCAGACGGCGGGCGCGGTCCTCCCGTCCGGGACTCAGATCAGCGGCCCGTTCCAGGGCATCGGCACGGCCGCTCTGGTCACGTGAACGCTCGGCAGTCCGCTCCAGGGCCGCGGCGACCTCCTCGTCCTGGCCGAGCGTCGCCGCCGCCAGGTGCCAGGCCCTGCGATCCTCCTGCTCAAGCAGCACGTCGGCGAGAGCGGCGTGGGCGCCCAGGACCCGCTCGAAGGTGCCGCTGCGCAGCGCCGCCGCACGCATCAACGGGTGGGTGAAGGCCAGCTTGCCCGCCTCGATCCTGATGAGCCCGACCAGCTCGGCGGGCGCCAGCGCGCCCTGCTCCACGCCGAGGGAACGGGCAGCCGCGACGATGACGCCCAGGTCGCCGGTCTCCTCCGCGGCGGCCACGACCAACATGGTCGCGGTGTCGGGCGGCAGGTCGGCGATGCGCGCCGCGTAGGTCTCGTGCAGACGACGCGGCAGCGGCATGGGGCTCAGGGAGCCGGGCGCGCGCGGCAGCTCGATCAGCGCCAGCGGGTTGCCCCCACTCTCGGCGATGATCCGGTCCCGCACCCGCGACGAGAGGCCGGGCGACAGCTCCGCCAGCAGCTCGGCGGCACTGGCCCGATCCAGGCCCTCCAGCCGCAGCTCAGGCAGGCCGGCCGCGTCGAAGCCGTCGCGAGCGCCGAAGACCATGACGACCCCCTCGGCGTGCAACCGCCTGGCCGCGAACAGCAGGGTCCGGGCCGAGGCCTGGTCGAGCCAGTGCGCGTCGTCGATCAGGCAGAGCACCGGGCCCAGGTCGGACAGCAGGTTCAGCACGGCCAGACCGGTGAGGAAGGGGTCCTCGCCGCCGGCGTCGGCGAGCCCGAAGGCGGAACGCAGGGCGGCAGCCTGCGGGGCGGGCAGTTTGTCGATCTCACCGAGGACCGGCCGCAGCAGCATGAAGAGCGCGGCGAAGGGCAGCTCCGCCTCGGCCACGACGCCGGCGCCTCGCAGTACTCGGATTCCGGGCTGCGCGCCCGCGTGTGCCAGCAGCGCCGATTTGCCGATCCCGGGATCGCCGCGTACCACCAGCGCGCCGCTCCGACCTTCTGACGCTCCGGCGACCAGGTGTTCAAGCATGACTTGAGCTGAGTTACGTCCATACAAAACAATCGCCTGCACCCTGCTAGCCACATGTCCGTAATGAGCTGGACTAAAAATGAACAAAGAAAGCGAATAGACGCTGAGGATGTCTCTGCCTTCATCGCGTACGGCGAAGCCGCCGCCTACCTCATCGGCGGCTGTTCCGGAACGGTCGCGGCTACCAAGCGGGCTGGGGTGGGCCTTCTGTTTGCGGCCATCGACCAGTTCCTGCCAGGTGGCGGTGCGGGCATGGCACTGCATGGTCTGGCGTTCCCAGGTCGAAAGCTCAGTCCAACCAGCCGAGCTTGCTGGCCCGCACCCCTGCCTGGAATCGGCTGGCGGCGTTCAGCTTGCTGAGGAGTTCGCTGACGATACGGGCGACCGTCCGGGTGGACAGGCTCAGCGTGCGGGCGATGGCATCGTCCTTGGCCCCGGAGGCCAGCAGGCGCACCACCATGCGCTGCTGGTCGGTCAGTTCCCCCGCGCCGTACGGCACCTCCGCGGCCTCGGAGGCGCTGATCCAGCAGTACTCGAAGAGCGCAATCAGCGAGGTGACCACGCCAGTGCCGCTGATGACGACCGTGCCGCTGGCGATGTCGTCGCGGTCGACCTGCAGGACGACGGTGCGGCCATCGAAAGCGAGCATCCAGGTCGGGACGAAGGGGACGAACCTCACCTCGTAGCCCAGCTGGACCAGCTTGCTCGTGTGCTCGCGGAAGGTGCGGTCGTTGAGGTAGCGCTGGTGGAACAGGCTGCGTGTCCGGATGCCGCGCGTTTTGGTCTCGGCGGCTCTCCTTCGCCCTTTTGCCAGCGGCTCCTCCGACCAGTCCGCGTAGGGGTGCATGGTGACGATCTCATGGCAGGTCATCTCGACGAGCTCGTCGATGGTCTGGGTCAGCCGGGCCAGGTCGGAGCGAGGGTAGAACTCCACGCTCACCTCCCCGGTGCGCCCGTTGGCTGCGTGGAGAAAGTGCCTGGCCAAGGTCATGGCGACGGCCTGCTGGTGCCGCGCCGCGTCCAGCTTCTCGTGGGCCGCCGACAGGGCCCGGATGAGCGCGACGGCGGCTTCGGTGGCGGCGTCCGTGTCCGGGTTGAGCAGGCCCAACTCCGTCAGGCGCGCCCTGATCCGGGCGTCCGCCGAGGTGTCGGTGAAGGTCTGTCCGAGCTCGCGCATCTGCTCGTACACGGCCTGAGCTGCGGCATCCAAGTGTTCACACACTCCTTTCGTCCCTCATGCCGGCAAATGGCCCTTTTCGTGATCCGGGAGCATCCCGTGATCCACGGCCGGAGCAGGCGATCAGGGGCGCGCAAGGTGGTTACATGGCTTGGAGGACCCTGCTTTCTCGCCGCTGCCGGAAAGGCACGAGGGCCAGGACGGCAAGCGCCAGGAGGATGGGCGCGCTGACCCAGGCGACCGCGTTCAACCCGGCGGCGAAGGTCTCGCTCGCTGCGTCGGTCAAGGCTCGCCCGCGTCCCTGGCCTGAGCGCTGGGGGAGGCATCCGCTGCGGCGCTGTCGTGCACCTCCACCTCCCTTCGCCGCTTCGGCCGGTACGCCCGGGCGCATGCCGCTGTCCGGGCTGGCCTGGTAGACGGCGGTGCTCAGGGCACCGAGCCGCCACTGCCATGGCCACGCCGAACTCGCCCCCGGTTTCGGACAGCGCCGCGGTGGAGCCTGCTGCACCCCGTCTTCGGGCGGCAGCCATCCGTGGCGCAGCAGGCTGCGCCTCCTGGGCGGCGTCTCCGCGAGCTGGGGACGACCCCGCGGAGCTCGCTCGATGACATCAGCGACGCGGGGGCTACTTCGAGCCGCCCCCGTCGGGAGCGGAGGGTCGACCCGTGCCGGACGCCTATTGTGACGCGGGGGCCTGGGCGGAGGCGGGGCGATAGTTCAGGACGATCGCTCCAGAGCTGAAGGTGGTGGTTCCGGCCAGCTGCCAGGCGCTGGCGTCGACTCCCTCGGGGAACATCCGCTTGCCGGCGCCCACGACGACCGGGTGCAGCCAGAGCTTGAGCTCGTCGACGAGCCCCAGCTTGATCAGCGAGGTGGTCAGGTCGCCGGCGTAGGTGAGGATGTCACGGTCATGACGTTCCTTGAGTGAGACCACCTTGCCGGCGAGATCCCCGGTGATGATCGTGGAGTTGTTCCACTCGGCCTTGTCCAGCGTGGCCGAGACCACGTACTTGGGCATGGTGTTCATCCGGACGGCGAACTCGCCCTCGGTCTCCTCCATGTGCGGCCAGACCTCGGCGAAGCCCTGGTAGGTCACCCGGCCCAGCAGCAGGGCGTCGCTGGAGAACAGCTGATCGTGGGCATAGGTGGCGTGCTCGTCGTTCCAGTACGGGCCGGTCCAGGACGGGTCTTCGACGACTCCGTCCAGCGAGATGTAGACCAGCGCGACGATCTTGCTCATGTTTCGCTCCAAAGATCAATGACAGATTGAACGATGTTGGAAGAAGTCGGGTCCGCGGCGGCGTCCTGGCCCGCGCTACGGCTGCGCCCGGCACCAGGCATTCCAGGAGACTGCTCCTTGTCCCGATGGCGCAGGTGGGGACTCGTCGGCCGAGCCGTCTACGGAACGCTGTCGGGTCGGCCATCCCTGCCCGGCTGACCTGCTCCCACTCTGCCCAGACCGCCATCCGGCGACGCGAGATGTCGAAGGCCAGGTCGTAGACCATGCTGCCGAGCAGCAGCAGCAGTGGCTCGGCGCTGTCGACCAGCTTCAGCATCGCCTCGGTCGCCAGCCGCGGATCGCTGTCGATCGACCTCTCGGTCCACTGCTTGGCCAGTTCGTCACGCAGCTCCTCGTGCGGCTCCGCCGGGGCGGTCGCGGTCATGCTGGTGTAAAGGTCGCCGCGGTTGGTGCCGGTGTTGAACCAGGTGCGCGGAGAAGTGGCAGGTGGGGTGCGCATGTGGAAGCTCCGATAACATACGAGACGAGACGGTTCGTCTTGTCTTGCAGGGGTGACTATAGATGAGTTGTGCACTGCCGTCAAGACGAAACGTCTCGTCTTCTGGCCCTGCCGGTGATGAAGATCTGGCGAAACGCGGTAGCCCCGGGGCGGCGTTCACCGGCGACAGGGGGATCGAGGTGCCGGCCAGGTCGATGGTGACCTTGGCCCCGGTGCCGGGTTCGGCGTCAGTCAGGTCATCGTTGGTTCCGGTCGGCACCCGCCCCAACCGGTGCCCGGCCTTGAACTCGTAGTCCTGCGGCAGGTGGTTCCAGGTGATCTGGTACGGCCTGCCCGGCCGCAACGGTGTCGGACGGCAAAGCGACGTACGGTTCTGGCCGTCCACGATTCCGAGGGTGACCATGTTGAGGCCGGAGGTCGCCGTGTTGCCGACGGCCGTGCTTTGGTTGACGCGGTTGTCGTCTTCGGTGACAGCCGCATCGCGCTCTGGTCCGGGTCGCGGGCACCGACTTCCGCAGCCGACTGTCGGTGCCGAAGCTGACTGGCGGATTGTGCCCGCGTAACGCCAGCAAGATCACCCGGGGCGGCTCGACGGATTCTCCTCCGTCCTGTCCTGGTCATCGGCGTTCGACGATGCTTCCGGTTCATGCCATGTCATTTACCTGACGCCCAAAAGGCGCGACATATCAGGCTCTATGTAGCAATCTCAGTCGTGCGAGAAACCTCCCCCCATTCGATTGCGCCAGAGAAAGCGAAACTCCCATGTCGACGAAAATCTTCATCAACCTGCCCGTCGCGGACGTCAAGGCCGCCGTGGGCTTCTTCAGTGGGCTCGGCTTCACCTTCGAGGCCGAATTCGGCGCCGACCATTCGGCCTGCATGGTCATCGGCGAGAACATCTTCGCGATGCTCGTGTCCGAGCCTTTCTTCAAGGACATCACCAGCCGGGACGTCGCCGACACCAAGGCCGTGCAGGAGGTCGCGCTGGCGATCTCCATCGACAGCCGCGAGCAGGTCGACGCGCTGATCGAGGGGGCGGTGTCCGGCGGCGGCCAGGAGGCCGGTGAGCCGCAGGACGAGGAGTACATGTACTCCCGTGGCTTCCGCGACCTGGACGGGCACCTGTGGAACGTGCTGTACCTGCCTCCCGCGAACTGAGAAAGGCATTTTCGTGACTGAAAAGCCATTGGCGGGACGCAGGGAATGGGCAGGATTGGCGGTCCTCGCCCTGACCACTCTGCTGATGTCCCTCGATGTCAGCGTTCTCTATCTGGCACTGCCCCATCTCAGCGCCGAATTGGGCGCAGATGGAACACAACAACTGTGGATCATGGACATTTATTCGTTCATGATCGCCGGATTCCTGGTGACCATGGGAACGCTCGGTGACCGCATCGGTCGGCGTCGCCTGCTGCTCGTCGGCGCCGCCGCCTTCGGCGCGGCCTCGGTGCTCGCCGCCTACTCCACCAGCCCGGAGATGCTCATCGCCGCCAGAGCGCTGCTGGGGGTGTCGGGCGCCACGCTGATGCCGTCGTCGATGGCGCTGATCCGCACGATGTTCCACGACCAGCGGCAGCTCACCAGCGCGATGAGCCTGTGGTTCAGCTGCTTCATGGTCGGTGTCGCGCTCGGCCCGCTGGTGGGGGGCGCGCTGCTGGAACATTTCTGGTGGGGCTCGGCCTTCCTGCTCGGCGTGCCGTTCATGGTCGCTCTGCTGATCCTGGGACCCGTCCTGCTGCCCGAGTATCGCGCCGAGGGCGCGGGGCGGCTGGACCTGGCCAGCGTGGCCTTGTCACTGCTGACCATCCTGCCGCTGGTCTACGGGCTGAAGAGCATCGCCAGGGACGGCCTCGGGGCGATGGCCCTGCTGGCTCTGGCGATCGGCGCCGCCTTCGGTGTGCTGTTCGTGAAACGGCAGCTCAAGCTCAGCGACCCGCTGCTCGACCTGCGGCTGTTCGCCGTCCGGGGCGTCTCGGCCATGCTGGTCATGATGCTGCTGGGCGGGATCGTCATGGCCGGAACCACGCTGGTCTCCACCACCTACCTGCAGGCCGTCGAAGGCCTGACCCCCCTGCAGGCGGGTCTGTGGATGGTGCCGCAGAGCATCGTGATGATCATCGCCATGATGGTCGCCCCGGCGCTGGCCCAACGTTTCCGGACGGCGTACGTCATGGCGGCCGGACTGGCTGTCGGCGCTGTCGGCCTGCTCATGCACACGCAGGTGGAGGTGGAAGGCGGCCTCGGGCTCCTGGTCGTCGGGCTGGCGTTGATCTCCGGCGGGATCGCGATGCCGATGGGGCTGAGCAACGGGTTGATCATGGGCTCGATCCCACCGGAGAAGGCCGGGTCCACCGCGGCGCTGTCCGAAACCGGGGGCGAGTTCGGCGTGGCCATGGGAGTGGCGGCGCTCGGCGCCCTGAGCACTGCCGTCTACCAGAGCAATCTGGACGTTCCTCCGGGCGTGCCGGCCGAAGCGGCGAGCGCGGCTTACGACAGCGTCGCAGCGGCTGCCGTCGCCGGTGCTCAAGCCGGGGACGCGGGCAGTGCCTTGATCGACGCGGCGCGCGAGGCTTTCGCCGCCGGGTTGAACACGGTCGCCTGGGTCAGCGCGCCCATCTTCCTGGCGCTTGCCGTACTGGCCCTCGTGGCCTTCCGGGAGCGGCGGGCGGCCAGGATCCTCGAAGCCGTATAGCCACCTTGTGGACCCGTGATCGCCCGCTCCGGACGGCGATCGCGGGAGGATCCCGAGCCGCGAAAGGGTCATGCAATTACATAGGGGACACAAAGGAGGAGTTCTACCCTCGCTCCGAGCTGGCCCGGCTGACCCAGACCATCGACGAGCTCGTCGAGCTGAGCCGCCACGAGATCGTCACCATGCACCCCTACGCGGACTGGCCCGCGGAGGCGCTGGCGGAAGGCCAGCGGAGAGGCGCCGAGACCCAGGCGCGCGGCATCCGGACACGCAGCCTGTTCCACCAGCGGCATCTCAACGACCGCGCCTTCCGCGAGCACACCAGCAAGCTGGTCGAGCTCGGCCATGAGGTGAGGTTCGTCCCCTCCGTCCCCACCCGGATGCTCGTCTTCGACGGCCGCGCCGCCGTCCTGCAGGTCGACCCCGACGACATCGCCAGCGGCGCGGTCGTCATCAGCGGCACTGGCGTGGTCACCTCGCTGATTGCGCTCTTCGAGTACTGCTGGATCAGCGCCTCCGAGGCCGCGGAGGTGCCGTCCGGCGCCGGGGAGCTGACCGACCAGCAGCGCATGGTGGTGCGCTTGCTCGCCTCCGGGGCCAAGGACGACGCCATCGCCCTCACACTGAGCCTGTCCACCCGGACGGTCGCCCTTATCGTTGGCGAACTCCTCACCAAGCTGGGCGCCGCCAGCCGCTTCCAAGCCGGAATGCGGGCGAGCAAGCTCGGCTGGCTGGACTAATCCCGGCCCGTTTTGCGGAGAACAATGCCCATATGTCACCCTTCTCATCCACCTGACGAGAGGAGGACCACGTGGAACTGCGCGACATCGAGATCTTCTTGACCCTGGCCACCGAGCTGCACTTCGGCCGCACCGCCGAACGGCTCCACGTGTCGGCCGCCCGGGTCAGCCAGGCGATCAAGAAACAGGAACGCCTCATCGGCGCCGAGCTGTTCGACCGCGACAGCCGTAAAGTCCGGCTGACGCCCGCCGGGGAACGGCTGCGCGACGATCTCACCCCCGTCTACCGGGACCTGCAGGACAGTATGGAACGGGCGAGGCTCGCCTCTCGTGGCAAGACCGACGTGCTGCGCATCGGCCTCCTGGCCAGCAACGCCCAGGACCTGCGCCCGGTCACGGACGAGTTCACGGCCCGCCATCCCACCTACGAGCCGCAGTTCCGGACGATCGGCTTCGGCGACCCCTTCGGCCCCCTGCGTGACGGCCGGGTCCACGTGGCGATCCTCTGGCTCCCGGTCCTGGAGCCCGACCTCACCGTCGGCCCCGTCGTCTACACCGAGACCACTGTGCTCGCCATGTCGGCCAACCACCGCCTCGCGGGCCGCGAATCGGTCTCGCTGGAGGATCTCGGCGACGAGGTCGTCATGGGCGGTTGCAAGCCCGACTACTGGCGCGAGGCGCTGGTGCCGCTCCGGACTCCGAGCGGGCGGCTGATCCGGATCGGGCCGATCGTCACCAATACCGAGGAAATGCTCCCCATCCTGTCCACCGGCGAGGCGGTCACCCCCGGCCACTACCGCGCGACCCTCTACTACACGCGGCCGGACATCGCCTACGTGCCCATCCACGACGCGCCCCCGCTCCACATGACGCTGATCTGGAGCACCAGCGCCGAGAACGAGGTCATCCGCGCCTTCGCCGACGTCGTCCGTGACCTGGGCCCTCTTCCCTTGAACCGGTAGGACAGTGGAACTCCGCGACATCGAGATCTTCCTGACGCTGGCCCAGGAGTTGCATTTCGGCCGTACTGCCGAGCGGCTTCACGTGTCACCCGCCCGGATCAGTCAAGCGATCAAGAAGCAGGAGCGCGGCATCGGCGCCCCGCTCTTCTACCGGGACAGCCGCACGGTACGGCTGACGCCCGCCGGAGAACAGCTCCGGCGGGATCTGGCCCCGATCTACCAGGGGCTCAAGGACAGCATGGAACGTGCCAGGCTGGCCGCCCAGGGCAAGACCGACGAGCTACGCATCGGCATGATCCCGGCCAACGCCCACGACCTGCGCCGCTACTGGGAGACCTTCCGCGCCCGCCACCCCCAGTGGGGGCTGCGCCTGCGGCACGCCGGCTTCGTCGACCCCTTCGGCGGGCTGCGCCGGGGCGAGGTCGACATCCTGGTCACCTGGCTCCCCGTCCACGAGCCCGACCTGGTCGTGGGTCCGACGATGTTCGCCGAGCGGCGGGTGCTGGCCGTCTCCATCGATCACGAGCTCGCCGGCCGCAGCTCGGCCTCCGTGGAGATGCTCGGCGACTTCCAGGTCGCGCGCGGCAAGCCCATCCCCGACTATTGGGCCGAGAGCTACACGCCGTGGCACACCCCCAGGGGCAACGTCATCGAGCGGAGCACGGAGATCGAGAACGTCGACGACATCTTCACCCTCATCACCGCGGGTGAGATCGTCAACGTCTTCCCCGTGCACGTCAGCCGCTACTGGAACCGGCCGGACATGGACTGGCTGCCCATCCACGACATGGCTGCGCTGGACTACGGCCTCGCCTGGCGTGGCGAGGCCGAGAACGACATGATCCGTGCCTTCGCCCAGGTCGTCAGGGACCTAGGCGTCCTCTGACGCCGGGGCCGGGATGGCCTTCTCGGCGTCCCGGCTGACCTGCTCCCACTCCGCCCAGACTTCCATCCGCCGGCGCGAGATGTCGATGGCCAGGTCGTAGACCATGCTGCCGAGCAGCAGTCGCAGGGGCGGGTTCTCGCTGTCGACCAGCTTCAGCATCGCCTCGGCCGCCAGCCGGGGATCGCTGTCGATCGATCCTTCGGCCCACTGCTTGGCCAGCTCGTCACGCAGCGGGCCGTACGGCTCCGCCGGAGTGGTCGAGGTCATGCTGGTGTACAGATCGGTCCAGTAGCCGCCCGGCTGGACGATAGTGACCTTGACCCCGAAGGCGGCCGCCTCCATCGCCAGGGCCTCGCTCATGCCCTCCAGCGCGAACTTGCTCGCGCTGTACAGCCCGGTGCTCGGGAAGCCGCCCAAGGCGGCGATGCTGGAAATCTGCACGATGTGGCCGGCGCCTTGAGCACGCAGGTGCGGCAGGACGGCCTGGCTGACCCACAGCGCACCGAAGAAGTTGACCTCGAACTGGGCACGGGCCTCAGCCTCGGTGAACTCCTCGACCATGCCCGCAGACATGGTTCCGGCGTTGTTGACCACGATGTCGAGTCGCCCGAAGTGCTCGACGGCGGCGGACACGGCGGCGAGCACCGCTGTCCGGTCGGTCACGTCGAGCGTCAGGGGCAGCAGCCGGTCACCGTAGTCCTGCTCGAAGTCGGAGCGCTCGATGCGCCGGGCAACGGCGACCACCTGGTCGCCCCGCTCCAGTGCGGCCAGGGTGAAGGCGCGGCCCAGGCCGCGGCTGGCGCCGGTGATGAACCAAGTGCGGGTCATAGGTGAAGACTCCCATGGCTAGACGAGACAAGACGGCCCGTCTTGTCTCGTGTGGTTTGTAACGTCCGGACTGAATGTCAGCCGTTGCTGACCAGCGGCAGCGAGATCGACGTTCCCGCCAGGTCGACGGTGACCTTGGCCCCGGTGCCGAGTTCGGCGTCGGTGAGGTCGTCGTTGGTCCCGGTCAGCACCAGACCCAACCGGTGCCCGATCTTGAACTCGTAGTCCTGCGGCAGCAGGTTCCAGGTGATCTGGTACGGCTTGCCCGGCGTGAGCGGCGTGGCGCGGGTCAGCGACCGGTAGTTCTGCGCGTCGATGACGCCGCGGGTGACCACGTGGACGTCGGACGTCGCCGTGTTGTCGGTGGCCTTGAAGTAGCAGGCGTCGTCATCGGCCGTGCTCTGGCCGACGCAGTCCTCGCCACCGGTGAACTTCATGCCCTGCGCGGAGGTCGCGGTGGCCTCGGCGTGGTTGATGCGGAGGTCGGTGCCGTAGTCGACGAGCAGGACGCCCAGGTTGGCGGTCGGCTTGTCCAGCATGAGGCGCACGGTCACCGACGGCGTCCCCGACACCCGCATCGCGCTCTGCAGCGGCGGAGTCAAGAAGGCCAGCCGGTTCGGGTCGGCCACGGCCGGATCGGTGGACATCGCCAGCTCGGTCTGCAGCGTGTCGAGGTAGCTGCCGGTGCCGGCCGAGCGCCGGCGCTCCAGGGAACCGTCCTGCTGCGGGCGCAGGGTCGTCGCCCGCGTCCGCGCCGGCCAGTCGGCCTGGGCGACCCACCGGCCCGGGGCGAGCTGCACGTCGACGCGCGGCTCGCGCATGATGCCGTTGGACACGCCCATCAGCTCGTGGTCGAACCACTTGTGCAGGGTGTCGACCCAAACCTCGCGGCGGGCCCAGAACGGGTCGAGGTGCCCGTGCTGGGTCAGCCACGCCTTGCGCTGCACGGTCCGGGGCAGCTCGGTCCACCAGGTGGAGAACTGGTCGCCCATCACGTTCCGGTCCTGCATCCCCATCACGCTGAAGACGCTGGCCCGCACGTTGCGCACGTTCGAGACCGGGCCGGTCCGGAAGTCGTGCTCGCGCCAGTAGGCGTTGTAGTTGCCCGTGGCGTCGTCGGAGCCCTCGTTCATGCGCCGGTGCTCCGCCGCGCACTTCTCGGGCGGATCCGCATCGATCCGCTTGGCCATCCACTCCTGCCCACCGGTGATGTCGGTGAGGGTCCCGTTCGAGCGCCACATCTCATACCAGCTGCTCGGGCCCGCGAGCGGCACGATCGTCGCCAGCCCGCGCACGCCGGTGCCGGCGACCCCGATGGCGAGCGACCCTTCGTAGGAGTGCCCGATCATCCCGGTGCGCCCTGTTGTCCAGGTGGCCTTGACCGGGGCGCCCTTGGCGTCATAGGCGATCGCCCGGCCGTTCAGCCAGTCGATGACCGCCTTGCCGCCCAGCACGTCGGACCGGCCGCCCAGGGTCGGACAGCCGTCGGACAACCTGGTGCCGATCATGTCGACGGAAATGAACGCGTACCCGCGCGGCACGAAATAGTTGTCGTAGAACAGCGGGAACTTCGTCGGGTTCCCGTCCGCGTCGTACTTCTTCTTCTCAATCTCGTACCCGGCGCCGGGGCTGTCGAAATACGGGCTCTGGTGCATGATCACCGGAACCTTGAGCCCGGCAGCGGACTCCTTCGGCCGGATGATGTCCACCCGGACCAGGTCTTTCTTGCCGTCGCCGTCGCTGTCGACCGGCGACTCCACCCGGACGTGCTCGCGGATGGCGTCGGCGTAGGAGAAGACGGGCTGCGTCACCCCACCGGAGATCTCGATCTTCGGCTCCGCCGTAGCGGACGCGGTGGGAGCGACGCCGGCCACGAGTGTGGCCGCGAGCGGGACTGCGGCGAGAAGCCCTCGCCGATGGGAAACGGACACATGCACTCCTTCAGGAATCTTCGTGGTGGTTGTCAGACCGCGTCGAGCGCTGCGGTGATCTTGCGGGCCATCTCGGTCACGGTGGGGCTGGGCACACCCTTGCCCGTTTGGGCGGCCGCCTCGACGGCGACCAGGACGGTGGCGCGGAAGTCGCCGGCCTCGGCCGGGTCCTGCTGCTTGAGCAGGCTCATGGCCGCGGTCAGGGCGGGCAGCACGTGGTCGGCGATCGCGGCGACCGACTTGCCGTCCAGGCCGATGTCCGACTTCTTCTCGGCGAGCACGTGCCCGATAGGACCGGTCGCGGAGTACAGGGCGAGCGAGCCTGCGGTGGCGGCCTTGTGCGGCGAGCCCGCGACGTCGGCGGCGGCGATCAGCGTGACGGCGCCGTAGGCGGCGGTACGCAGGGTGGCCTTGTCCTGGGCGGTGAGAGTGACAGACATGATGGTGTGCTCCTTTGGGATCTGTTACGACGTCAAGGGGGATATCAGTCGTTGATGGCCTGGTAGAGAGTGGTCCAGAAGTCGTGGATGAGGCGTGCCGAGTTCGGGGCTGACATGCCGACCTGGGTGAGCACGATCCCGATGAGCTGATTCGCGGGGTCGGCATAGGTGGAGGTGCCGCTTCCGCCGTCCCAGCCGAACTGGCCGATCGGCGCGTAGTCACCGCGGTAGGTGCGTACCGCCATCCCGTAGCCCCAGCCGCCGTGCTGGCCTTGGCCGTAGGACAGGTGGACGTTGTCGGTGGCCAGCGCGGTGCGGGCGGCCGTCTGCTCAGGTGTGAGGCGGTTGGTGGTCATCAGCTCGACGGCCGGCAGAGACAGGATGCGTTCGCCTCTGTGCACGCCACCGTTGAGCAGCATCTGGAAGTAGGCGTGGTAGTCATCCGCGGTGGAGACGAGCCCCCCACCGCTGCCCTGGAAGGCCGGCGGCGAGCTCCACCGTCCACCCACCGGCTCGTCCCACACGTGGAACTGACCACTCTGCGGGTCGGGGGCATACAGCGCGGGCAGCCGGTCGATCTTCTCTCCGGGCACGTGGAAGCCGGTGTCACTCATGCCCAGCGGTTCGAAGACACGCTCGCGCAGAAACGCCTCCAGCGACTGGCCCGTGACCCTGGCCACCAGCACGCTGAGCACGTCGTGGCTGATCTGATACTGCCAGCGCTCGCCGGGCTGATACATCAGCGGCAGCGTGCCCAGACGGCGGATCCACTCATCCGGCTCGGGCATCGGCTGCGGCAGGTCAGGGGTCAACCCGTTCTCGAAGATCGCGCCCATGATCGGCGCGCCTAGCGCCGCCATGTCCACGCCGAGCCCGAAGGTCGAGGTCAGCAGGTCCCGGACGGTGATCGGCCGCCGGGCCGGCACCGTGTCGTCCAGCGGGCCGTCGATGCGCTTGAGCACCTGACGGTCGGCCAGTTCCGGCAGCCACTGCTGCACCAGGTCATCCAGTCGGATCCGGCATTCATCCAGCAGGATCATCGCCGCCGTCATCGCGACCGGCTTGGTGGTGGAGGCCATCCGGAAGATAGTGTCGTGGCGCATCGGTGCGCCGCCCTCGTGGCGCATCGTCCCGAGCGCTTCGACGTGCGTGTCGCCACCCTGGCTGACCAGGGCGACGACCCCGGGGATCTGCCCGGACTCGACATGCCTTTCCAGCACGTCGTGCAACCTGTGCAGCCCAGTCGTTGAAAAACCCATCGTGAATCTCCTTGCAAAGTGTTCAATGTGCGGACCCGCCCCGGCCGCTCGGGCTTGGCAAGCCCGTGTGCTCGGGCTCGAGGTGTCCACCGTCGCCGATCGCTCTGATGCCGGGCCGTTGCCGTCCTGACGCCACCGCTGACACGGCATTTCGCATGGTCGGGGGCGAGCGTCAGGTCTACTCCGGCCAGCGGCTTCAGGTGGTGACGCCGACCGGGGTCTGCTGCGGGGTCGGGGAGGCGGCGTGCGCGCCCACCTTGCGTCCGCGCAGCAGGATCAGAGCCAGTACGGCGGCGCCGAGCACTCCGGCCGCGGCGCCGAGGAAGGCCGATGACATGGCCGCGTCGTAGGCCTGGCGGGCGGCCGCGGCCAGGGACGGGTCGGTGACGGCGGCGGCGATCGAACGGCGGGCCTCCTCCGGCGCGGTGGCCGGCATGGCGGAGGCGTAGCTGCTGGTGGCCAGGCTGCCCAGGATGGCCACGCCGAGAGCGGCGCCGGCCTGCTGGATGGTGTCGTTCAACGCCGAACCGACACCCGCCTGCTCGGTCGGGATGGCGCCCATCAGGGCGGCGATCGCCGACGGCCCGGCCAGGCCGCTACCGGCACCCAGCACGACCTGGGCGACGGCCAGCAGGGTGAAGCTGTCGGAGGAGGAGAAGCTGAGCAGGGCGAACCCGGCGGCCATCACGAGCATGCCGACGACCGCGGTGGTTCGGTTGCCGATCTTGCCGCCCAGCCCGGCGCCGACGCCGTTGAAGACCACCGAGGCGATGAACATGGGGATGAAGGCCAGCCCGGCCTGGGTGGGGGTGTAGCCGAGGACGAACTGCATGTACTGGGTCAGCACCAGCAGCAGGCCGCCGTTGCCGACCTGGACCAGCGTCAGCGACAGGCTGCCGCCCGCGAAGTCGCGGTCACGGAACAGCTTGAGCGGCACCATCGGGTGTTCGGTGCGCAGTTCCCAGTAGACGAAGGCGCCGAGGGCCAGGACGGCGACGGCCAGCGAGGTCCAGGCGATGCCGTGGGCGAGCTCGTTGATGGTCCACACCAGCGCGGTCATGCCGACCATGGACAGGATGGCGCCGAGGGGGTCCGGCCTGGTGACCGGGCCCTTGGACTCGGGCATCAGGGTGATGGCGGCCACGATTGCCAGGGCGGCGAGGGGGACGTTGATCCAGAAAATCGCCTCCCAGCCGAGAGAGGAGATCAGGGCGCCGCCGAGCACGGGGCCGCCGACCAGGCCGAGCACGGCGAAGGCGGCTCCGGCGGCCATGGCCTTGCGCCGTTCGACCTCGTCGGGGAAGACGACGATCAGGATCGACAGGGTGGAGGGCATGATCAGAGAGCCGCCGACGCCCATCGCCACACGGGCGGCGATCAGCTGGCCGGGGTCGGTGGCCAGAGTCGCCGCCAGGGAGGCGGCGCCGAACAGCACCAGGCCGATGACCATGATCTTGCGCCTGCCGTACCGGTCGGACAGCGATCCGGCGGTCAGCAACAGGCCGGCGAAGACCAGCATGTAGGACTCCAGAACCCACTGGATGTCCTGCGAGGTGGCGCCCAGATCGGCGGCCAGGGAGGGCACGGCGACCGTGAGCGCCATGTTGTCGATGACCAGCACCAGCGTGCTCAGACAGAGCACGACCAGGATCAGCCATCGACGCGGATGCGGCTGCATTACTTCTAGCTTCCATTCGTGTACAGAGAGTGATCGACTGCGGCGAGGCGTGTTCGACGCACCTGCCGTTCGGGGGTGGATCAGGCGCCGCCCGGCACGACCCATTCGGTCAGCTCGACGACGATGCCGTCGGGGCCAGTCAGGCGCACCAGCCACTCACCCCACGGGTTGCGGTGCAACTGCCGAGTGATGGGCGCGCCCGCGGCGTACAGACGCTCGTATTCCTTGACCAGATCGGTGACCGCGAACGCCACCGCCGGCTGAGCCACCCGCTCGTGCGGCAGTTCGAGGTCGCGCGGGTACAGCAGAATGTCGGCGGCCGAGTCGTCGCGGCCCAGCCAGGTGAAGTCCGGCGTACTGAGCACCTCGCGGAAACCCAGGTGGGTGGTGAAGAACCGGGCGGCGGCAGCCGGATCGTCGACGGTGAAAACGATGGTTGAGGTGACGATGTTCATGATTCTGCTTGTATGAGGTTGTATGCCACTACTTGCCTCCCCTGCGGTAATTTGTTCTGGATCAAGATTGCCGGTAAGGCCCGGCCGGAACAACGCCGGATCTTGCAACGCTGCGTTAACCTCAGACTTCACGCCGGGGAGAACACACCGGAGATCCGCGACCTCGAGATCTTCCTGACACCGGTCGAAGAGCTCATTTCTGAGAGCATGAACCGAGTGATCTGAGTTCGTGCTCCGGCCTCTGCGTCGTTCACTGAGTGTGACCGTTTTGGGGCGTAGCGGACTCCAGGTCCCGCCCGCTTCGGATGCGAGCCGGGTGGTGGTCTTGTCGTGGAAGCCCAGAGCCTGCGCGATAGCGATAGCGCGGGGGCTTGGAGGGCCAATTGCCGACGGGCGCGGTGAGGCTGTCGTAGTAACGCGGCCACGAGCCGGCCGGTTCACCTCCGGCTTCCAGGGTCAGCGGGCGCATTCCGGGTCCGCGACACCGGCGGCAAAGTAGCTCTGCGTAACGATGGTTACGATCAACGATCCTTGCCAGTCTCGGAGGCCCGCCGTGGTCGTCATCGACAAGCTCCACCTGATCGGCGACATGGCCAGGTCATCAAGGACGCCGACGCCGCCGACAAGGCCGACGTCTACGCGAACATCGGGCTCAGCCTGGTCTACAGGCCCCAGAAACGACTAGTGGAGGCTCGGATAGCTCCGAACCCCCACATGTGCGCAAGGTTTGTGTCCGAGGGGGGACACACTCGATACGTACATGCCCTTCGCGGCGTCTACCACCCTTGTTCTCCCTGTTCGGGAGGGGTGAGGCTGCATGGAGTCGAACATTCGGGCGGTGCGTCGAATCCAG
The DNA here is from genome assembly GCF_042754765.1 of Nonomuraea sp. NPDC059194. Classification (NCBI taxonomy): domain Bacteria; kingdom Bacillati; phylum Actinomycetota; class Actinomycetes; order Streptosporangiales; family Streptosporangiaceae; genus Nonomuraea; species Nonomuraea sp. NPDC059194. Next base: position 38,323 of record NZ_JBHZBH010000013.1, on the reverse strand, counting down.
CTCACAACCATCGCGGGCGTTGGGCTGCTGGCGGGGATCGCCGCAGTCGTGTCCTTCCGGCACATGCACGAGCTCTGCCTGCGCCATGGTGAAGACCACCTCGCGGCGGCACTTATCCCGCTCGCGGTCGATGGCACCATCGTGGTCGCCTCGATGTCGATCCTCCTGGCTAATCGGTACGGCTCGCGCGGCGGTGCCCTGGCTTGGACTCTCTTGATCGTTGGTAGCTTGGCCAGCCTCGGGGCGAACGTCGCGGTCGCGGAGCCCAGCGTGATCGGCCGCATTATCGCGGCCTGGCCGTCGGCAGCGTTGATCGGGAGCTATGAGCTGCTGATGGCGCAGATTCGCCGAGTTTCGGGAGGACCAACAGATGGCGAGACAACGGAGGTCGCGGACCAGGAGATCGAGCTGGAGGAGTACCAGCCATCACCTCAGGAACGTCTTCGGCTACGTGAGCACGATGTGGTCGATCTTCATAGGACGGCATGGCGGTGGGCCCAGTCGAACCGCCTTCCGGACGGAGCTCTCCCTTCCGGGAAGGCCATAGCGTTCCAGTTCGAGCGCAGCGCCCGATGGGGCCGCTGGATCAAGAAGGCCGGCCTGGCTGGTGAGCTGGGATGACGTTGATGCTTCATCGATAGCTCAGGCAGAGATCAATACCACGGATAGCGGGAGCCGAAACGGTGGTCTCGCTTCGGCAGGTAGGGCTCAAGGTCCTTCTCGGACCAACGCCGGATGATGGGCTCGCTTGGCGGCGGGACCTCGAGCAGAGGGTCGAGGGCGTCGGCGTACCGTTTCGCCCAGTCGATCCACGTGCGGGTGCGTTCCGCGTCGTCCCCGATGGCATCGGCCAGGAGCTGTTCTAGCTGGTCGCAATAGGCGCGAATGTCTGCCGCATGGCGCCAGTCGTCCACTTGCTGCCGCAGGCCGAAGCTCGGCGAGCTTGCACGAATTGCTTGATGGCCTCTTCTCGATCGAGTTCGTCCTTGTGGCGACGCTGCTCCATGGCGCGGGCTTCGGCCTCGTAGCGTGCTTCCTGGGCAGCGGCACGACTCTCGGCGTAGGCCAGGATCTCCTCGATGTGATTCTCCGGCCGCCAGCCTCTCTCGTCCGACCAGTCCCCTGAGTACGAGGACATCCTTGGGCGCTCGACGACATCCAGCGTGAGCATCCCCGTTGGGCCCCTCTCCCAGGTCCGCGGTTTCGGGAGGAGACGATGCGGCTCCGCCTTCGCCTGTTCGATCCACTGCTTCTCCTTGGCGGTCAGTTCCCTGGGGACGCGGGCGAATTTCTCGGTCACGGACACCGTGACCCCGCCCTGACGGATGTGGAGTTCGATCTGGCCGCCTCGATAGAGCGAGACGGAGTGGCCGCGGCGGACTGCTTCGCGAGTTACCGCAAGGAGGATCCTGATAGCTCGCCGAGTTTGCTTGGGTGAGACGCCTTCGACCTCCTTCAAAGCCCGTATCTGGGCGAGTACCAGATCGGCCGTCCTCGGCCGGGGACGCCGGGGTTCAGCGCCGTCGGCGTAATGGCCGTGCTCCAGGTAGAACCGGCCCGAGTTGGTGATCGTGAGCTTTTCCTGTTGTCGTGCAGAGCCGATCTTGATCAATCCGCGACTCCGCAGAGCGTCGATGGTGGTCAGGAAAGGCATCTGTCTCGACGTGATCTCGCCGTCGGCAATGCGCCGGAGAACGCCCAGCTGCCGTTCGTTGAGCTTTATCGCATGTTTCACGCAAGGAGCCGACTACGCCTCAGCGAGAAGCGCAACAGGCCTGGGACCGTCATCCCAATTCTCTGGCGGTGTTTTAGCCACCACGACAACCCCTCGTCGTACCCGGTAACCCCAGAATCCAAGACCACCGACGAGAGGCCTCCACCGTGTATCGACAAACGCCCATCCGCCTGCGAGACCTAGCGCGACGCCCCACCAGGTGGGGGCGAACAGCCCGAAGTACCGCGGGTGGGTGGTGTGCACGCCCCACGTCGCCAGGGCCCGCATGGTCTCCTGGAGCACCTGGTCGGCCTGTGCGCCCTGGGTGAAGTCGTGCTCTGCCAGCCAGGCGCGGATGGCCTCGGTGCCCGGCTCCGGTGGTGCGACGGGACCGTCGGCTCCCTGGCGGGCGTGCCGTACCACGAGATCGACGGCAGCACTCAGCGAACTCTACGCCTGGAGCCCGCCCACGCGCCGCCGTCAGCACCAGCGTGGGGGTGAGGCTGGGGCCTGCCTCGATCGTGTCCTTGGCGGCCGCCGGGGCGGCGCTGCCGGTGGAGGCCGGGCCTGAGCAGGCGGCCAGCGATCCGGCGAATGTGGTAGCGGCGCCTCCACGGCACGCAGCCAGCGGATGCGGGCGCGTTCCTCCAACGCACGCGGCGCGCTCTTGGGCAGCTCTTCGGCGACAACCCAGCCCTGTTCCTCAACGTCAAGGGCGGACGGTTGACCGCCCGCGCCGCCGACGGCATCATCGCCGAGATCGCCCAAACGGCCGGGCTGGACGCCGTCTACGCCTACTACGCAGCCTGCCGCCGTCAGAAGCCGTCGAAGACGCGCGGCGTGGGGCCAGAGGCGAAGAGCCGTAGGACGTCGTCGGGAACCGTGCCGAGACCACTGGCGGCGAGGTCCGCACCCGGCCGACCGGCGAACAGCGCGGTAAGGGCGCGGGCCGTCAGCGCCTCCACCCCTGGATCGGAGCTCACGCGCCGGATCTCCACTGCGCCGCCTGAGGCCTGGATCCGCCAGCGGCCGGTGTTTGCCTCGACCAGGGGGTCGCGTACGCCGATTTCCGCCGTGCCGTCGACCGGCCAGGAACGCACCGCGAGCGCCCGCGGAACGTCGAGGATGCGGGCCATGTAGCGGTGGTGGCCGACGACTTCCGACGGATTTCCAGGCAACACGAGCCACAGCGGGTCGCCCGCAGAGGCCCACAGACGCGTCTCCGGCAGGAGGTCCGCCCAGGTGGCGAGGGTGCCGAGCAAGGCAAAGTACGCCTCGGGCCGGACTGCTGTCAGGTCCGCAACCAGGAGATGGTCCTCCGCGCGCCGCCAGCTCGCGTGGCCGATCCTTGTCCCGGACACGTCCACGGCCACCGTGTGGGTCAGCGCCGGGTCCCACATGGCGGCTGTCCTGACCAGCGCGCCGTCGACGGCGCGAACGTACCGGTCGTGGAACTCCGCGGCCTGCTCGAACGTGGCCCGACGTACCGTGACGCCCTCGGGAGGCCGCCGTACGGCGAGGCCCGCCGTGGGGAGCCGCCACAGGGAGCGATCGGCGACGATCTCAAAGTCGAGGGCGCGGTAGACGGCCGGGACGCTCGGGTAGAGCGTGGCCAGGACGCAGCCCCGCTCGTGGGCGTCGCGGAGCAGGGTGGTCAGCAGTCTCCTACCGATCTTCCGGCCGCGCCACTCCGCGTCCACGGTCACGTCGCGGACGGTCGCCGTGGCGAGCCGCTGCCCGTTCCAGTTCGTGACGGCTTGGACGTACGCGGCCTTGGCCACCAGCTCGGGACCTTCCAGGACGCCGAAGGCGGTGGCTCCGGTGGCCGATATCCGGAACGCGGCCGGGTCGGCGTGCGCGCCGAAGGTGTCGATCTGTGAGCGGACATAGGCGAGGGAGTGCTCGTCGCCCAGTTGCTGGATGCGGATTTCCATCTGTGATGTTGTCCTTCCGCGCAGGCTTATTTCACGCTTCCGGCGATCACGCCCTTGACGATGTACCGCTGGGCGCTCAGACAGAGGATCAGCACGGGGACGACGGCGATGATCAGGTTCGCGCAGACCAGCGCGTAGTTGTAGGCGTGCAGGCTCTGGAAGTCGAAGACGCGCATCGGCATGGTCCAGGTGGACGAGTCGGGCATGAGGAAGAGCACGTTCTGGAACTCCTTCCGGGCGAAGGTGAACAGCAGGACGACGTTGGTCGTGGTCACCGGCCGTAGCAGTGGCAGGATCACGCGGAAGAACAGCCGCACAGGCCCCGCGCCGTCGAGGACGGCGGCCTCGTCGATTTCCCTGGGTAGCCCCTTGACGAAGCCCATGTACGGCAGCGTGGTGAAGGGGATCTGGATCCCCACGTCCAGCAGGGTCAGGCCCGCGGTGGGGGCACCACGGGGTGGGGCGGTCGTCACGATCGACCCGGGCCCCTCCCCGACGCCTCCAGCCGGATACCCACGATGGCGCCCGGCTGAGGGGCACGGACGATGTCCATGATCTTCACCGCGCCCCACTTCTCGGCAGTCATGTCCCCGTACGAGAAGTCGAACGGAGAATGTCCAGGCCGTACCGGGTGCACAGCTCCTCGATCTGGCCGGGCTGTCAGTTGATGGTGATTGAGTCGAGGTCAGGTGCGTACGCGGTGTCGTTGTGGAATTTGATGGTGTTAGTGCCTGCCGCTAGCTGTATGGGAATGGTGGCGGCGTTGGTGGCGGTCCAACTGCTTCCGGTGAGGGTCACCTGCTGGTCGGGGCCGCCGTTGACGTTCAGGTAGAACGAGCGGGTGCCGGATAGAACGTAGGACAGGGTGAGGTTGTAGGTGCCGGCGCTGGCAGCGTCGACGCCGTTGACGGTCACGTAGTTGGCTGGACCGTTGCCGATGTTGCCTACCTTCACACCGCCCGAACAAGCCGCACAGGATACCGCCACGGCAGCGCCGCTTAATGTGTTCCCCGGCGCCTCAGCCTCGGCCCCGTTCGTCTGGGCGGGGGGTATCAGTGAAAGCGTGTCCAGGTCTGGAGCATAAGCGGTGTTATTGAAGACCTTGATCGAATTGTTTCCCGTTTGAAGTTGTAGCGAAAACTGTGTGTCGGCGGGAGACGACCATCCATTGCCTGCGACGCTGAAGGTCTGTGCGGGCGCGCCGTTCGCGCTAACGGAGAGATCGCGTGTGCCGTCGTTGAAGGTGGCGAGAGTGGCTTTGTAGAGCCCGGCTTTCGGCATGTTGACGCTGTAGGACACGAAGTTCGCGGTGCTGTTGCCGACGAATCCCGCGACCTGGCCGCCGGATGCGGCGTTGTTCACCATCATGTGGGCGGCTCCGCTGAATGCTGCGGTTTCGCCTTGGATCACTATGGGTGTCTCGTCTGTGGGCCGACGATGAGCGCTATTGGAGCCCCAGGCGTTGATCGTCACATCGATCGGCCCGTTATGCGTAATCGACAGCCTGTATGTTTTGTTGATGCTGTCCCAGCTGTCTCTATACGTATAGCCGCTATAACCGTTGTAGCCGGCAACGGAGATCGTCGGCTTGCTTTCGCCGGTATGCCCATTTACCTCGACGACCGTCGTTCGCATGTCTGATTCGTCGGGCGACACTTGGTATGCCGTTCGGATCCAGCTCTGAAACTCCGTATTACCCCAGCTCCCTTGTGACCATATCGAATCTTTGTTCACGTTGTAATTACTGATTCGGAACTTCAATGCACTGGCGTCCTCATCCACGATCGCATAGGTATTCGGCGGCATCGTCATACCAAATGAATCGACCGTGCTGACTCGTGGATATGCGACCGTGTTTTGCATCTGGTCGGTGTTTTCCAGGTTGTTGAGGATCAGCCACTTGTCAGTGAGGAAGTTCTGTCCGGTTGCGCTGCCCAATGCGTCGGGAGCGTATCGCGAGTTGAAGTAGCTGAGCTTGGCGGCGACAGTTGGGAAAACCGAGGTGTATTGCGACGTGCTGATCACAGCCGGAAAGTGGCCTCTCTCGGTGGCATTGGTGCCGCCAACGAGAAGTGGGATGATGTAGTACCTGCCTGAAGTGCGCAGCCAGTCGACGTTAGTGCCATCGGCGTAGAGGTCCGAGTAGTAGTCATTGTTGATCTGATTATTGTCGCTCAGGTAGGCGACTTTAATCTTCGACCTGACATCTGCGCGGGTCGGAATCAGGTTCTTGCCCACGATCTCACGCATTGTGGGGATGACTTCCTTCTCGAAAGAAGGCGTTGTGCTGCCGTTGTTGAAGTGCGTGTATGAATAATGCTCAAAGTTGGCGAAAACCGTCGAGCCGGCAAGCGCGGATTGCAGCATGACTTCCGAGATCTGCGCCTCCGGATAGGTGGTAAGAGCCTTCCATCCGTTTGCACCGCGACGCCCTGGCTCTGGTTGAAATAGACCTGCTCGCCCCGTTTCCCACCAGGTCCATGTATCCGGATTGACCCCCCAGTTGCCCGCCAGCCCGCTTGTCCAGAGGCCATTGGCAATGGCTTCCGTTTCGTGATACCTGGAGTTGGTCGTCTGCTTCGCGATAGGAATATAGTTGCCTGGATTTGCTCTCATGGCAGCAAGCATCGTCGGGGACGAATGTGCGGACAGCATGCCGTTTCCGCCGTTGGTATATTCGATGTTGAACACGTAGCCGCCATACCGAGCCGAGAGATCCAGCATGCTGGCGACCGTGCCGTAATTGGTGCCATGCAGCTCAGCGAACAGCGGGCCGACGAACGACGTATGCTTCTGGTACATGCTCTCCACGAATGCCAGGTCGATGGAAGTGCCTGTCCAACCGTTCGCGACCTGTGCGTTTGCCTTGATGCCGAGCTGATCGGCGATCGCGAGCTGTGTGTCGAACCAGTTCCTGGCCGCGCTATCCGTGATCGGCTCGTAGTACAGGCTGACCACTACATACGGCCTTAAGTCCGGCGGAACCGTATCGATGATGTTCTGTATCGTGGACTGAGGCTGGTTGTTGGCCACCGTCAGCATGAACACGGGATTCGTATTGGAGATGACCCGGCGGAGCGCCACCGCATTTGCCGGCATACTCGCGTTGAGGATTGGCAGCAGAACTCCTACCACTGCGACAACCAGAAATCTCGCAAGCAGTCTTATCGTCATTCTTCATGCCTTCCGTGTGAATGGCAGCCCGCAGGGCCGGTGCGGCTGTGGTCAGCGTCCGCCGGTGGGGTTCAGTTCGATCTTCAGGACGGTGTCGACCGGGTCACTAAGTGGGTAGGTGAAGTGCCCGACCTCGCCGAATTGGACGAAGGGGATGTCGGGGTAGGGGGCTACGACCCACTCGTCGCAGAGCTTGAGTTCGCGTCCTTCGGCAAGCAGGGTGATGCGCTCGATCGCGTCCTTCGATAGCCCGATCAGCGGCAGCGGCCCGATCGGGGCACGCAGGACGTGGGCGTACACGGCTGAGCCCCTGCGCGTGTAGTAGCCCCATTCGGGGGTGCCGAACTCCGCGGGGCCGGCGCCGTAGATGGACTCGCCGTTGGCGGCCAGCCACTCGCCGATCCGCCGGAGCCGTTCGACGGCCTCGGGCTGGATGACGCCGTGCCGGTCCGGACCAACGTTGAGCAGCAGGTTTCCGCCCTTGGCGACGCACTCGACAAGCTTGGTGACCAGTTGCTCGGCCGATTTCCACAGATCGTCGCCGGCGACGTATCCCCAGCTGTTGTTGAGTGTGACGCACGCCTCCCACGGCACCGGCGTGCCATCGGGGGTGCGGAATCCCTCGACCGGGATCACCTGCTCAGGAGAGACGAAGTCCCCGCAGTACGGGGTGGGCTCGTCGGTGACGATGGAGCCCGTGGCCTCGCCACTGGTCTCCAGGCGGTTGTCCATGATGACGTCCGGTTGGAGTTCGCGGACCATCCGGACGAGTTCGGTGGCGCCCCACTCCTCGGGTCCCATTCCCTTGTAAGAGAAGTCGAACCAGAGGATGTCCAGCTTCCCGTAGTTGGTGCACAACTCCCTGACCTGCCCGTGCAGGAAGGTCCGGTAGGAGTCGAGGTCGGGCCGGTGGGAAGCGAAGGCGGGGTTGTCACGCTCGGGGTGCGCCCAATCGCCGTAGTGAGGGTAGTCGGGGCGGCTCCAGTCCAGCAGTGAGAAGTACAGGCCGACCTTGATGCCGCGGGCGCGAAATGCCTCCAGGAACTCGGCGACCAGATCTCGGCCGATGCCGTTGTGCATGCTGCCGTAATCGGTGTGCGCCGTGTCGAACAAGCAGAACCCGTCGTGGTGCTTGGCCGTCAGCACCGCATACTTCATGCCGGCCTGCTCGGCGAGCTCGGCCCAGCCGTGTGGGTCGAAGTCCTCCGCGTCGAAGCCGTTGATGGCGAACTGGTAGTCGGCTAGAGGAATACGTTCGTGGGAGCGGACCCACTCGCCTCGGGCGGGGACGGCGTACGGTCCCCAGTGGATGAACATCCCGAAGCGGTCGTGCCGGAACCAGGCAGATCGTTCGAAGCGTTCGTTGCTCATGCCTTGACCGCCCCGGCGACCATTCCGCTGACGATGTACTTCTGCGCTGCGAGGTACACGGCGACCACCGGAAGCATCGTGAGAACGAGGTTGGCGCATACCAGCCCGTAGTCGAAGCTGTGCGTGGTCTGGAAGGTGAACACCGTCATCGGCAGGGTCCACCGATCGGCATCGGGAATCAAGAAGAGCACGTTCTGAAACTCATTCCAGGCATAGGTGAAGACCAGCACCAGCGCCGTGAAGGTGACTGGCCGTAGAAGCGGGAAGACAATGGTGAAGAAGAGGCGCAGGGAGCCTGCGCCATCGAGCAAAGCGGCTTCGTCGATCTCGCGGGGCAACTGCCGGATGAACCCGACGTAGGTCAGGGTGATGAACGGGATCTGCACGGCGATGTCGGTGAGGATCAGGCCGATGTAGGAGCCGCCCAGGCCGATCTCCTGCAGCAGCCGGATCGCCGGGATGAACGCGAAGGGCGCGATCAGTCCGGACAGCAAGTAGCTGTAGACGCCGCCGGAGATTCGGCCCGGACGGCGGGCGATCACGAACGCGGCCAGCGAGCACGCCAGGATGGTGCCGGCGGTGACCATGGCCGCGATCAACACGCTGTTTCCAAGAGCTCGTAGCGCGTTGCCGGTGCTGATCACCGTCAGGTAGTTGTCGAAATGCCAGTTCTCTGGCGGCGCGAAGCTCATCGACCCGGCTTCCGTGGTCCCCTTGAGACTGGTCATCACGACCAGGTACAGAGGGGCCAGGAAGACCACGGCGACCAGAGCTGCCAGACCATAAGTGGCCAGGGCGGTGAAGATCTTCCGGACACGGGGCCTTGCGGGTGCGGAGCTCATGCCGTCGCCTCCATCCTGCGGACGAAACGGTTGATCACCAGGGCGACGGCGGTGATCACGAGGAACTGGACTACGTTGACGGCTGAGGCATATCCGAGGGCGCCGGTGTTCAGCTGCTTGTATACGTAGGAGGTCAGGACCTCGGTCGCGGTGCCCGGGCCGCCACCGGTGGTGGCGTAGATCATGTCGAAGGCCTTCATCCCGGTGATGAAGGTGAGCAACGCGGCCAGGTTGATGGCGTGGCGGATACAGGGGATCTTGATATGGCGGACCGTCTGCCAGGCCCCGGCTCCGTCGAGTTGTGCGCTCTCGATCAGCTCCCGGGGCACCGACTGGAGGGCGGCGAGGACCAGGACGACCGTCCAGCCGACGCCCATCCAGGTGTCCACCGCGGTGACGCTGTAGAGGGCAAGGTCGAAGCTGCCGAGCCAGTTCTGGGCCAGGCCGAAGGGCTCCAGAAGCGCGTTGACCGGCCCGTCGGCCTTGAGGATGTAGCCGAAGAGCAGGCCGACCACGATCGTGGAGAACATGATCGGCAGGTAGACCACGACCCGCAGGACCTTTACACCGGCGAAGGCCCGGTTGAGCAGGAACGCGATCGCCACGCCCAGCCCGGTCTTGCCGACGGTCACGCAAGCGGCGTATAGAAACTGGTTCTTGGTGGCATTCCACAGTACGGAGCCGTCGCCGATCATCAGGCGGTAGTTCGCCAGTCCCACGAAGTGCGTGTCACGGACGTACGTCGAGGCGTCGGTGAGCGAGAGATACATGCCGAAGAAGGCGGGTAGCAGGAAGAAGACGGTGAAGATCGCTACCGCCGGGACCAGGAACGCGTACCGGTAAGTGTGGATGACACCCGATCGCCCTGCGCCCGCCGTACCCGCTCGCGATCTCCGCCGCCCTTCCCTGCGCCTGATGGCGGCGAGGCTCATACTGTCTCCGATCTCGGGCTCTGGGTCAGAACCCGGCGGCGGTGGCCTTGGCTCCGGCGCTCTGCCAGGCCTTCTGGACGAGCTCGCCGAAGGCGGTGACGTCGACTCGCTTGCCGATGAGCTCCTGGTAGGCGGCGACGATGTCGTCCTGCGGTTGCGGGATGGCCGACTGCTGGTCGAAGGGCACTACGAAGCCGCCCTGGTCGACCAGCTTCTGCAGGTCGGCGACGGCGCCGGACGGGCTGGCGGCCTTGACGTCGGTGAAGGCGGAGACGCCGGGATTGGCGGCCATGAACTTCTGCGCCTGCGGCTGGGCGATCATGAAGTTGAGGAAGTCCTGGGCTTGGACGGCTGCCTTAGAGAATGTGGCGACCTTGAGCAGGTTGGGCTTCCCGAGGCCCAGAGTGCTGGGGCCGTCCGCCGCGGGCAAGAGGAAGAAGCCAAGGTTCGCGGACGGGTTGGCCTTCGTGATCTCCGCGAGGGCCCAGGTGCCGTTGATGATCGCACCGGCCTTGCCGTTGGCGAGTGCAGCGGTGGCCGACTCGTACGTGGCGGTGAGGGCGTCGTCGTTGATCAGGCCCTTGCCCACCCAGTCAGCCAGCGCCTGGTACTGCTGGTTGAAGCCGGGCACGTCGGCCCACTTGATCTGGTTGGCGTCGAGCTTGGAGACCAGCTGCTGGTCGGCGCCAACAAAGGAAGCGTTGACCGAGTTGCGGTGCTGTAGCAGCGTCCAGCCGTCCTTGCCGCTCAGATACAGCGGGGTGACCCCGGCGTTCTTGACCTTCTGGAGGGCGGACTGGACGTCGGCGAGGGTGGTCGGCGGCGTCGTCACGCCGGCTTTGGCGAAGACGTCCTTGTTGTAGATGACGCCGCTGGCGTGGAGGCCGTCGGCGCTGGGGGTGCCCCAGACCTTGCCGTCGGGCGAGGTGATCGCCTTGCGGATGCCGGGGTCCAGCCGCTCCAGCCAGGGGCCGGTGCCAGGGTGCATGATCGCGGCTTTGTCCTTGGCGGTGTCCTGGCCCGCGAAGATGTCGATGCCACTCTTGGCGGCGAGCCGGGCCTGCACCAGCGAGTCGTAGTTCGCGTCGGGCACCGGGGTGAGGGTCACGGTGTTGCCGGTCTGCTTCTCCCAAGCGTGCACGTTGTCCTGGAAGCCGGGGACGTTCGCCCAGGAACTGGGGAGCATGTAGGTGATCGTGACGTGGTCGGCGGGGCCCGCACCATCTTTGGGGGTGGAGCTGGAGCAGCCGGCGGCCACCGCCGTCATGGCGAGTACGGCCGCGCCGATCGCGGCGGTTCTCCGGATTCTGGGCATGACAGGTTCCTCTTCCTACAGGGGGGTGTGAAGTGGCAGTGCGTGAGGGGGTTTACACGGCTGAGTGCAGCGGCCGTACGTCGATTCGCGCGGGGAACGCGGGATCGCCAAGCAGGTTGCCGAAGGCGTGAGTCAGCGCCAGTTGCAGCGCGCCGAGGGCGGGGCCGAGTGTCGGATGCTCGGTGACGGCCACCTTCACCGGGTACGCCTTGCTCATCATGGCGTGCAAACACGTCGTGATGAGCTCGATAAGGGCCTGATGATGCGCGAGCGGCCCACCGAGGACAACCAGCTCCGGGTCGATGGCCAGAGTCAGATAGGCGATCTGGCGTGCGGCGCGCGCGGCGAACGCCTCCACTTCCTCCTGTGCTCGCGGATCACCGCGATGGGCGGCCTCCAGGATCGGTAGGAACGACTCCACGTCGCCCCAGTGCGCCGGTGCCGACAGGTCGTCGTCGATCAGATTGAGCTCACCGGCGAGGTTCCTACTGCCTCGGTAGATCCGGCCGTCCAGGACGATACCGGCCGCCAGTTCATGCCAGGCCAGGGCCAGGGCGAAGGTGTCGGCACCGCGCGCCGCGCCGTAGGCGTGCTCGGCGAGCGCTGCGGCTTTCAGGTCGTGTTCCACGATCAGGGGAACGTTCCCGAACACCAGGCCGGCTTCGGCCGGGGACAGCCCCTCAAGATCGGGGTAGTGGGGCGCGTAGCTGACTCGCCCGTCCGGTCCGATACCGCCGGTGAGCGAGATGCCCAGGCCGATCCAGCTACCGTGGGTGGTCTGTATGGCGGTAACCACGCGGTCCAGACGCCCTCGTAATGCGCTGATCCGGTCTCGCCCCGATCGGGCATCCGGATCGTGGTGCCGGCCGACGTGCAGGATCCGGCCGCCGATGTCGCAGACCAGGATCCGCTGGTCATGCTTGCCGATCTCGGCGCCGATGACGAACCCGTGCCGGCCTCGAAATCGGAACCGGGACGCCGGCCGGCCGCCGCCAGGGGTAGGCGACTCCCCGTGCTCGGCGCCCGACGTTATCTCGACGAGGTGCTGGAGTTCGGCGAGACGCTCCTTGACTGTGGGTCTGGAGAGCCCGGTCGCCGACGCCAATTCACTGAGCGTGGCCTCGCCGAGAGCGTGCAGTGCCGCGGCGCAGGCCACCGTGGTCGTTCGCCCGGAGGCTCGACCGCTGGCTGCGAACGTGGACATGGCGCACTCTCTTCGGGTATCCCAAGTATGTTTCGAATCCAGTCTTCGTAACCGGGTGGGGAGGACTGTAGGTGACCCTGCACCAGGCAGGCAACACTTATGAAGCCGAGGGCCGCTCACTTTCGTAACCGCCCCGCCTCCGCGCACGAAGCAGCGTGCCCTGGTGCGCCCTGCGGATATGGAGCCTTGCCGAGCGACGTTTCCAAACTCTTTATGCGACGGCCCCATGTCGCCTACGTTTCCGCTACCTCACCCCATGCGGCCCCTCTCGGGCCGGTGAACCGCAGGAGGCAGCGGTGGCAGATTGGGAACACCTCAGAGCCAGGCCTGACGCGGATACGGCCGACGGTCTGAAGCGGCGGCAGTTTCTCGGTGCGATTGCGGCGATCGGAGCGGGAATGGCCGGTTTCGGCCCCCTCGGCGAGATCGGCGGCGGTACGGCCGCAGCCGCGACGACAGCCGCCGCCCTGCGTGCGACCATCGACGCGACCCACCCGGCCCACCTGATCAACCTCGGGCAGAGCGACGAGCCGTACCAGGGCACGCTCCCTCAGCTGTGGAAGACGGTCCCGGCGAGCCTCAAGCCCTACTGCTACATCAACCTCATCCCCGGCAGCGAGATCCATGACGTCCCGGCCGCGACCAACTGGATCCAGGCCAAGCTGGATGAGGCCGAGGCCGCCGGTATCCCCGTGACCGTGCAGGTCGCCCAGGGCGCTACCGGCACGCAAGCCATTCCGGTGAGCAAGTGGCGTAGCTGGGCGCAGACCCATCCGAAGAGCTTCGTCGGCCTCAACGCAGCCGAGCTGTACAACGGCATCGACCAGAGCAACTACCTGATCAGCCTGTTCAATCTCGTCGGCGAGCAGGGCATGTTCTTCTTCTGGACCGACACCAACATCTTCGGCACCCACGGCATGATGCTGGACTACATGGAGCGCAACGCCCAGTTCCTGCCGACGATGAAGGCGAATGCCCAGAACCTGGCCTTCCTGAACAAGGAGTCGTTCGCCACCAACAGCACCGACGCACTGCTGAAGGGTCTTTGGCTGACCGGCTACATCGGCAACTGGGGCTCGTCGAGCGACTGGTGGAAGTGGGGCCTCGACGGCAAGGGCGTCTTCCCCGGTGGCAGCGGAGGACAAGACTGGAAGTACATCCTGCAGTACCCGCATGCCCTGCAGGTCCAGTCGATCGTCCGTGATCTCTCTCAGGGCGCTACCTGCTTCCTTCTGGAAGCCTCCTTCTTCACCAATGGTGCGCTCGGAAACCGCTATGCCGGCGCCCAGTTCGGCATCTACCCCCTGCTGCAGGGCGTCGCGAACGGTTGGATCAAGATCCCGACCCGGGCCCAGGTCGCCGCCCAGCAGCAGGCCCTGGCCAAGGGGATCGACAGCTTCTCGACACCAGGCTGGAGGAACTCGGTCAACAACGCGATGGCGGTCGACGGACGCTACGGCATGATCTCGCTGGTGCCTGCCACGATGCCCGCCGCAGATCTGTCCGGCTTCACCACTGTCACCTCCAAGCAGCCCACCAGCTACTACGACGGCCTGTTCCCCGGCTTCGCCAGCACCGGCAACGGCTGGGTGGTGCGCTCCGACGGAGCGAGCAAGCAGTGGTACTACACGAACCCAGTCATGTGGGAGCAGCGTAAGACCGCCTCGGTCATTCCGCTGACGAACGTACCCGGCGCGCAGGTGACCATCAGCGCCGACGAGCACACCAGTCTGATCATCCAGGAGAACCCGTCCAACCTGGGTGTCCACGTCTTCAACTACCGCCTCAACCTCACCGACGCCATATCCCAGGTCACCGACAAGGCGACCACCGTCGCCTTCGGCCAGAACTACATGGCGCCGAAGCTGGACAGCGCCGGTAACCCGATCGTCAACGCCGACGGCTCGATCACCACGGTCGGAAACCGCACGCTGCCGGACAGGACCTCGCGCGACCTCCGCGATGTCACGCTCACTATCGTCGGAACCTGGAACGGCGGGCGACCGCGTGTCGTCTTCGACGACTACCCTGGCATGAGCCGTCCCTACACCAACACGCAGACCTGGGACCCCACCACCAAGACCCTGGTCCTCACTATTACCTTGAACGGCACCAGCCACTTCAACGTCCAGATCAACGGCGGCGGCCCGCACGTTCTGCCGCGCACCGGCTGGACGGTGAAGTACGTCTCCAGCGAGGAGCTCACGGGCGAGAACGACCCCGGAACCAACGTCCTGGACGGCAACATGTCCACCTTTTGGCACACCCGGTGGACCGGCGCTGCCCCGACCCCGACGTACCCGCATGAGATCCAGCTCGACATGCAGGCCGCCCGCTCCGTCTCCGGATTCACCTACCTACCGCGGCAGGACGGAAGCACGAACGGCTGGATCGGCGGCTACGAGTTCTACGTCTCGGCCGACGGCATGAACTGGGGCAGCGCATTGGCCACCGGAACGTTTGCCACCGATGCCACTTTGAAGACCATCAGGTTCCCCGCCGTCGCCGGCCGGTACGTGCGATTCCGCGCGCTGTCGGAGGTCAACGGCAACCCATGGGCGTCCTGCGCCGATCTGACCGTCATCGGTCTGTGATGCGCTCGCCAACGACACCACCGGAGTTCACGAACGCATGACCATGCACCACCGGGACCTGGCCGTGCTCGCCGCGGCCGGGTCCGCCCTCGTCCTCGACCTGTCGGACACCGGCCTCCCCGCCATCCTGCACTGGGGGGCCGAACCCGGCGGCCTAGGCGACCGAGATCCGCCTGGCCTCGGGAGACTCCCACCGAACCCCCTGGATCTATTTCGCCTGGTCCGCTACCGGGCTCGACGGCCTCTCCGAACGCCTGCACAGGCACCTTCGAGCCCGACCCAGCCACCCACACGCGCCCCGGCCAGTAACGCTCAGTACGTGGGAGGCGGTCTACTTCGACCACCGCCTCGGCAAGCTCACCGACCTGGCCGAACGCGCCGCCCGCGTCGGCGTCGAACGCTTCGTCCTCGACGACGGCTGGTTCACCGGACGCCGCGACGACAGCACGGGCCTGGGCGACTGGACCGTCGACGTACACCTCTGGCCGGGCGGGTTGCACCCGCTGGTCGAGCGGGTCAGGGCACTTGGCATGCAGTTCGGGCTCTGGGTCGAGCCGGAGATGATCAACCCCGACTCCGACCTCGCTCGGGCCCACCCTGACTGGCTGCTCGCGGCAGCCGGACGGCTTGCCCCAGCGGCCCGGCACCAGCAGGTTCTCGACCTGGCCCGCCCCGAGGCGAACGAGCAGATCGTAAAGCGCCTGCACGCGCTGATCGACGAGTACGGCATCGACTACCTGAAGTGGGATCACAACCGCGACCTGCTTGAGGCGATCCACGACGGGGGCCTCGGCGTCCACGCCCAGACGGCGGCCGTCTACCGGCTGCCCGACGAACTCCGCCGTCGCTATCCCCGGACTGGAGATCGTATCCTGCTCCTCGGGCGGCGCCCGGATCGACTACGGCATCCTGAAGCGCACCGACCGCGTCTGGGCCTCCGACACCAACGACCCGGTGGAGCGCCAACGCATCCAGCGCTGGACCAGCCTGTTCGTGCCGCCGGAGCTAGTGGGCTGCCACGTCGGGAGGCCAGCGCCCACACCACCGCGCTCTCCACTCGCCTGGCCACCGCCCTCTTCGGACACGCCGGCATCGAGGGGGACACCCGGGGAGCTGTCCCCGGATCGATGCTCGGCACGGTCGGCCTGGTTGCGCCGCTGCTCGACCCGGCGCAGTGCCTCGTGCTGGAAATCCTGGCCGAGTTGCGCCTGCGTCGCACGCCGCCCCGCGGTCCGGTAGAGATCACCGTGCCGCATGGCCGTACAGGACCGACCCCGTACGGCCCCGCCGTCACGGTTTCAGCAGCCTTACGCGTTGGTCGCCGGAGCCGGTGTAGGCGCCGTAGAGGATGAACGCGGTCGGCGGGCGCTTGCCGCCGAACTCCTTGCCGATCGACAGCGCCATGCCCGACGGAACGCTGACCAGGCGGGGTACGCCGTCGGAGAAGACCGGCCGCTTCCAGCGCTGGGCGGGCGCGGCCGAGCACGGCGCGAGCCTGACCGCGCGGATGCCGCCGCCGTTGAACGAGGCGGTGTCATACTTCTCTCCCGCCGTCAGGCATTGACCGCTCATCACGTTGACGAGCTGGAACCGGTCCTTCGCACCCGTCAATCGCCACCCTGCACGCGGGTCGGCACAGCCCAGTGACGCGATCCGGCCGCCCGCCACCCCAGTGCACCGGCCCGCGTGGCCGATCCTGATCCCGGCCGCCGTCGGCCGGGCGGTCCGCGCTGGTTCGCGACGCTCCGGACGTCCAGACGGCGGTGCCGGGCTCCGCTCCGGCCTGGACTGCGACCCCGGGCTCCGCTCCGGCTCGGACGGCGTCACCGGGCTCGGCGCGGGCCCCGCTGCCTTGGGGGACCGCGGCTCGGCGGCCCACGGCGCGGTGAGCGCGATCACGACGGCGGTCGCCGCCACCGCCGCGCCCCCCGCCCAGCCCAGCGCGGCCTTCGACGCCGCGTTCTTCGACATCACGGCCTTGGCTACGGGAGCCTTCATCCCCGCCGCCTTGCCCAGCCCCTCGGCTGCGAACGGCAGCAGCGCGATCGGCAGTGCGGCCCGCAACGTGGCGTTGAGGTCCAGCAGCTCGCTGTGCGCCCGGGCGCAGCTCGGGCACGACTCCAGATGCGCGCGCAGCGCCTGCGGCAGCCGCCCGCGCTTCTTCCGTACGGCTACCGCCAGCCCCTCGGCATGCGCACGGCACCCGGGGGCTGACACCGTGACATGTGCGGCGAGATACGCCTTGCGCAAACCTTCACGGGCGCGGAACGCCAGCACGCTCACATTGCCCGGCGTGATGCCGAGGATCGTCGCGACCCGCTCAGGATCCTCGTCCTCGATCAGCGTATGCCACAGCACGGTCTGCCACCGCGGCGGCAGCGAGCGGTAGGCGCGGGCCACGAGCTCGTCGGGCGGCTCGGGACCGGCCACCGTCAGGTCGTCGTCGCGGAACTCGGCGGTGAGCACCAGCCGCTGGTCGGCGCGCGCCCACTCGGCCGCCGTGTTGCGCGCCACCACATAGAGATATGGGCGCCAGCCCGCCGACGGGCCGCCGGTCCCGGTGCGCACCGTCCGCAGGGTTCTGGCGAACGCCTCATTGGCCAGGTCCTCGGCGGTGTGCGGGTCCTGGCACAGGCGGCGGGCGAAGGCGAGCAGCGCGGGGTGGTGCCGCCGGTAGAGCTCCTCGGCGGCACGGCTGTCCCCGGCCCTGACCTGGTCGGTCAGGGCCGTGTCCTCGGCGGTCTGCTGGTGCACTTACCTGGCGGTGAATCTCGTGGCATTGCGGGCGTACGCCGCCTTGGCGTACACCCGGGCCGTCCTGGCGTTGGCGACGAGCCTGGTCGCACGGCTGGCGGCGAGCTTCAGCGTGAGGCTGCCGTCGGGGCGCGTCTCCAGCAGCCAGCGCTGGCGCGTGGCGGTCCTGGCGCAGGTGGCCAGGATGAGCGAGCGCTTGGCGGCCAGGGTCATGCAGCGGCCCTTGTTGCGCAACTGCACGGCTCCGCCGGAGACCGGGACTGCCCGCCAGGCCGTACGGCACGATCCGAGCCGCACCTTCGACCCGCTCACGGAGAGGCAGGCGCCCGAGGCGGCGCGGAACCGGGTGTTGCGCCGCGCGGGGGTCGTGGCGGGGTCGGCGGTCTCGTTCGCCTCCGGCTCCTGGGTCGGCGTGGACGGCTCCACAGGCTGGGTGGGCGTGGACGCGGTCGGGGTCGACTTCGTCGGGGCGGGCGCCGGGTTGGGGTTCTGTGGGGCGGTAGGGGTGGCGGTCGGGGCCGGGGTGCCGCCGAGCGGCTCGGCCACGAACGTGCCCGTGCCGTCACGCACCACCGGGGTGCCGTCGTCGGCGGCCTTGAGACCGAGCTGCCCGCCGGTCCGGCTGCCGAAGTTCGTCTTGTCCTGGTCGGCCTTGGGCAGCCACTGCTGGTCCTTGCGCCGGTCGGCGCACTCGTCGGTGACGATCGGCGCGGCCCCGGCGGCGGGCATGGTCAGGCACCGCCCGGTCTGGGCGTTGCGGATCGTCAGGTAGCCGTCAGGGTCGGCGCTTCGCTGCCAGATCTGCGACTTCCCGTCGGCGCACGGCCGCAGCACGACCTGCTGCCCAGTGCCGTCGAGGCACTTACCGCTCTCCACGGCTTTCATCCGGAATTCCCACACAGAGCTCGGCTCGTCCTGGATCAGGTACGGACTGAACGCGACGTTCCTGTTCCTCTCCAGCGGCGGCTGCCGCACCGGCGTCGGCTCAAAGTACCGGAACTCGTCCGTACGGCACGAGTCCAGGTGGTAGTTGGCGGCGGCGTCGCTGGTGCACTCCGGCCGGCTGCCCCAGTTGCGGCAGAGCGGGTCGTTGCCGTTCGGCCCGCCGCCGCCCTTCTGGCCGCAGTGCGAAAGCCCGAACGAGTGCAGGAACTCGTGCGTCAGCCCCGCCTCGCCCCAGCACCAGCGCGGCAGGATGGCGCCGCCGTTGCTGAGCCCGGCGTCGGCGCCGCCTCCCGTGCATGAGCCGGTGATGTCGTTGTCCCTGACGAAGAAGAGCGCCTTGACCCGCTTCGTCGGCCAGAGCTTGCGTACCAGCGCGGGCTGGGCGGCGAGGTTCTCGTCTAGCGCCTTGCCCATCTCTGCCCGGTTCCTGCCCTTGACGAACGGGATCTTCGCCACGACCGGACGGCATTGGTCGTCCTGCACCAGGCGGATCCTGCGCGAGACGCCGAAGCGGTGCGCGCTGACGTCGAAGGCCTGGTCGGTCTCCCACATCGAGTTCAACAGGGCGGCAGCGTCGGTGCCGTAGGCATCCTGACCGGGTTGGTAGACGTAGACCGGCAGCACCCAGCCCTTGCCAGGGGCGTCGGCGCCGTCGCAGGCGAACCTCGTGGCGGCGGGCGCGGCCACAGCGGGCAAGGGTACAGCCAGCACTCCCGCCACCAGCGCCAGCAGCAGCGACAAGGGGAAGAGGGACTTCATCCTGTTCAATCCAGACTCCTTTCCTTCATGAGGAAGGAGTGGGTGTCCGCTACCTGATTACGCGGGTTTCCCAGGTTTCCAAAGATTTCCGAGACATCCCGAGACGGCGACCTTGGCCACTCAGGCAAGTCCGCCTGCCCCGTCACCTTCTTCGACGGAAGGTGACGGGGCAAAGCCGCCGCCACGGTCGTACCTCACCCCTGCCAGCGCATCAGTTCCGTGGAGAACGTCAGATCCCGACGTTCACATCGACTGATCAGGCTCCTTTCAGCCAGGGAAGGGAGAAGCGGGCGAAGACGATGCCGCCGGTGTCGCCGATCTCGTAGAGGGCGCCGATATGGCCGTTGCCGAGGACGGCCATGGTCGAGTAGCCGGCGCCGCCTGGCTTGACGAGCGCCCTGATCGGCCAGCTCGCGCCGTCATCGGTGGACAGGCGGACCGTGAGGTCGTTGCGGGCGGTCGGATGGGCGTTGTTGCTGAACAGGACGGTGCTCGTGCGCGTCGGCGCGCCGTTGGAGCCGCGCTGTCCGGGCAGCAGGTACGACATCTCGTCGGCGTTGCACAGCGGATCGGCGAGCACGGGGCTCGCCGTGGCCGCGCCGAACGTGTGGCCCGCGTCGGCGGAGGTGGCCAGGAAGCGGGCGCGCGTGCCGTTGTGCCGCATGTTCTGGACGACGTCTCCGTTGCTCCGCTCGACCGCCTTGCTCTCGTTCACGCCCGCCCCCGCGGACGAGCCGCGCTGCCAGGTCACGCCGTGGTCGTCGCTGTAGATGTTGGCGGCGTGGGAGGTGCCGCCGGCGTCCCGGTAGACGATCGGCTGGATGAGCCGGCCACCGCTGGTCTGGATGCCGTGCCCCGACGAGGCGAAGAGCTGGCGCCACGTGGGGTCCTTGACGGAAGGGTTGAGCTCGACGGGCGCGCTCCAGGTGACTCCGTTGTCGGTGCTCTTGATGTACTGGATGTGCAGGCTGTTGGGATCGTCGGCCGCGTTGGACCCGGACGCGCCGGCCCAGAAGCTGATGCCGGGTCGCGGAGAGTAGGTGTAGAAGACGTACGCCGTTTCGGTGACGCGGTCGATCAGCACGCTGGGGTCTCCGGCTCCTTCCGATGTGGTGGCCGGGCGGTGGATGATGCGCGGCTGCTCCCAGGTCAGGCCGTGATCGGTGCTGCGCATCAGGGCGATCTGGATGTTGTTGGTGCCGCCACCGAGATCGTAGGATCCGTCGACGCGCGCGTCGGCGACAGCGATGATCGTGCCGTTGTTGGTCACCGCCATGCCGGGGATGCGTACCGATTTCGCGGTGCCGTCGAGCCCGGCGATGACCGTGCTGGTCGACAGCAGAGTGGTGGCGTTGAGCTGCGGCGTGCCCACGTCGAGCCCGCAGCGCGCGACACCGGTCTGGGTGCTGTCGAAGCCCTCGGCGGTGGTGCGCAGGTCGTACCGCGTGCCGCTCGGGACGGTCCAGTAGTGCAGCGTGTTGCCCCCGGCGGCGACGGTCCGGGTCCAGGGCGAGCCCGAGCGGCCCGGCCAGGTGACGGTGAACGTTCTGGAGGTGGATGTGCGGTTCTCCAGCGCGAGCTGGAGGCGGCTGCTGGTGCAGTCGAAGCTCGCCAGCGCCGATATGCCGCTCCCACAGTGGAACAGACCGCTCTGCGTGGTGTCGTGCCCGGTGGGTGTCGTGGTTCTCAGCGTGTACGGTGTGCCTGTCGAGATCGTCCAGTAAAGCTCCGCGCTTGCGCCTGAGGAGATGGTGCGCGTCCACGGCGAGCCCGGTCGGCCCGGCCAGGTGACGGTGAACGTCTGGGTGGCGGCTGACTGGTTGTCGAGTGTGAGCAGGAGCCTGCTACGGGAGCAGTCGGCGCCCACGGTGGCGTGCACGCCGGGCACGTCCGCGGCCGCGGGCGGTGCGAAGAGGACGAAGCCCACGGCCAGTGCCGTGGCTCCGCGCAAGAGCTTTCCTAACATGGTTTCACCCCAGGAGATCGTTGACATTTCCGTTGAGTACGGGCAGGTTGGCCGAGCCGTTGGCCTGGGTGCCCACCAGGTGGACGGGTACGGTGCCCGTGCACGTGATGCTCAGGTTGGAGAAGGTGTTGCCCGACAGCAGCCAGCGGATGCCGGCGAGGTCGACGGCCCGTAGGCCGGTGTACCAGAGGGTGTTGCCGGTGAAGGTGGGCGGCAGCACGCCGCTGACGACGACGCCGGGACCGGGGTCCTGCGCGCTGCCGCCGATCGGGAAGGCGGCGCTTTGGTTCCACCGCGGTCTCGCGCCGCTGTCCGAATGGTTGAAGGTGTTGCCGACCAGCGTGCCGTGGCCCCAGTTGTCCGAGGTCAGCGAGCCGTACGGGCTGGACTTGGCGAACGAGTAGTAGGCGCCGTAACAGAACACGACGCTGTTGCCGTTGATCGTCCAGTTGCCGGAGGAGTTCCATATCGCCAGCCGGCAGTAGGAGAAGCTGCTGCCGCTGAGGATCGAGTACTCGCTTCGATCGGCGAGGGAGACGCCGAAGTAGCAGCGATGGAAACCGTTGTCGTGGAGCTTGATCCGGTAGGCGTAGTAGTCGTCCGCGGTGGAGCCGGTGACGGCTATGCCCGCACCCCGCCAGTGCGCGAAGTCGCAGTCGCGCACGCGGACGTTGGTGCTGCGGGTGATGGCCACGCCGATGTGCGCAAACACCGGGGCGGTGTTGAGCGGGTCCTCCGCTCTGCCGAGGAACCTGATGTCGGAGAGGGTGATGTCGTGCTTTCCGGTGATGGTGAGCGCACCGATGGAGTCGGTCACGACGGTCACGGCCGCGCCGTTGCCGGCGATGAGGCACCCGTTGGGCAGTTCGACGCTGTGCCGCAAGGTGTAGACGGCGCCCGGCACGAGCTGCACCTGGGGTGTCACGGCCAGCACCCTGTCCCAGTCGTCTCCGGGGGCCAGCACGGGCAGGGCGGTCGCCGTCGGGGCCAGTGCGGAGGCGGCTCCGGTCGACCCGATCCCCGCAAGGACCCACCGCCTGCTCACCTTGGCGGGATCAGATCTGCCGGGCATGGCGTCACCTCCCGCCGTAGACGGCCACGCGATCGAGGTGGCCGGCGTAGATCCACTGCGGCCCGCCGTTGTCGACGTTACGGCCGAGCCACATGCCGTTCAGACCGCTGAGCTGCCCCAACAGGCCGACGCCTGTGGTGGTCGCGATCGGCGCGCCGTCGGCGTACAGCGTGGTGCCGGTGGACGTCACCGAGACCGCGAGCACGTGGTCCTTGCCGTCGGTGAGCGAGACGGTGCCGTTCAGGAGCGCGAGATAACGCCCGTCCTGACGCGACTCGAAGTGCGGAACTCCGCTGTTGAGCGACAGTGTGGCGTTGGTCGAGGGGGCCGTGGTGTCGGAGGCCGACAGCAGGGTGGCCGCGACGGGCTTGCTCTCGGTGCGGAAGCGCACCGCGACGGTGCCCTCCTTGAGCCCCGATACCGTCTGCAACTGTGCGGTCAGATCGCGGAAGTCGCCCTCCACCTGCTCGTCGATGAGTGCCTGGCCACCC
Source organism: Nonomuraea sp. NPDC059194 (assembly GCF_042754765.1). Lineage (NCBI taxonomy): Bacteria > Bacillati > Actinomycetota > Actinomycetes > Streptosporangiales > Streptosporangiaceae > Nonomuraea > Nonomuraea sp. NPDC059194. Next base: position 15,256 of record NZ_JBHZBH010000013.1, on the reverse strand, counting down.
ACCACGAGCATCGATTCCTTCGCCTTCTGCTCCGTCGCCGCTGTGCGCACTGTCGCGGTGATGGTCTGGTCGCCCGTCGTCAGTCCTGCGGGTCGTTGAGAAGCATCAGCATGTGCAGGTGGGTGGGAGTGAGCCGTCGCTGGGACTTCATACCCCGTACAACGAGAAGCGGAAAGCGGAGGCCGGCAGCCATACATGCGAGTGGTGCGGTGTCCCGCTCTGCTGAGTGCCGCTGATGTTTCCGGTTGCAGCACCAGCGAAGGCCTCGGCACGCAGCAGCACGCTCGCGTCCATCGTGCCTGGATCGCCTTGTCCCTGAGCACGATGATGCAGAGGAGCCGGTCGGAGACTGGGAGCCTCTCGACCTCATGTGGCGTTGGGCCAGGGCTGGAGGTCAGGCGACGGCGCGAGTGGGGACCTCGAACCACACGACTTTGCCGACCTGGGTGCGAGAGCTGCCCCAGCAGCAGGCCAGCGCGGCAAGGAAGTGGAGGCCGCGTCCATCCTCGATCAGTGCGCGATCGCTGCGCAGCCGGGGTTGGTCGGTGCTCGTGTCCTCGATCTCGCAGCGCAGCAGGCCGTCTTCGGCCGTCAGCGAGAGCCGACAGGGACCGGACGTATGGCGCAGGGCGTTGGTGACCAGCTCGCTGACCAGCAGTTCGACCACGTCGCCGACCTTCTCCAGCCCCCACGCGGCAAGCCTGGTACGGGTCAGACGGCGCGCCTTCGGTACCGAGGACAGATCGGCCGGCAAGGACCAGGAAGCGTTCAGAACGCCGGGTTCGCAGTGGAACGAGGCGGTCAGTGTGTCGATCCAGCGGACGGTGGCGGCGCGTAGCGAAAGTCCGCGGCTGAAGTGACGGGTCTCTTTTGCGAACATGCGACGATTCCCCTCTATCGCGGGAAATATGGCTAGAAGCGGACGATGGTGTAGCGGTCGACGACGGTGTCGTTGAGCTCTGCGCCGAGGCCGGGTGTCTGTGGGACGTGGAGTGCTCCTTCTCGGAAGTCGGGCGGGTTGAGGAGGATCCGTACGGGATGGGGTGGGGCAGGCGGTTGTACTCGTAGATGCGCAGGTTGGAGGTTGCCGCGCACAGTTGCAGGGCGGTGCAGAGGCTCACGCCGGAGCCGACGCCGTGCGGCGCGATGTCGACGTGGAAGGCGGACGTGAGCGAGGAGATCCGGGATGCCACGGTGATGCCGCCGCGGCGGGTGACGTTCGGTAGGACCACGCCACGGCCGATCTTCACCTTGAGCGCGGTGAAACCGTCGGCAACGAAGCCGAGGGCTTGGCGGGCGGAGTCCTCGGGATCGGCGGGCAGCGCCGCCGGGCTGGCGTAGCAGGTGATGCGTTTGCGGATCGGGTCGCCGAGCAGCCGGTGCACTGACATACCGGCAGGCTTGCCGCGCAGGTCTGCCGACATGATCGACTTGGGGGAGTTCTCAGGAAGTACCACCATGCGGCTTGACCTGGCCGGATGATCTATCGGCACCCGCAGAGCTTCCGCGTGCACGGCTGGCCTCGGCACGACGGCCGTGCACATGGCGAGCGCGGGGGCGACAAGGAGCTTTCTCAACTGATGCCTCCTATGGGAACCCACGGGGGCATCGGACATCAGACCTCTAGGAAACTAGGTCCTCAGGGATCGAGCGTCAACCCCTTGCGCACCGGGTTGTAGTGGGCGGCGATCGCCTCACGGAAGGCGGCGACGTCCTGCGCGACGATCGCATCGACGATCGCCCGATGCGCGTCGACGGTCTCCCTGACCGACTCGGGGGAGGCGTGCATGGAGGGCGCCACGATCGCGTGCACGTCCCAGAAGGCCGCGGTGAGCTGCACGAGCAGCTGGTTGCCCAGCGGCTCCATGAGCAGCAGGTGGAACTCGCGATCCTGCTCGATGAAGCTCTCGCCGGCGTCGGCGCGCGTGCCCATCTGTTCGACGAGCTTCGCCAGATCGGCGCGGACCGAGTTGTCCAGCGCGGCGATGATTGCCCCGGCAAGCCCCTGCTCTATCGTCTGGCGCACCTCGATCAACTCGGAGAGCACGCGGAAGTCGTCGCTCCTGCTGAGCAGCCCGCGGAAGGCGAGGCTCTCGACGAGCGCGGCCAGGGACAGTCGCCCGACGTAGGTACCATGGCCGTAGCGGACCTCGACGATGTCGAGCGCGGTGAGGGCCTTGATCGCTTCGCGGACGCTCGACCTGCTGGCCCCGATGGCGGCGCACAGCTCCGCTTCCGTGGGCAACGCGTCGCCGGGACCAAGCCGGTTCTGCACGATGTACTGCTTGATGAGCTCGGCGACTTCCTGTTGCCGCAACATTCCGCCGCGCCCTCGTGAAGTGGAATCGATCACGGCCAACATCTTGCCCTCTCGTCCAGTGTTCATCTACATTCCACCGTACCGGCATCGGACATCAGACGTCATACGAAGCAATCTACCTAAGGAGATGGACGACGTGTTCCACCCCGCCAACACGTCCCTGGACCGCCGTGGATTCCTGCGGCTCGCCGGGGCGGTGAGCGCAGCCACGGCGTTCGCGGGCTCGCTGGCCGCCTGCTCGGGCCCCGCCTCCACGGGCAGCGCGGCCCCTGCGGCCGCCAAGGACACCATCGAGGCCGGCATCTCCTACGCCCTCTCCACCGGATTCGACCCGATGACCTCCTCTGGCGCGACCCCCTTCGCCGCCAACATGCACGTCTTCGAGTCCCTGTTCGACCTGGATCCGGTGACCCGCGAGTCGTATGCCGCACTCGCCGCGGGCGAGCTGGAAAAAGTCGACGACACCACCTTCAAGGTCGCGCTCCGCCAGGGCGCCACCTTCCACGACGGCTCGCCGGTGACGGCCGCCGACGTGGCCTTCAGCTTCCAGCGTGTCATGGATCCGGCGAACGCGTCGCTGATGGTGCAGTTCATCCCGTTCATCGACAGCGTCACCGCCGATGGCGCCGCAAGCGTGACCATCAAGCTGAAGCACGCCTTCCCGCTGCTCAAGGAGCGGCTCGCGGTCATCCGGATCGTGCCCAAGGCCCTCGTGGAGAAGGACAAGGCGGCCTTCGACGCCAAGCCCGTGGGCTCGGGCCCCTACCGCCTGATCGAGGCGACCAAGGAAGACAAGATCGTCTTCGAGAAGTGGGAGAAGTACAACGGCTCCCGGCCGGCCAAGGTCAAGCACATGACCTGGCGACTGCTCGCCGACCCCTCCGCCCGCGTCACCGCGCTGGAGTCGGGCCGGGTCTCGGCGATCGAGGACGTCCCCTACATCGACGCGGCCAGAGTGGCTCAGAAGAACGAGTTGGAGGCCGTGCAGTCCTTCGGCCTGCTCTTCCTGATGTTCAACTGCGCCGAGAAGCCCTTCGACGACAAGCGAGTACGGCAGGCGCTGCACTACGCCATCGACAAGGACAAGCTCATCAAGACCGGGATGCTCGGCAACGCCTCCGCCGCGACGGGGTACGTGCAGGAGACCCACCCCTCCTACGCCAAGGCGGCGACGGTCTACGGCTACGACCCCGACAAGGCCAAGGCCCTGCTCCAGGAGGCAGGGGTCTCCGGCCTGAAGGTCACCATGGTCACCACCGACACCGGCTGGGTGAAGGACGTCGTGCCGATCATCAAGGAGTCCTGGGACGCCATCGGGGTGTCCACCACGCTCGACATCGGCCAGTCCGGCGGGCAGTACACCAACAAGATCGACCCCGGCAAGTTCCAGGTGCTGGTGGCTCCTGGTGACCCCTCGGTCTTCGGCAACGACATGGACCTGCTGCTGCGCTGGTTCTACGACGGCACCTGGCCGGAGAAGCGCTACCGCTGGAGCGGCACCGCGCAGGCCAAGAAGGTGCTCGAACTGCTCGACGAGGCGGTGAAGACGGCCGACACCGCCAAGCAGAAAGAGCTGTGGGCCGAGGCCGTGAACCTCATCGCCGAGGAGGCGCCGCTCTACCCGATCCTGCACCGCAAGCTGCCCACCGCGTGGAACGGCAAGGAGCTGTCCGGCTTCAGGCCCATTCCCACGACCGGGCTGTCCTTTCTCGACGTGGCGCGCGTCTGACCATGCAGGCCTTCCTCCGGTTGGCCGCGAGGCGGCTGGTGACGCTGCCGCTCATGTTGCTCGGCGTCACCTTGCTCGTCTTCGTGGTCCTCCAGTTCTCACCCAACGATCCGGCCTACAACGCTCTCGGCGACGGCGCCAGCCCGGAAGCGCGGGCGGCCTACATGGCCGCCCACGGTCTGGATGATCCGCTCCCCGTGCGCTACGTGCGCTTTCTCGGGCAACTGGCGCAGGGGGATCTCGGGTACACCGCTCCACCCGCCGCTCCCGTGATCGACCGGATCGTCACGGCCTTCCCGTTGACCATGCAGCTCACCCTGTTCGGGCTGCTGCTGGCGGTCGTGGTCGCGCTCGCGCTGGGCATCACCGGCGCGCTCTACCGCGACGGGTGGCCCGACCAGCTGACGCGCGTGATCTCCATCGGGGGCGTGGCGATCCCGTCCTTCTGGCTCGGCATCCTGCTCATCCAGGAGTTCGCGCTCGGCCTGAAGCTCTTCCCCACAGGGGGTTACGTGAATCCGGCCGACTCGGTGACGGGCTGGCTCGCAGCGCTGGTGCTTCCCGCGGTCGCGATCGCCCTGCCGGCCGCCGCCTCGCTGTCGCGCCTCGTGCGCACCTCCATGGTGGAGGAGCTGGACAAGGACTACGTCCGGACCGCCACAGGCAGCGGCCTGCCCCGCGCGATCGTGATCCGCGGCGCGCTGCGCAACGCGCTCATCACGCCGCTCACCGTGCTCGGTCTGCGGGTGGGATACCTGCTGAGCGGGGCCGTGGTGATCGAGACGATCTTCGACCTGCCCGGCATGGGCAAGCTGATCCTGGAGGGCGTCACCAACGGTGACGTGGCACTCGTGCAGGGTGCCGTGCTGACGATCGCGACCGCGTTCCTCGTGGTGAACCTCGTGGTCGACCTGCTCTACCTCGTCGTCAACCCACGGATCAGGGCGGTGTGACCATGTTCAGATCCCGTCTCTCCGCCCAGCTGTCGCGGCCTGGCCTCCGGCTGTCCCGGCTGTCGCCCACGGCGATCGTCTCCCTGGCCGCGCTCGCCGCTGTGGTGTTGCTCGCCGTCCTCGCGCCGCTGTACGCGAGCGACCCGCTGGCCACCGGCACGCCCGCGACCCCGCCGGGCGCCGAGCACTGGTTCGGCACCGACCGCGCCGGGCGCGACGTGCTGGCGAGAGTCGCATACGGCGCGCGATCCTCCCTGCTCATCGGACTGGGCGCCACCGCGGTCGCGGTGCTGGCCGGAGCGGTGCTCGGCGGCCTGGCGGCGACCTCCCGCAAGGCCGTCGGCGAAGGCATCATGCGCGTCCTCGACGTGATCATGGCCTTCCCCGGCATCGCGCTCGCCGCCGTGCTCGTGGCGGTGTTCGGCCGCCACCTCCCCGTCCTGATCGGGACCATCGCCTTCCTGTACGTGCCCCAGCTCACCCGTGTCGTCCGGGCCAACGTCCTGGCACAGTACGGCGAGGACTACGTCTCCGCCGAACGCGTGATAGGGGCGCCCCGCCCCTACATCCTGGTCAAGCACGTCGCCATCAACTGCGCAGCGCCGATCATGGTCTTCGCCACCGTGCTGGTAGCCGACGCGATCATCTTCGAGGCGAGCCTGTCCTTCATCGGGGCGGGCATCCAGGACCCCGCGCCGAGCTGGGGCAACGTCCTGTCGTACGGCAGGCAGATCCTGCTGGCGGGCGGCTGGTGGGCCACCTTCTTCCCCGGGCTCGCCATCCTCGTCACGGTGCTCGCGCTCAACCTGCTGGCCGAGGGGCTGACCGACGCGTGGGCCGCGCCGCGCTCCGCCCGCCGTACACCTGTCTCGGTCGCGTCCGCGCCGGTGGCCGAGGCCGCCGGTGGCGCCGAGGTCGACGACGCGCTCGCCACCCTGGCCGTGAAGGTCACGGAGCGCCCGCCACGGGTGCCGCCGCTGCCGCCGGCGGCGCCGCCGTTGCTGTCGGTCGAGAACCTGTCGATCAGATTCCCCGAGCGGTACGGCGAGGTCCCCGTCGTGCAGTCGCTCTCGTTCGAGGTCCGCGCGGGGGAGACGCTCGGCCTGGTCGGCGAGTCCGGCTGCGGGAAGAGCCTGACCAGCCTGGCGATCATGGGACTGCTGCCGCGCAGCGCCCGCGTCACCGGCGCGATCCAGTACCAGGGACGCGACCTGCTCGGCATCGGCCCACGCGAACGTCGCGCCATCTCGGGACCCGAGATCGCGATGGTCTACCAGGACGCCCTGTCCTCACTCAACCCGTCGGTCCTCGTCGGGGCGCAGCTCAGGCAGCTCACCAGAAGAGGCGGCACCCGAACGCCCGAGGAACTGCTGGAGCTGGTCGGCCTCGACCCCCGGCGGACGCTGCGCAGCTACCCGCACGAGCTGTCGGGCGGCCAGCGCCAGCGAGTGCTGATCGCGATGGCGCTGTCGCGGAGCCCGCGCCTGCTCGTCGCCGACGAGCCGACCACGGCGCTGGACGTGACCGTCCAGGCCCAGGTGGTCGAGCTGCTGGTCCAGCTACGCGACGAACTCGGCTTCGCCATGGTGCTGGTTTCGCACGACCTCGGCCTGGTCAGCGAGCTCGTCCACCGCGTCGCGGTGATGTACGCGGGCCAGCTCGCCGAGATCGGCACCACCCAGCAGCTGCTCTCAGGGGTCCGGCACCACTACGCCCGCGGACTGCTCGGCTCCGTGCTCTCCCTGGAGGCCGGCGCCAAGCGGCTGCACCAGGTGCACGGCGTGGTGCCCGCGCCGCAGGACTTCGGTCCCGGCTGCCGGTTCGCCGGCCGGTGCGCCGCCGTCACCACCGCCTGCCGTACCGGGGCGCCACCGCTCGAAGGCGACCCGCTCGAGCACGCGCGAGCCTGCTTCCACCCGAGAGGAGGACAGTCGTGACCGAACCCGTCATCAGCCTGGAGGGCGTGCACGTCGTACACAAGGCGCGAAGCGGCGGACTGCTGCGACGCGACCGGGTGTACGCGCTCACCGACGCCCATTTCTCGGTACGGCGAGGCGAGATCCTCGGCGTCGTCGGAGAGTCCGGCTGCGGCAAGTCGACGCTGGCCAAAGTGATCGTCGGCCTGCAACCCGCCACCGAAGGCACTGTGCGCTTCCGTGGCGAGGACCTGTGGTCGCTGCCGCCGAAGCGGCGGCGCGCGGAGTTCGGCGAGTCGGTGTCCATGGTCTTCCAGGACGCCTCCACCGCGCTGAACCCGCGCCTGAGCGTCCGCCGCATCCTGCGCGACCCGCTCGACGTGCACCGCAAGGGCACGGCGGCGCAGCGCGAGAAGCGCGTGCGCGAGCTGCTCGACCAGGTCGGGCTGCCGGAACACGTCGCGGAGGCGATGCCCGCGCAGCTGTCCGGCGGACAGCGGCAGCGGGTCGCCGTGGCCCGCGCCCTGGCCCTGGAACCCGACGTGATCGTCGCCGACGAGCCCACCAGCGCACTGGACGTCTCCGTCCGCGCGCAGGTCCTCAACCTGCTCGTCGACCTGCGCGCCAGTCTGGGCCTCGGGCTGGTGTTCATCTCGCACGACATCCAGACCGTGCGTTACCTGGCCGACCGCATCGCGGTCATGTACCTCGGCCGGGTCGTGGAGGAAGGACCTGCCGACGACGTCGGCCGCCATCCCTACACCCGCGCGCTGTTCTCCGCCACGCCGAGCCTGCTCGGCGACGGCGAGCGGATCGTGCTGAGCGGCCCGGTGCCCTCGGCCACCCACCCGCCGTCAGGCTGCCCGTTCCGCACCCGGTGCTGGAAGGCCACCGACGCGTGTGCGGACGCCTTCCCCTCCTCCGCCCAGGGCGGCGACCACTCCTGGCGCTGCCTCTTCCCTGAAAACCCTGTTAGGAGCACTCTGTGAGCCCCCGCTTCACCGGCGTCATCCCGCCGATCGTCACTCCGCTGACATCGGAGGGCGAGGTCGACGCCGCCTCGCTGGAACGCCTGGTCGAATTCCTCATCGAGGCGGGGGTCAGCGGCCTGTTCGCGCTCGGCAGCTCGGGGGAGTCCGCCTTCCTCACCGACGCCAGGCGCGACAGGACGATCGACGTCGTGGTGCGGGCCGCGGACGGCCGGGTCCCCGTGCTGGCCGGATGCATCGAGACGACCACCAGCCGGGTGATCGAGCGAGTGGAGATCGCAAGCAAGCTCGGCGCCGACGCGGTCGTGGTGACCGCGCCCTTCTACACCCGCATCCACCCCGTCGAGGTCGAGCGCCACTTCCGCGCGGTCAAGGCCGCGTCGGACCTGCCGCTGCTCGCCTACGACGTGCCGGTCTCCGTGCACACCAAGCTGAGCCCCGACCTGGTGCTGACGCTGGCCGCCGACGGCGTCGTGGACGGGATCAAGGACTCCAGCGGCGACGACGTCGGGTTCAGGCAGACCGTGCTCGGCGCTGCGGCCCTGCCCGCCTTCTCCGCGCTGACCGGCCACGAGGTGGTCGTCGACGCGATGATGCTCGCGGGCGCCTCAGGGGCGGTGCCGGGCCTGGGCAACGTCGACCCGCACGGCTACGTGCGCCTGCTGCAAGCCTGCGCCGAAGGCCGCTGGACGGACGCCGCCCAGGAGCAGGACCGCCTGACCAGGCTGTTCGGCATCGTCGACGCAGCCTCACCGGACACCGCCGGTGGCAGCACCAGGGGCGTCGGCGCGTTCAAGACCGCGCTGGCGCTGCGCGGCGTCATCGCCTCCGCAGCCGTTTCCGCACCGATGCGGGAGCTGACCGGCGAGGAGACGCGCGTCGTGGCCGCCCACCTGGAGGAGGCAGGGCTGCTGTGACGCTCGTGGTAGGCGTCGACATCGGCGGCACCAAGACCTCCGCCGGCCTGGTCGACGCCCACGGAACGCTCCAAGCGGCCAGGACCAGGGCGACTCCCGCGAGCGCGGGCCCCGCCGCGGTCATCGCCGCCGCCGTGGAGCTCGTGCGCGAGCTCGGCCTCGGCGGCGTCGCGGCCGTGGGCGTGGGCAGCGCCGGGGTGATCGACGCCGAACGCGGCCTCGTGGTCTCCGCCACCGACGCCATCGCCGGATGGGCGGGCACCGACCTTCGCGGCGAGCTGTCCAGGCAGCTCGGCCTGCCCGTGGCCGTCGTCAACGACGTGCACGCGCACGCGCTCGGCGAGCACTGGATCGGAGCCGCGGCGGGCCGCCGCGATGTGCTGCTCGTCGCCGTCGGCACGGGTGTCGGCGCCTCCCTGGTCCTCGGCGGGACGGTACGGCACGGCGCGCACTGGACCGCGGGCCACGCCGGTCACCTGCCCAGCCCGTTCGCCCGGGACCTGCCCTGTCCATGCGGTGGGCGCGGCCACCTCGAGGCCATCGCGTCAGGGCCCGCCCTGCTGGCCGAATACCGCCGTCGCGGCGGGACCGGTGCGGCCCGCCCTGCCGAGCTGGCCGAGGGCGGCGATCGGCTCGCCATCGCCGTGCTGACCGAAGGCGCCGCCGCTCTGGGCTCGGCCATCGGCGGCTTGGTGAACCTCGTCGACCCGGAGATCGTCGTCGTCGGGGGCGGAGTCGCCAACTCGGGGGCGCTGTGGTGGCAGGCAATGCGGCAGGCGGCCGCGGCCGAGGTGCTTCCCGCGCTGCGCGCCGTACCGATCGAACCCGCCGCACTCGGCAGCGAGGCCGCGCTCGTCGGCGCGGCCCGGCTGGCCATGGAGGTCGCCTCGTGAACCCACTGCTCACCGCGCTGCACGGCCGTCTCGTGGTGTCCTGCCAGGCATATCCGGGCGAGCCGATGCGCGACCCTGACACGATGCGCCGCGTCGCGCAGGCCGTCGCGCTCGGCGGAGCCGCCGGCATCCGCGCTCAGGGCCTGGAGGACGTGCGCCGGATCAGGGCCGTGCTCGACCTGCCGCTCATCGGGCTGTGGAAGGACAGCGACGGCGAGGTGTTCATCACGCCGACGCTGGAGCACGCCCTCGCGATCGCCGAAGCGGGCGCCGACATCGTCGCCCTCGACGGCACCCGACGCCCCCGGCCCGACGGACGCACCCTCGCGGAGACGATCAGCGCCGTCCACGAACGCACCGGACGGCTGGTCATGGCCGACATCTCCACCTACGACGAAGGCGTCGCCGCGGTGGAGGCGGGCGCGGACGTCGTGGGCACGACCCTCGCCGGATACACGGCCTACTCCAGACCGGGCCCGTCACCCGACCTCGACCTGGTGGCCGAGCTCGCCAGGGACCTACCGGTCCCGGTGATCGCGGAGGGCCGCATCCACACGGTGGACCAGGCGGCCGAGGCCATCGCGCGTGGGGCGCACGCCGTCGTCGTCGGCACCGCCATCACCCACCCGACGACGATCGCTCGCTGGTTCGCCGCCGCGGTGGCCGGCCGCTGAACCGGCGGCCGCACCGATGCGGCCGCCGGTTCACCGGACCCTCAGCGGGTCTGCCAGAGTGAGATCTCCCCGGCGCTCGCGAACGGCTGGCCGTTCACCGAACTGCGCGCCTCCAGCCTGACGTACCTGGCGGGTGTCGTGGGGAAAGCCACCTCCTTCTCCGTCGCGTCCGTGCCGAACGTTCCCGAGGCGACCTCGCGCCAGGCCTGTCCGTCCTGGCTGACGCTCACCGTGTACGCCGCGATCCTGCCGTTCTGGCCGCCGTCCTGCCGCGGCAGGTAGCGCAGGGCGGCCAAGGGATACTCCCTGGCCAGATCGAGCGTGAGCTGGTGTGGCAGCGGCGCGGGCGACGGGGTGTAGGCGGTATGCCAGAGCGTGTACGGGTTGTTGTCCACGGCGTTCGCCGCGGAGCCGTTCTCAGCGGCCGTCTCCTGGCTGTCGGCTGTCACCCTGATGCCACCGGTCGGCACCGCGGTCAGGTTCCCCCCGGCGGATCCGGGCGGAGAGCCGACGGCGTCCGCGCGGGCGAAGAACTCCCAGACACTGCCGGAGCCGGGTCCGCCCCACGTCCGCTCGGCCAGGACCTGCAGCGGACGCCTGGCGTAGAAGTCGAACCACTCCGGGCTCTGCTCCTCGGCCTTGTCCGACCAGCGGGCCACCTTGTAACCGCGCACGCCGTCGGGACCGGGGAAGGCGTAGTCCTCGTAGACCTTGCGCACGTCCACGTAGCCGTACTGGCCGGGGCGCTGGCCGAAACCCGGGCTGACGTACAGCAGGCTTTCCGGCGTGGCGACGACCTGGTAGCCCTGGCGAGCCAACTCGGACGGGTCCGCGTTCACCCAGGTGTCGATGACGATGTCCTTGTCGGGCGCGATGCTGCTGCGCTGGCCGTAGACGTTCCACCATTCCCACATCTCGGTGCGCTTGCCGTGCGACTTCACCGTGGCGTTCATCTCGTTCATGAAGTCGACGAACACGTCACCGGTGTGGGCGAAGCCACGGTCCTTGGCGTACTGGACGAGCTCGGGGCAGGCGTTCTTCTTGTCGTCGTAGCCGATCTCGTCGCCGCCGACGTGGAAGACCGGCCCGTCGAAGAGCGGGACGATCTCGTCGAGGAGCTTCTTGACGAACTGCCTGGTGTGCGGCTTGGTGATGTCGAGTGTCCAGCCGCCGAGTTCGCCGCCCGGCCAGATCGCGTAGTCCATCGACGCGCAGGAGAAGCGCAGCGACGGGTCGTACCTGGTGATGGGCGTCGCGTGTCCGGGCAGGTCCACTTCGGGGACAATCACGACGTGGTACTTCTTGGCGTAGTCCTGCAGCTCGCGCAGGTCGGCCTTGGAGTACGCGCCGTCGGTCGCGGTCAGACCGGGGAACGTGTCGGTCTGGATGCGGAACCCACGCCAGTCGGTGAGGTGCAGGTGGAAGGTGTTGAGCTTCTGCCAGGCCATCGCGCGGATCTGTGCCTTGAGGTAGCTCATCGGGTAGTACTTGCGTCCCACGTCGAGCATCTGGGCGCGCTCGCCGAATCGTGGCCAGTCGCGGGCCGTGCCCCTGGCGAGCTCACCGTCCGCCTTGAGTAGTTGCAGGAGCGTCTGGCTCCCGTAGAACACGCCGGTGTCGGTGGGTCCCGCGATCGTGACGGCATCCTTCACCGTCAGCCTGTAGCCCTCTTTGCCCAGCTGGGCGTCGTCTACGTCGGTGGTGAGCGCGATGTCGCCATTCCGAGGAGAGCCGATGACGATGCTCGGCCGCCGTCCGATCGTGTGCTCGAGATCCTCGGCGAGGGTGACCGCCGTGGCGTTCAGCCGTTCCCTGTCGGCTTCACGCAGGACGATCCTGGTCGATTCGCGCGGACGCCACGGCTCGTCCTTCCTGCCCGACCACTCCTGCATGCTCGGGACCGTCGTCGGCTGCGCGGACCGCTCCACCGTCTCGATCGGGACCGGAACGCCCTTCGCCGACGCGGACACCTGCGTGCCGTTCTCGGCCGCTGCTGTGGCCGAGAGCTCGGGCACGAACTGTCCGGCAGCCTGGTCGTCCACGGTGATCGTGTGTTTGCCCGTGCGGCAGACCGTCGAGGCGCCGGGTTCCAGGCGCGACACCGCGCACGCCGACAGGTTGCCCGCGACGTTGATCGCGGACAGGGGTGTGTTGCCGGTGTTGGCGATCCTGGTCCAGTAGGTGAGCACGTCGTCCAGCAGTCCGGGCCGGCCGGCGACGGCGATGTTGTCCAGCACAGGCAGCAGCGTCATGGCCGGTACGGCGGGCGCCTGCGGGTCGGGCGCAACCGTCAGCGTAGCCGTCGCGTACGACCGCCTGCCGCCCGCGGTGAACCTCACCTGGAGGGGTACCGTGCCGGTGGCCGTGGTCGCTGCGGCGAAGGGAAGCTTGACCTCGGCCACGGCGCCCGGTGCGAGCGCAGGAACCCGGGCGCTCTCGCCGGTCCACCCCTCTGGCAGCTCCAGCGTGACCCGCCCGGCGGGGACCGTCCTGCCCTCCTGGTTGGTCAGCGTCACGGCCAGTTCACCGGCCGTACCCGCCTGATACGACGCAGGTGCGGCGACCTGGAGCGGCACACAGCGCCCGTCCAGCCAGTCGAGGTCGAAGGCGGTGAAGGTGACGTGCTGGTAGCCGAAGCGCTCGTACAGCAGGCCGATCCTGCCGTCGCTCATCCTGGTCAGCGTCGAGTAGCCGGCGGCGCCCGGATCGATCACCCGCTGGACCGGCCAGGTCCGGCCGTGGTCGCAGGACATCTTGACCGTCAGGTTGCGCCGGATGCCGGTGTCGGGGGTGTTGCTGAACAAGAGCATGCGCGAGCGCGGGTCGTCGGCGGGCGCGTCCGGATGGACCCGCATGATCGAACCGTTGTTGCCCTGGTCCACGAGCTGAGGATCGCGACGCAGTGGCGTATAGGTCACGCCTCCGTCGGTTGAGGTCGCGACCAGCCGCGAGGGGTTGGAGCGCACGTTCAGCATGACCGTGCCGTCGGACAGCTCGACGGTCTTGTTCTCGTCCGCGCCGGGACCGGCCGGCTGGCCCATCTTCCAGGTGTCGCCATGGTCGTCGGAGTATGCGCTCACCGCGTAGTTGCCGCCGTTGCTGCGCACGGTGTACTGCTGAATCAGCCGCCCCGCGTGCGGTCCACGGGTGAGCTGGATGCCTTCGCCCGATGAGGCGAAGATACCGTTCCACGCCGGGTTCTTGATCATCGACGTTATCCGGCGGTGACGCCAGGTGACGCCGTCATCATCGGAGTAGCTGTAGTCGGCATGCAGGATGTTCGGATCGGTGTCGCTGTTGCCCGTGCCCGAGTTGCCGAAACCGCGATTGACGGAGGCGGCGTAGAACAGGAAGGTGCGGCCCGTCTGCCGATCGACGAGCAGGCTCGGGTCGCCGTAGCCGTTGGGTGCCGGCTCCTGCCGTACGACCTGCTGTGGCGTCCAGGTCTTCCCGCTGTCGGTGCTGCGGCGGATCAGCACGGCGATGTGGCTCGGCAGGTCTGCCATGCCCGGCCTGCCGTCGTAGGCGGCGACGAGCGTGCCCTTGGTCGTGGTGGTGAGGGCGGGGATGCGGTACTGCGGCCAACCGCCCGTTCCCCTGGAGGCCAGGTCAGTTGTGGGCGTCGAGCTGGATGCGGGTTGCGATGGGCTGCTGATCAAGCTGAGGCCGGTGACCAGGGCTAAGGCGAGAGGTTTCCACATGCGCGACTCCGAGGAGAAGTGACGTCAGACGTCCGATCAACTCAAGGTAGAGACGTGCGCAGACCTCGTCAAGATCTCGGAGCCCAGGCCGCTTGGCCGACCGCCTGATCTCCGCCCTCTTCCTGCTTGCCAGCAGCGATCGCGCCTGGACGAGACCACCGACTTCGACCTCACCCCGGTCGCAGAACAAGCAATCGGGAAGCTGATGCCCCATGCACGGCGCCGCAACATTCGAGTCGACATGACGGCCGGTCCCCTGCCCGAGACCGGCGACGAGGTACTCGCCGCCACCTCGTCTCCAACCTGGTACGCAAGGCGATCCAGCACAACAAGGACAACGGGCACACCTGCCTACGCATCGAGAACAGGACCTTGACCATCCAGAACACTGGTGCCCACATCCCCCCGATCAAGCGGCGACCCTCTTCGAACCCTTCCGCCGACCGCACCTCCTCCCGCCACGGCCTGTCCATCGTGCGTTCCATCGCCCAGGCCCACGGCGCGACCGTGTACGCCGAACCAGGGGAAGACGGCGGACTACAGGTCCGGGTGACGCAGGCTCATGCCCTGCTCGCGTAGGTGCAAGGCCATCGGCAGCGTGGGTGTCCTGTGTACGCGAACCTTGCCGCGTACGGACGTACATTGCCAACGATCGTGCAACCTCCGGGTTAACCCTGCACCGGGGAGCAGCCCGACAAAGGAAGATGACGATCATGAAAACTCCTGTGGCTGGTGGGGATCCTGCGTTAGTGTGCGACTTCGAATTGGCGTACGTGACGGCGGACGGAGTGGAGACCCGCGTGGACTTGGCCGACGCGTGGGCGATACCGCTGGAGGATGCGCCGCCGGTGCGTCGGTACGCCTCCTACAAGGGCCAGATGCATCTGCCGGGCGCCTGGTGGTCGGCCACCACGCAAAGCTTGGTGGGGTATGAATCCTGGCTCGAGCGCGACCACGTCATGCTGCTCGACTTCGACCAGACGATCAGTCCTGGACCGACTCCCGGCCACCGTCTGTGACGACACCACATAAAGATCGCCAGAACCACTTACCGCCGGAACTTACATCTAACTCCTAAGGACAACGTTCAGGAGGTCTCAATGGGTGCCGTGGTGCTGTACAAGAGCATGTCGTTGGACGGCTTCGTCGCCGGTCCGGACATCG
>NZ_JBHZBH010000012.1:0-186679 GCF_042754765.1 Nonomuraea sp. NPDC059194 | reverse complement strand
TGTAAATCATGCACTGGCTTTTAACACACTGTTGAGTTCTCAAGAAACGGACGCGTTCACCGTCAACCACCCGGCCGCACTCGCTTCGTTATGTCGTAATTCTTTCAGCTCCCGCGACCCGAGTCAAATTGACTCTTTTCGCGAAACCTGCCGAGAATTTCCGACCGCCCCTTTCGGGACAACCCCTTAAACGTACTCCCGCATCCGATTCCTGTCGAACCAGACACACCGGCGACATGACGACAACCGGCACGGAGCTGCTTGAGAAGGTTCCCCCGGACAGCCGACGATCAACGCCGGCTGGGTGGGACTGGTGAACTCTATGTACGACTCCGCCACCCGTCAAATCAACGCCCCACAGCAGCCCCCACACATCCCGTCTTGCCGTACGAAGCCGATATTGGTGGATATGAAACACCGTGAGCGATCATCCGACCCCGGACGCTGACCACGCCACCGACTTCGGCGGCCGCCCTGAATTCCAGCCACCTCATCCCCTACGGCCCTCGTCTCCGGTGAGTCCTCCCCGACGGGTCCTCACATCCGCCCGTCCTCATCTCCAGGCTTCCGCACCCACCGCTTCCCACCCATCCCCGGCCCTCACCTCCAGCCGCCCCCGTCTTCGGCAGCCCTCACCTCAGCGCTCCTCACCCCCGGGCACTCCCCGCCTCACTGGTCCCCGCCTCCAGTGCCCCGCACCTCCGGTTGATCCTCACCCTCAGCGCTCCCTCACCCTCAGCGCTCCCAGCTTCCGGTGATCCGCACCCTCACCGTTCCCACCGTCAGCGCTCCCAGCTTCCGGTGATCCGCACCCTCACCGTTCCCACCGTCAGTGGTCGGCGTCTCTGGGGGTCCGCGCATCAGGGGTCCTCATCCCCAACGCTCCCTGTCTCAGTGGTCCCCGCCACCGGTGCCCCACACATCCGGTGGTCCTCACCCCTCAGCACTCCCCGCCCTTAGCGCTCCCAGCTTCCGGTGGTCCGCACCCTCAGCGTTCCCCCGTCAGCGTTCCCACCGTCAGTGGTCGGCGTCTCCAGGGTCCTCGCCTCAGCGCGCCGCCCTCAGCGGTCCGCGACTCAGTGATCCTCGCCCACAGCCCTCCCCACCCTCTGTGGTCCCCGTCTCCAGTGGTACCCGCCTCCAGGAGTCCTCGCCTCCGGTGCTCCCGCCTCCGGTGACCCTCCCCCCTGCGATCCTCATACTCAGCGGTCCGCGCCTCTGGCGGTCCTCAGCCTCAGCGCTCCCTCGCCTCCATCGCTCACCCCGTGGCTCCTCCCCCCACATGGCCCGCCTTCGATGGCTCGTCTCTGGTGGTCCTCATCTGGTGGGCCTTGCCTTCGGTGGGGTCGATCTCCGCGCACGGAACGTCTTCCGGTCCATCCGGTACGGCGGGCGTTCGATGACTGCCCGCCGACGGAAAGTGTCGGTGGCCGGACGTAGCGTCGGTTTCATGTACGTCGAACGGAGCCCAGGAGCGTCGCTCGCCGAGCGGATCGCCTGCGTCTGGGTGCAGGACAGCGCCGCTGAGGGCACCCAGCTCGTCGTGCCCGACGCATGTGTCGACCTGATCTGGGGGCCTGACGGTCCCCATGTGGCGGGCCCGGACACGGGTCCGGTGCCGGTACGGATGCGCGCGGGCGACGTCTACCGGGGTATCAGGTTCAGGCCGGGCGCGTTGGGCGGGGCGCTCGGTGTTCCGGCGGACGAGTTGAGGGATGGCAGGATCCCGTTCGAGGAGCTGGGGCTTCCCTCGGACCTCACGCTGAAGGAACTGGCCGAGCGGCTGCGTGCCACGGCGGCTCCCGACCCTGCCGCGCCGGCCATCGCGGGGGCGCTGCGCGAGGGGTCGTCGGTGCGGCAGGTGGCGTGGGACCTCGGGCTGAGCGAGCGTCATCTGCATCGGCGGTCGGTGGCGGCGTTCGGCTACTCGCCGAAGGTGTTGCAGCGGATCGTACGGTTCCAGCGGGCGTTGCGATTGGCCAGGTCAGGTGTGCCGCTGGCGAGGGTGGCTGTCGACAGCGGCTACACCGACCAGGCGCACCTCTCCCACGACGTCAAGCGGTTGAGCGGCGTCTCCATGGGGCGTCTCCTCGATCCCTCGCCACCCTCCGCGGAGGGCTTTTGACGACGAGATGTCCGGCCGACTCTGGGGTCTCCGAGAGGGTTTCCATCCGCACGACACGCTGCGTGGAATGGGCTGCGGGTGGGGCCGCGTCCGACGGGTACGGCGGGGTGGGGCGACGAACAGAGGGGGGCGGGCCGGTCAGGGGGGGCGGGCCGGTCAGGGGGTGGGGCGGCCGTAGGCGTGGAGGGTGTTGAGGCGGGCGAGCGTCAGATGTCCGCCCCATTCGTGTCGTACGACGGGCGTCCACATGGGGAAGTTCGGCTCCCACCCGCCCTCGGGCGTCCTGGTCTCCAGCAGCGCGTCCAGGTGCCGCCCAATCGTCTCGTCCGTGAACAGCGACAGTCGCCGCATCGGGGCGGGGGCGAAGTCGAGGGGGAAGTGCGCCTCGCCGGTCGCGTGGGGGTCCATCGACACCATGGCCAGGATCGACTCCTTCAGCCTGGCGAACTCCGACAGCGCCCGGTCCTCGTCGTCCACCAGGTCGAGGAAGGTGAGGACGGCGCGCGCCTGGTACGGCGAGGTCTGCTCGATCTCGGCGATCGCGTCCCAGCAGAACGCCGTGGCGGGCCCCAGCCACGGATGGTCGACGGCGTGCTTGTGCAGGAGCCCGGCGAGGGAGGCGGTCGGGATGAGGTTGCCCGGCGGGTCGTCGTCGGTCTGCCACCACGGCGCGTGGGGCGCCTCGTTCACGCTGGGCAGCACGAACGGCACGCCGCCGTCCTTCGTCGTCACCGAGGAGAGGTAGTCGCAGGCGGCCGGCACCATCGGGTCGTCGAAGGCGTCGAGCTCGTCGAGGATCCAGAACGCCATCTCCACGGGTTCTGGCTGGCTGGTGGTGCCGCGCAGGTCGGGTTCGAGCGCGTGGGCGAAGCCGCCGTCGGGGTTCTGGTAGGCGCGCAGGGCCTGCAGGACGCGCTCCTTCGAGCCGCCCTTGAAGAGCGCCTCGTACCTGAGCCGGTCGAGCAGCCTGGCGTTGAGCTGGATGTAGCGCTCCACGGTGCTTTCCATGAGATCGACCTTATTGCAGCGGCGCCGGCGGGGGATTGTAGGAATCGGCCACCCCGCCGACAATCACCGGCATGGAGCAGCGGCGATGGGATGACGACGAGCGGTTCACCGGGGTGGGCGACGGCTCGGCGATGCTGCCGGCCGTACACGATCTGGCGGCGGTGATGGCGCGGGACGGGTGGGTGACCGAGGATCCCGACGCCCATCTCCTGCCCCATCTGAGGGCCGTTCCCGGCTGGCGGGTGGTGGGCGAGCGGCTGGGCGGGGACGGCGTCTACGAGGTGACGGCCCGCCCCGACGAGCCGTTGGAGGGCATCGACGTGCACCGGGCGGCGATCAGGCTGCTGTCGGCGATCGCCGAGCCGTCGTTCTTCGTACGGCAGCTCGGCCCCGGCGTGTTCGAGTGCGTGACGGGGGTGATGCCGGGTGATCCTCCCGGGTACGCCACGCACGGGCATCTCGTCCGGCTGTTCGTCACCTAGAAAAAGATCACTTCAGGTGGAAGACGGGGCCGCGCGGGTGGAACGGCAGGCGGGCGCCCTGCGGTGTCAGGAACGCGTGCTCGCGTCTGATCCGTAGCACGTCGCAGTCCCCGTCGGTGATCAGCAGGATCGGCCCGTCCCGGGGGAAGTCGTCGGCGCGCTCGATCAGGTTGACGCCCGGCTGCAGGAACGTGCCGCCCCGCCCGCGCACCCGGACCTTCGTCGCGATCTCCTCCACCGGCAGGTATCCGGCGTCGTAGGCGGCGGCGTCGCAGAACACCACGCGGGCGCGCGGCACGT
Organism: Nonomuraea sp. NPDC059194; assembly: GCF_042754765.1. NCBI lineage: Bacteria > Bacillati > Actinomycetota > Actinomycetes > Streptosporangiales > Streptosporangiaceae > Nonomuraea > Nonomuraea sp. NPDC059194. The sequence continues at coordinate 182,764 of NZ_JBHZBH010000012.1, read as the reverse complement.
CGCGGGCGATGGCGTAGGAGGCGATGGCGCCGAGCGCCTTGCCGAGGAGCTTGGTGTCCATCGAATCGGAGGTGTCGAGGACGACGCCGAACGTCGCCAGGCCAGCCGGGCCGCGGGATGTCGGGGGTGGCGGCCTGGCGGCGGGAGGCGCGAGCGTAGGAGCGGCGCTTCTCGACGGCGGGCACGTGCTCGTCGAACCAGCGGGCGAGCCTGGCGTCCCACGGCAGCGGCGGCTGGTCGAGCGCGCGGATCTCCTGCTCCAGCCCGTACGGCACCAGCCCCCGCCCGCGCAGGGTGGCGAGTTTGCGCAGGCGGCGCAGGTCGGTGGCGATCCTGTCGTAGACGGCCTCGGCCGACATCCTGGCCAGCGTGGGGTCGTGCAGGAGGCCTTCGGGCATCTCGCCGACGCCCATCTCGACCAGCCAGCCGTTGATCACGTAGTCGCAGGCGAGGTTCCAGAGGTAGGGGTCGCGCCCACCGAGGCGTTCGCCGTGCCGGAGGGCGGCGTGCAGCATCTCGTGGGCCAGGACGAAGCGCCATTCATCGGCGGAGAGACCGGCCAGCGGGTTGACGTAGATCTCGGCGGCCTCGGCGCTGACGGCGGCGATCGAGATGTCCCAGCCTCTGGCCAGGTCGGCGTCGGCGACGACGGTCATGCCGGCGGCCAGCGCGCCGAGCAGCGGGTAGGAGGAGACGAACCAGCTCAGCGCCCGGTCCCATGACCCGTCCTGCCGGGTGCGGGGTGAGCGTGACCGTTGCCTGCATCCCATCAGCGTGACGATCTCCGCGGAAAAACACATCGCAATTTCGGCGGCGCCTCCCGTAGCCTGCTCGCATGTACTGCATATGTTTCGCGCGTCTGCGCAGCGGCCGGGCTCTGGCTCGCTAGCTTCGCAGGACGCGAGCCCAGGGCCCGTCGAGATCCCATTCGTCTCGAGGACCCGAGAGGGCTTTTGCTGTGGCGCAGAACTTCGCGCACGGAAACTATTCGCACACCCAGAAGAACGCCAGGAACAGCGGTGGCGGTCGCACGCCCAGAGATCGGGCGCGGCGTGAGCTCTCGCAGAACTTCCTGGTCGATCGGCATGCCGTTGACCTGTTGGTCAAGACGGCACGGCCGAGCGGTCTCGTGCTCGAACCGGGCGCGGGCGAGGGAGTGCTCACGATGGCGCTGGCCCGGGCGGGCGCCGACGTCGTGGGCTACGAGATCGACCCGTTGCTGGTGGCCAAGCTCAAGGCCAGGACCAAACTGAAGATCGTCAAGGCCGACTTCACGACCGTGCGGCCGCCGGCGGAGCCGTTCGCGGTCGTGGGGAACATCCCGTACTCGATCACTACCGAGATCGTCGACTGGTGCCTGCGGGCGCCTGAGCTGACCTCCGCGACCCTGCTCACCCAGTTGGAGTACGCCCGCAAGCGCAGCGGCGACTTCGGCAGGTGGAGCCTGGTCACGGTGGAGAACTGGCCGTGGTTCTCCTGGGAACTGCTCGGCAGGATCGGCAGGGAGAGCTTCAGGCCCGTCCCCGCGGTCGACTCGGCGATCCTGCGGATCGAGCGGCGGCCCGAGCCGCTCGTCGAGGACGGCGGCGCGTGGCAGGACCTGGTCGAGCTGGGCTTCTCCGGTGTCGGCGGCTCGCTGTACGCCTCGCTCAACCGGCACTACGACGGGGTGCAGGCGGCCTTCGAGCGGGCGGGCATCGCCCGTGACACGGTCGTGGCGTACGTCCATCCCGACCAGTGGGTGACGCTCTACCGGTGCCTGCACCACCGGTAGGAGCGCTCAGCCGGTGACCTCGGCCTTGACGGCCGGGGGCGGCGCGGGCGGCAGGGGCGCGGCGGAGGAGATCCGCCGCGCCCACGGCATGGCCAGGGCCAGCACGGGAAGCAGCACGACGGAGGCCATCGACCAGCCGGGGTGCCAGGACGACCAGATGTGCCAGCTCTGGGTCATCCAGAGGTAGCCGATCGCGGCCCACAGCGAGGTGCCGATGATGGCAGGCCAGGCGAACCGGGTGGGCCTGGCGACCAGGAACGGCATGAACCACAGCAGATACTGCGCGCCCAGGCGCGGGGTGACGACCATGAAGGCCAGCAGGATCGCGGTGGTCAGGTCGATGGGGTCGGCCCTGCGCCACACCCAGCAGACGACCAGGACCGTGGCGTAGATCAGGTAGGTGCCGATCTTCGCCGGGGTGGCCCAGAGCTCCCAGTTGCCCCCGGTGTGGATGGCCGTCCAGCCCCACTCGCCGATGATCGGCCGGATGTCGCTCATGACCTCCATCACCTTGGGGAGGTCGGCCAGCGACGTGCCCGCGAAGATCGGCAGCGTGACGAGGAAGAACACCGGCGGGATGCCGGTGGCGGCCAGTCCGATGAGGCGCGCCCTGAAGTGCGGCAGCAGCAGGAGCATGCCGGGGATGAGCCAGATCGGCCAGCTCTTGGCGCACAGCGCCAGCCCCATGAGCAGGCCCGCCCACAGGGCCCTGCGGTAGGAGGGCGCCTCCGCAGCCGTGAAGGTGAAGGCCTTCCTGAGGTCGAAGCTCGCGATGCCCTCGCGGACCGTCATCGTGAGGCCGGGTCTGGCGGGGTCGCCGGGACCGCGGGCGACCACGAAGGCGGCCACGCCGAAGACGAGGGCGACCGGCTCGACCTGGCCGTGGACGGAGGCGACCAGCAGCGCCAGCGGGTTGAGCGCGTACTGCAGGGCGCGCAGCGACGCCCGCGGCCCGCCGGCCAGCTTCGCCACCAGCGGGATCAGCACGATGTCGGCGACCACGGTGACCAGGCGGCCCGCGTACTCCCACGGGATGCCCAGCCACAGCAGGATCCCGTAGACGTAGGGGATGGTCGGCAGGAAGTGCCAGCCGCCGTTGCTGCCGAGCACGGGGTCCTGCCTGTTGAGCACCGCCTCGCCGGCCGGCTTGAAGCTGTTGACGAAGTCGACGGGCTGCCAGGTGTCGATCGCCGACGTGTACATGATCAGGACACGCACCGCCACTCCGACCGCGATCGCGAGCCAGAGCGGGGGCCGCCAGTCACGCCACTGGGCGATGAGAGCGAACACGACACCTGAGACGAGGACGACCCCCGTGAGCACTGCGTAGTCCATGGCGGGTCCTAGCCTGCCGCACGTTCGGAGGTACTGTCACCCGAAAGGCGGGTCGCAGCATGCCGGATCATCACTCTGTGTGTTCAATTAGGAGCATGGGGGGATCACGGGGCAACGCGGTGCTGGTCGGGCTTTACAGAGAGGCGCGCAGCAGGCTCGCCGACCCAGTTACGGCCTGGGCGCAACTGACGGCCAATCCACAGCTACGGCAGGCCTACCAGCGGGGCAGGGGCAACGAGGTGGCGCCGGTCGGCGACGACGAGGTCGCCGAGCTGGTGGCGGCCGCCCACGTGCACACGATCGCCGCCTACGGGCCCGACAGGGTCGCCGCCCACTCCACTTCCATGATCTCCAGGTTCGTCGGCCTGATCGGCGGCGCGGTCCTGGTCGACCAGCCGCTGGCCGCCAGGCAGGTCTTCGGGCCCTGTTCCGAGGTGCCCGAGCCCGCCGACTGGGAGCAGGCCGCCTACGCGATCATGTGGGGCGAGAACGACCGCGCGATCCGCTCCCCCGACGCGCACTGGCTGGTGGCGGGCCGCTACAAGGGGCAGAAGGTGGTCGCGATCGGCAGCCACCCGATGCGGCTGTCGGACGAGACGATCGTGGTCCGCTCGGGCACCGACGCCGCGCTGGCCATGGCGATGGGGCACGTGCTGCTGAAGGAGTTCCACCTGGAGCGGCCCGCGTTCGCCGAGCACGCCAAGCAGCGCACCGACCTGCCGTTCCTGGTCAGGCTGCGGGAGCGCGCCGACGGCTACGTCGCCCACCGCTTCCTCAACGCCGCCGACCTCGGCGACACCTCGCCCACCGCCACGCTGAAGACCGTGGTGCTGGCCAGGGGCGGCAGGCCCGTGGTGCCGAACGGGTCGCTCGGCTTCCGCCGCGACCCCGCGAGGTGGAACCTGACGCTGGAGACCGACCCCGCTCTCACCATGTACGGCAAGGGCGGCGGCAGTGTCGAGCTCCTGCTGCCGCGTTTCGACGAGGGTTCTGGGGTGCTGCGCAGGGGGGTGCCGGTCGTGCGGGTCGGCGACCACGTGGTGACGACGGTCTACGACCTGCTGCTCGCCCAGTACGGCGTGGCCCGCGACGACCTTCCAGGCTCGTGGCCGGTCGACTACGAGGACGCGCGGGAGCCGTACACACCTGGTTGGCAGGAGCCGATCACCGGCGTCAGCGCCTCGCGGGCGGTCAAGGTGGCGCGCGAGCTGGGTGAGACGGCGCTGCGCACCGGCGGCAGGTGCATGATCATGCCGGGCCGGCTGGGCACCGAGCACGCAGACACCGCGCACCGGGCGATGCTCGCGCTGCTGGTGCTGACGGGCTCGGCGGGGGTGCGCGGCGGCGGCTGGGGCGGGCCGAGGGGCGAGGGCGAGCGGGTGGTGGAGACGGGGATCTACTTCTACCTGCACGCCGACCGGTGGCGCTACGACTGCACCGATGTGGGGATGCTGTCGTGGCAGCTCGGCGAGGGCCTGTTCAACGACCGCGCGCCGTGGCCGGTGCTGGCCGAGGCGGTGCGCGAGGGCTGGCTGCACATGGCGCCCGAGTACGACCGCAACCCGCTCGACCTGGTGTCTGAGCCGGGGCGCCGCGCCTGCGACGAGCCGGACGATCCACGCAACTGGCCGAGGGTGCTGACGCTCGCCCATGGCGACCAGGTGGACCCCTGCTTCGTCCACCACCTGGTCAACGGGAAGCTCGACCTGCTGGTGGGCGCCTCCCAGTACGCCGACGTGCCGCTGCCCGATGTGCGGATGCTGGCCGAGGCGTTCGGCAAGCTGGCCGTGGAGCACCTGGGCACGCGCAGGGAGCTGGTGCGCGGCCATCTCGTGGAGCGCAACTACCCCGAGACCGCGGCGCTGCTGGCCGCCGTGCCGGGGCCTGCCGTACGGCCCGAGGGCATGCCGTGGCTGACGCTGACGGGCCGTATGCACACGCTCGTCGACCACGACTGGATGCACGAGTACGGCGAGGCGCTGCCCACCTACCGCCCGCCGGGCACGGGGCAGCACATCAAGCCGACGGTGATGGTCAGGCACCGCGGGCAGGAGGGCTGACCAGCCGCCAGGACAGCACGTAGGGCCCGGCTCGCCGTCCCGGGAGCGGCGCGTTCTCTCGGGACGGCGGCCGGGCAGGCGCTCGGAAGGGCCGAGCGCCGGGGGGTGCGGCCCGCCGTCCCGAGGTGGAGGCGCGTGTCGCTCGGGGCGGCGGGCCGGGCAGGCGCTCGGCAGGAGCGAGCGCCTGGATCAGAATCCCGCGGTGGTCGTGGTGAGGGCGACGGCGGCTGTCAGGGCGAGCACGATGCGTCTCATGGCATTCCCCGCAGGTGGGGCTTGACGGTCTTGGAGAAGTTCCAGTTGTGGCTGGCGTCCCAGTTGATGGACCAGGTCATCGCGCCCCTGATGTCGGGGTAGGCGCGGGGAGGGACGAACGAGCCGCAGCCGGTCCGCTTGGCCAGGCAGTCGAGCGCCTGGTTGATCAGGCTCGGCGCGATGATGCCGCCGCCCGCCGCGCCGGGGCCCGCGGGCAGGCCGAGGGCGACCTGGTCGGGGCGCAGGCCGTTCTCGAGCTGGATGCAGGCCAGCGCGACCATGAAGTTGACGGTGCCCTGCGAGTAGGCGGCGTTCTGGTCGCAGCCGAGCATGGCGCCGGAGTTGTAGTACTGCGTGTGGACGACGGTGAGGATGTCCTTGATCGACAGGGCCAGCTTGAAGTACTCGGCGCCCGTCGACTGCATGTCGATCGTCTGCGGGGCCATCGTGATGATGAGGTCGGCGCCCGCCTTCGACCGCAGCGACCTGAGGGCCTGGGCCATGTAGGTGGCGTTGAGCCCGTTCTCCAGGTCGATGTCGACGCCGTCAAAGCCGTAGCTCCGCATGAGGGCGTGGACGGAGTCGGCGAACGTCGTGGCCGCGGCGGCGCTGGCGACCTGGACGCGGCCCGCCTCGCCGCCGACGGACAGGATGACCTTCTTGCCGCGCTGGTGCAGGGCGGCGACGTCGGCCTTGAACTGGGCGTCGGTGTAGCCGCCGACGGCGGTGGCCAGGCCGGGGTCGATGCCGAAGACGACCTCGCCGGGGGTCGAGGTGGCCTCGCCGAAGGCGATCGCGACCAGGTCGTACTCGTCGGGGACGGCCGACAGCTTGAGCTCGACGGCGGGGTTGACGAAGTTGTGCCAGTAGCCGGTGAGGAAGTGCCGCGGCAGCGGGCCCGTCGTGCACCCCGCGGTGGTGGCGGTGGCGTCGCGTCCGGCCGATTCGCCGACGGAGTTGTAGGCCTTGACGGTGTAGGTGTGCGTCTCGCAGGCGCCCAGGCCTGAGACGGTGGCGGTGGTGCCTGTGACGGTGGTTCTGAGGGTCGAGCCCTCGTAGATCCGGTAGCCGGTGACCGTGCCGCTTGCCGTACCCCAGGAGAGGGTGATGGCGGAGGTCGTGGCGGTGGCGGTGGCGGGGCCCGGCTGACCGGGGACCCCCGGCTGGGGTCCGCCGCCGCCGTCGCAGGAGGCGCCGTTGATCGTGCAGCCGGTGATTCCGGGGAAGTTGCCGGGGCTGCCGTTGAAGCCGAAGCTCGTGGTGGCCCCGGCGGCGAGCGGTCCTGCCCAGCTCGGCGGGGTGAAGGTGTAGTGCTGGCCGGTGCGGGACATGCTCGCGTCCCAGGCCGACGGGATGGAGTGTCCGGCGGGGACGTCGAACTGGACGTTCCAGGCGACGGGGGCGGCGGTGCCGTTGGTGATCGTCACCCTGCCCTCGAAGCCCGAGCCCCAGTCGGCGGCTTTGGTGAAGGTGGCGGTGAGGCCCGCGGCGTACGCGGGCGGGGCGACCAGGGCGAAGGCGAGGGTGATCAGGGCGATCACGGAAGCGCGTAATCTCACGCTGTTCCCTCTCTATTTTTAGGAAAGTTTCCTAAGAGTTGGCGCGATCGTAACCTTGACACCCACCCCTTACAAGGCCCAAAAATGCGCCCCTCCCGGCCTGCGAAGAGGCCGGGAGGGGCGGGCGTTCGCCGAGGTTACGGCGTGTGCGTGATCTTCACGTCGTCGACGGCCGCCTCGACCAGAGAGGCGGTGGAGGCGTCCGCCGCGTCGATGACGACCCTGACCGTCTGGCCCGCGTGCGAGCTCAGATCGGCGCTCGCCACCGTCCACGAGCCGTTCCTGTTGGCGGCGGCTCCCGCCTGGTTGACGACCGTGGTCGTGGTGGAGCCGACCACCCGCACCCTGAAGTAGTCGGCGCTGGAGGAGTTCGAGCCGTGCGCCAGGTACCACGACAGCGACAGGTTGAGCGTCCCCGAGGCCGGCAGGGCGATCGGCGGCGACTGGATGGTGGTGACGCCGCCGTCGATGTCGTAGGCCCCGGCGGACGAGCCGGCCAGGCGGCCCGTCACCAGGTCGTTGACGCCGCTGACCGTGGTACCGAGCTGCTTGGCGCCGGAGGAGGAGGTGGCGGCGGGGTCGCCGCGCTCCCACAGGCCGGTGGTGGCGGTGTCGGTGCCGCCGGGGTTGGCCGTCCAGCCGGTGGCGGTCTCGAAGGTGTCGGAGTAGACGGTGGTGCCGCCGCCGGTCCCGCAGTACTGGGCCTCCTTGCCGATGATCCGGTAAACGCAGTCGGAGTACTCGAGGAAGCGCAGCACGGCCTCCCTGTTGCGGGTGGTCTGCGGGACGATCTGCTCGTCGGGCGGGTAGAAGCCGGGGCTGGCCCCCGTCGGGTACATCTCGAACGTGAAGCTGAAGATCTTGTGGACGCCCCACAGCCAGTCGTCGATCGTGCCGTCGGTGATGTAGAGGTCGCTGGCCTGCTCGGGGGTGTAGTTGTTGGTGGCGGCCATGTTCTGGCCGAGCGTGGCGTGCGCGTCCCTGTCGTCCTGGGTCAGGCCCGGCGCGGTGTCGCTGAAGGTGTAGCCGTACGGCCACAGGACCAGCTCGCTGTAGGTGTGCCAGTCGATGTGCGACTTGATCTGCTGCACGCCGCCGACGACGCGGCCGCGCACCCAGTCGGCCACCGCCTTGACCTCGGGCGTGGACTCGACGGACGGGCCGCGGTAGGTGTCGCTGGACGGCGAACCCGACGAGCCGCCGCAGCAGCCCCAGTTGTAGCCCCAGTTGCGGTTCATGTCGGTGCCGACGGCCGAGGAGCCCGAGTTGGGCTGCCGGTTCTTGCGCCAGGACCGGTAGGAGCCGGTGGCGATGTCGTACTCGCCGCCGTCGGGGTTGAGATCCGGCATGATCCAGATCTCGCGGGTGTTGACCAGGTTGGTGATGCGCGCGTCGCTGCCGTAGCCCTCGGCCAGCAGGTGCATGATGTACAGCGCCATCTCGACCGTGAGGTGCTCGCGGGCGTGCTGGTGGGCGGTGAACAGCACCTCTGGCTCGGCCTCGTCGGAGCCGACGTTGTCGCTGATCTTGATGCCGATCAGCTGCCTGCCCTCGTAGGAGTTGCCGTAGACGAACTTACTGGCGATCGCCGGATGGGCGGCCACCAGCGCGTTGACGTCCGCGGTCATCTCCGCGTAGTTGTGGTAGCCGGAGTCCGACGGAGGGAAGTCAAAGGCCCTCGCATCGGACCGGGGTAACGGGGACGACAGCTCCACGACCTTGTAGCCGAGCCGCTTGATCGCGGCGAGCTCGGCCGCGGTGGCGGTGACCACCACCGAGTCGGCGGCCACCTCCTCGATCGCCGCGCCCGTGGCCGCCACCGCGCTGCGCTGCCGCGCGTCGGCCGGGCCCTGCACCCTGTAGTGCTTGTTGGGCGGCGGTTCCGCGCTCGCCCCTGCCCCTGTCACGCCGGTCAGGCAGATCAGGGCCAGAACGGACAACAGGATGACTAATCGGCTTCTCACCTTCAGCCTCCTCAGGCTTGACGGGTGTCTGCACTGAGAGTGAAGAAGGTCCCACAGCCGGAAAAGGCCCAATTTTCTAGAAGTGCAGAAGGGCGTCGCTCAACGGCTTCCTCGTCAGGTCGGGCACCTGCGCGTCGGGTGCGGCGTAGCCCACGGGGAAGAGGATGTAGGGCCGCTCGTTGCCCGGTCGCGCGCAGATCTCGCTGAGGAAGGCCATCGGGTTGGGCGTGTGCGTGAGCGTCGACAGGCCCATCGTGTGCAGCGCGGTGATGAACAGCCCGCACGCGATGCCCACGCTCTCGTTGACGTAGTAGTGCTTGACCCGGCCGCCGTCGGGGCGCACGCCGTACTTCTCGGCGAAGCACACCACGATCCACGGCACCACCTCGAGATAGCCCTTGTCGGAGGTGGTCTCCAGCGGCGCGAGCGCCTCCCGCCACTCGGGGGTCAGCCGCCCGCCCTCGTAGTTCTGGCGCTCCTCGACCTCGGCGGCCTGCCTGATCCGCTGCTTGGTCGCGGGGTCACCGATCAGCACGAACTTCCACGGCTGCTGGTGCGCGCCCGACGGCGCGGTGTTGGCGGCCATGACGGCCAGTTCGACGCACTCCCTGGGCACGGGTTCGGCACTGAAGAAGCGCACGCTGCGCCGCCGGTCGACGTGCTCGTAGAAGGCGCGGCCCCTGCGGATCATCTCCGCCTCGTCATATCGGTCGGCCGCATACGGGATGAACGGATACTTGTGCTCCATGGCTCCGCAGTGTTCGCATGGGTGACGATCGTGACAACACCCGGCGTTCTATGCTGCCAAATACGCACTCATCTGCTGTTTGAGGAGCCGGATTGCCAGCACGCCGTACCGGACTGGACGAACTCGACCTGCTGATCCTGCGCCTGGTGCGGGAGCGGCCGCGTACCGGGCTGCTGGAGATCGCCCGCCTGGCGGGCGTGGCGCGCGGGACCGTGCAGGCGCGGCTGGACCGGATGGCCGCCGACGGCGTGATCACCGGCTTCGGCCCCACCCTGTCGCCCGCCGCGCTCGGCTACCCGGTGCAGGCCTTCACCACGCTGGAGGTCGAGCAGGCCTCCCGCGAGCACATCTCCTCGGCCCTGCACGCCATCCCGGAGCTGCTGGAGGCCTACATCGTCACCGGCCCAGGCGACGTCTGGTGCCGCCTGGCCGGGCGCGACAACGAGCACATCCAGCAGGTCATCGACGGCATGCTGACCATCCCGGGGGTACGGCGGAGCACGACCGTCATCACGCTGTCGGAGGTCGTCGCCCACCGGGTCCACCCGCTGGCAGGCCTGGGCCGCGCCGACCGGTAGGTAGGGCCCGCGCCAGCCGCGCGGGCCCCGTATATCTAGTCCGCGCGCACCCTTTCCCTGATCCACACGCCCGCGGGCTTGAGCCTGGAGGTTCCGGCGAACGGGCCGTTCGGGCAGGTGCCGGTGGTGAAGACGGCGCCCGAACGGTGGTCGTCGGAGTAGTTCCAGTTCACCCAGCTGATCTTCTTCTGCGCCATCAGGTCGATGTACTGCTGCGACCTGGTGAAGTTGTTGGCCCCTTCACCCGCCGCGTTCTGCGTGCCGAACTCCGACACGAAGATCGGGATCTGGTCGGCCGCCCTCGACAGCGCGTTCAGGTAGTCCGAGCCGTGGGTGGCGGCGTAGAAGTGGAAGGTGTACATGATGTTGGTCGCGTTGACCGGGTTGTCGACGACCTCGCTCTCGTCCGACTCGTCGGAGACGCCGAGCGACGACCACGCGCGGGTCCCCACGAGGATCGGGGTGTCGGGGTCGTGCTGCCTGATCACCGGGATGAGCTGGTGGGCGTAGTTCCTGATCGTCGACCACGACACGTAGTTCGGCTCGTTGGCGATCTCGTACAGCAGGTTGTTCTTGCCGCTGTGCCGCTGCGCGATCTCGGTGAAGAACGTCTTGGCCCTGCTCAGGTTCACCATCGGGTCGCCGGGGTCGAGGATGTGCCAGTCGACGATCGCGTACATGCCGCGCGCCGTGGCCATCTCGATCAGGTTGTGCACCCGGTCGGTGAACAGCCGCGGGTTGGTCTCGTACCCGTCGTCCTGGATGTACATCGAGATCCGCAGGACGTCGGCCTTCCAGTCGGTGGCCAGCGCGTCCAGTGAGGCGGCGTTGAGGCACTGCGAGTACCACTGCAGGCCGTGCGAGCTCATGCCGCGCAGCTGGATCTGCTCGCCGCGCTCGTTGCACAGCCGTACCCCGCACACTACGAGCTGGCCGTTGGCCTCCACGGGAGTGCCGGAGCCGCCCGCCCTGGTGGTGGCGGTGACGGCGGCGCTCCTGTCGGACTCGTTGTCCGACGGGTCGCGGGCGGTCACGGTGTAGGTGTGCGTCGAGGAGGGCGCCAGCCCGGTGATCGTCGCCGAGGTGCCGCTCACGGTCGCCTTCAGCGCCGAGCCCTCGTAGACCCGGTAGTCCTTGATCGTCCCGCTGTTGTCGGTCGAGGCGTTCCACGCCAGCGTGATCGAGCTGGACGTCGTGGCCGTCGAGCGCACGTTGCCGGGCGTCGACGGCTTCTGCGTGTCGGGCGGCCCGGCGGCGGAGACCGTCAGCCGGTCCAGGTTGGGCCCGCCGTTCGCGGTCGTCGCGGTGGCGCGCACGGTGTTGGCCCCCGCGTTCAGCGCGGCGGTGACCGTGGTGTCGGCCCAGGTGCTCCACGCGCCCGTGCCGGGGAAGTCGTGGTTGACGGGGGTCCCGTTGACCGCGATGGCCATCGGGCGGTTGACGGTGGTGCCGTTGGCGTAGCGGAAGGTCAGCGCCGCGTTCCCGGCCGCCGCCGCGTTCACGGTGAACTCGACGGAGGAGCCCGTGACGTTGGCGTAGTCGACGAAGCCGCTGCCGGTGTATCCGGCGTGCTTGGTGTCCACGATGCCCTGCGAGATGGCCGCGTTCTCCGCCTGGTACTCGTTCGGCTGGGCGGCCACCTCGATGTCGGCGTAGTCGAGGTTGGGCCCGCCGTTGGCGGTGGTGGCGGTGGCGCGGATGGTGTTGGCGCCCGCGTTCACGGGCGCCGTGAGGGTCGTCGAGGCCCAGGTGGACCAGGCTCCCGTGCCGGGGAAGTCGTGGTTCACGCTGGTCCCGTTGACCGCGATGGCCATCGGGCGGTTGACGGTGGTGCCGTTGGCGTAGCGGAGCACGATCGTGGCGGTGCCCGCCGTCGCGGCGGTCACGGTGAACTCGACGGAGGAGCCCTCGACGTTGTCGTAGTTGACGAAGCCGGCGCCGCTGAATCCGGCGTGGTTGGACTCGACCGTTGCCTGGGAGACGGTGGCGTTCTCCGCCTCGTGGCGCGTGGGCGCCTGGGCGAGGGCGGGTGCCGCCAAGCCGGTGGTGAGGAGCGCGGTCAGGGCGAGGAAGCGGATGGGTCGGAGCATCGCCTCTCCGGTTTGTTAGGAAACTTAACTAACGAGCAATTCGGAGAATAGGTCTGACCACTTCGCCACACAAGGCCCAAAGGTGCTTTGACGCAAGATAGTTAGACGTCTTACTATCTGCCGCATGAGAACCTGGATCCGCAACGCCCGCGTCTTCGACGGACTGCAGACCATCGCGAGCGCCGACGTCCTCATCGACGGCGCCCTGATCGCCGAGCCCGACAGCCGCCCCGCCGACCTCGAGATCGACGGCTCGGGCAAGACCCTGCTGCCGGGCCTGATCGACGCCCACACCCACACCTTCGACGGCGACCTCGCCCAGGCGCTGAGGTTCGGCGTCACGACCGAGCTCGACCTGTTCTGCCTGCCCGGCAACCTCGCCCGCCAGCGCCGCGCCGCCGCCGAGCGGGACGACGTGGCCGACCTGCGCAGCTCGGGCGTCCTGGCCACCGCGCCGGGCGGGCACCCCAGCCAGCTCATGGACTCGCCAGGCGTGCGGGACCTGGGCGACGCGGCGGGGCCGTTCGACACCGTCGCCGACGCGGGCCAGGCCAAGGCGTTCGTCGAGGCCAGGCTGGCCGAGGGCGCCGACTACCTGAAGATCGTGGTCGACAGCGGGCACGTGGGCGGCCTCGACCTGCCCGTCCTGTCCCCCAGCACCGTGGCCGCCCTCGTCGAGGCGGGCCATGCGGCGGGGCTGCTGACCATCGCGCACGCCGTCACCACGCGCGACGCCCTCGTCGCGCTCGACGCGGGCATCGACGGGCTGGCGCACGTCGTCACCGACCCGATGAGCGAGGACCTCGCTGCCAGGATCGCCGCGCAGGGCGTGTTCGTGGTCAGCACGCTGACCTACTTCGAGGCCGTGCTGAACGACCCCAGCGGTGCCGAGCTGGTGCGGGACGAGCGGATCGGCTCGAAGCTGCCCGAGCAGGCCAGGGCCGCGCTCGACCGCGACACCGGCCTCATCCCCGTGCACCCAAACGGGGTCCGCAACGCCGTACAGGCGGCTGGGACGCTGCACCGGGCGGGGGTCGCGCTGCTGGCGGGCACCGACGCCAACCCGTGGGCGCCGGTGCACGGCGCCAGCATGCACCGCGAGGTGCTGCTGCTGACCGAGGCGGGCCTCAGCGCCGAGCAGGCGCTCGCGGCCGCCACCAGCGTGCCCGCCCGCCACTTCGGCCTGACCGACCGGGGCAGGATCGCTCCGGGCCTGCGCGCGGACCTGCTGCTGGTCGACGGCGACCCGACCACCGACATCACCGCCACCCGCTCGATCAGCGAGATCTGGCGGCGAGGGGTACGGCAGGCTCCCTAGGCGTCCTGGGCAGCGCGCAGCATGCCGCGCAGGATGGCGTCGAGCGTGTCGGCCTCCTGCGCGGTGAGCCTGGCGGCCAGCCTGGCCAGGTTGGCCGCGTGTTCGGTGAGCGTGGCGTCGATGACCTCGCGCCCCTGCTCGGTGAGCGAGACGCGGAAGCTGCGCCGGTCGGCCGGATCGAGGGTGCGCTCCACCAGCCCCGCCGCCTCCAGCCGGTCGATGCGGTTGGTCATGCCCGCGCGCGACATCATCAGCACGTCCGACAGCTCGGAGGGGATCTGCGTGTACGGCGGGCCCGACCGGCGCAGCGCCGCCAGCACGTCGAACTCGCCGGGACGCAGCCCGTGACGGCGGAAGACCTGCTCCACGGCCGTCTCCACCAGCCGCGACGCCTGCGCGAGGCGGGCGAAGACCCCCATCGCCGACAGGTCGAGATCCGGACGCTCGCGCCGCCACTGGGTGAGGATGACGTCGATCGCGTCCTGCTCGCTGCTCATGGTCCGACTGTATTGGACGCCTGATCGCCCTCCGCCGGGTCGGTATCCGGACATATGGCGATACTGTGAAAACCATGTTCTTCGGCGTCACCGACATCTGGACGTATGTGGCAGGAGCCTTCTTCATCATCCTGCTGCCCGGCCCCAACTCCCTCTACGTCCTCGCGCTGGCCGCCCAGCGCGGCGTGCGCGAGGGGTACAAGGCGGCGGCGGGCGTCTTCGTCGGCGACACCGTCCTCATGGTGCTGGCCGCGGCGGGCGCCGCGTCGCTGCTGCGCTCCAACGCGGTGCTGTTCACGGTCGTGAAGTACGCGGGGGCGGGCTACCTGGCGTGGATCGGCTTCCAGATGATCAGGGGCGCGTGGCAGGCGTGGCGCTCCCCCGACACCGCGCGGGCTCCGGCCAACGCGCTGGTCGACGAGCGCGGCGCGCGTCCGTTCCGCAAGGCGTTGACGATCAGCCTGCTGAACCCGAAGGCGATCCTGTTCTTCGTCTCCTTCTTCATCCAGTTCGTGGATCCCTCGTACGGGGCTCCGGCCGTGCCGTTCCTCATCCTGGGCGCGATCATCCAGGTGTTCAGCGTGATGTACCTGTCGGCGCTCATCTTCGGGGGAACCTTCCTGGCCGGGCAGTTCCGCACCAGGAGGAGGCTGTCGGCCACGCTCACCTCCGGAGTCGGCGCGCTCTTCGTGGGGTTCGGCGCCAAGCTGGCCACGGCCAGTTTGGGCTGATCTGACCGTGGCACTCCCGGGCGTCGGGTACGGTAAGCCACCGGTGCTTTGCGTGCCGGGATATCACATCGTCCCGTAGCCCGACGGCAGCGTTCGCTGATGCCTGGTCTCGCCATCTCTGGGTAGCCGCTGCTCGTGGACCGAACGACGGAGCAGAGTTGAACCATCCCCCAGTCGTGCTGCCGCGCCTGACCGCCATGGTGAGACAGGCGGTCCCTCGCCTGCTCGAAGCCGTCGTCGCTCCGCTGGCCGTCTTCTACGCCGCGTTCGGCCTGCTGGGCGAGACCGGCGCGCTGGTGGCGGTCGCCTCATGGGTATACCTCGGGGTGGCGTGGCGGCTGGTGCGGCGGACCAGGGTGCCCGCGACGATGATCGTGGCAGCGGTCGCGATCACCGCCCGCACGGTGGTGGCCCTCTGGACCGGCAACATCACGTTCTACCTGATCCAGCCGGAGGTCGGCACCATCTGCCTCAGCATGGTCTTCCTCGCCTCGGTCCGGCTGAACAAGCCCATGGTCCAGAAGCTCACGCTCGACTACATCCACCTGCCCCAGGCGGTGCTCAAGCACGAGCGGATGCGCAAGTTCTTCGCCAGGATCACCCTGCTGTGGGGATTCGTCCTGCTGACCAACTCGACCGTGAGCATCTGGCTGGCCATCCACCAGACCCTCGGCACCTACTTCCTGATGCGCACCTCAGCGGTGGCCGCTATCAGCGGGCTGGCGATCGCCTTCTCGCTGTGGGCCTTCAAGCGGGTCCTGCGCCGCCTCCACCACGCCCCCGCCTGACCTCTCGATCAGCAGGAACGTTCCAGCGAGCCCCAGCACCAGCCCGGTCAGCATCGAGAACAGCTCCACCAGGTTGGTCGCGACCATGGGCACCTTCGGGGCCAGCGGGCCCGCGGTGACGACGACGATCATCGTGTAGAGGCCCCAGGCGAACAGGTGGCCGCTGCCCAGCCACGCGACCACCACGGCCCACGGCGCGTGCCCGCCCAGCAGCCTCAGGTACGCGATGGCGGCCCCGATGACGAGCACGGCCCCGAGGGCCTGCGTGATGCTTCCGGGAACGGTCCGGGCCGCCGCCACGGCCGGGTCCAGGCCCGCGGTGCCGCCGAAGGCCCAGTACAGGTTCGCGCCGCCGACGATCAGGGTCACCAGCAGGCTGCCGCGCCCCACGACGTGCTGGAACGGCACGGACGTCCGCACGGCGGCGGGCCTGAGGACCCACGGCCACCTGTCACGGGTATATAGGGCGAAGGCGACGGTCAGCCCCATCCCCTGCAGCGAGAAACCCCCGTAGACGGCCAGGTAGACCCAGCCCTCCAGCGTGTCGCCGGTGAAGAAGACACCGGGACCCTGGAGCAGCAGGGTCAGCGGCAGGGCGGTGAGGATCTGCGCCAGCAGCGCGATGCCGACCCAGATGGGCAGCAGCACCAGCCACGCCGGCAGGCGCATCCCCCACCGCGTCGTGAAGGCCAGCGCGAGGCAGAGGCCGACGAGGTCCATGCCGAAGGTCATGGCGTTGAGCCCGACCATCGCGCCCGATGCCATCGCCGCCGGGTCGAGCACGCCCACCGTGCTCCCGGTCAGCCAGAAGATCTTGATGGTGAGGTAGGGCAGGGTGGCGGCCATCGCGACGGCCGCCGCCGTGATTCTGCCGATGCCTGCCTGGGGAACGTCCATGCCGTCGAATCTGCCCGGCCCGGGCGCCGCGGTCCTCACGCGTCGTGGGGATCTCCCTCCCCCGCGTGGGGGAGGACGACCAGTTCGAAGCCGTCGTCCACCGGGCCCGCCGTCATCGTGCCGCCCGCCAGCCGTACTCGCTCGCGCAGGCCGGTCAGGCCCATGCCGCCGGACAGCGCGGTGGATCTGCCGCGGGCGGGGCCGTTGCGCACCGAGATCCGGCCGGGCGCGACCGTTACCCGCACCCACGCCCCCGGGGCGTGTTTGGCGGCATTGGTCAGTCCCTCCTGGACGACCCGGTGCGCCAGCGCGGGCACGGGACCCGGAGCGATCTCCACGGCGACCTCCATCCCCGAGTCCCTGGCCCGCTCGACGAGGGCGGTGAGGTCCTCGTCGACGGGGGCGAGCGGGGCGGGATCGACGTCGTCGCGCAGCAGGCCGACGATCTGCCGCAGCCGTTCGGTGGCCTCCGACGCGGCCACGCGCAGCTCTCCCGCCGCCTTGGCCTGGGCGGGCGTGAGCCCCGGCGCGATCTCGAGCCCGGCCGCGCGCACGGCGATCAGGGCCAGGTCGTGGCCGAGCGAGTCGTGCATGTCGTGCGCGATGCGGGTGCGCTCGCGCAGCCTGGCCTGCGCGGCCACCGACTGCTGCGTCCGCTCGCGTTGCAGCAGCACCCCCTGCCTGAGCACCCCCAGCAGGTACGGCACGACGTAGCAGCCGACGAGCCCCGAGACCATCGTGACCCACAGCCGCAGCAGCCCTCCCTGCGACAGCACGACCCCCGCCCCGACCACGGCCGCCGCGCCGAAGACGACCACCGCGGGCCAGGTGCGCGCCAGCCGGCGGCCGGTCAGGTAGGCGTACCAGACCACGGCCAGGGTGGTGGGCGTCAGCGGGAAGATCTTCACGGCGAGCAGCGACAGCGGCCACGCCTGGTCACCCGTGGCCTGGCCCCCGCTGAAGTCCCAGCTGGCCGTGGCCAGCCCCTCGTCGAAGGCCCACGGCCCCAGCGGCAGCAGGACCACGACCGCGGCGAGCGGCCACGGCCTGCCCACCGCGACCGCCACCCCGAGCAGCAGCACCCGCCCGCCCGTCACGAACAGGAACCGTCCGGGCTCGGCGAACGGGTCGGGTCCCGAGGCGGCGGCCAGGACGGACAGGAAGAACCACAGGAGCAGGTCGTAGACCAGTTGACGGGGTTGGCGGCGCATGCGGAAGACGCTATCGGGCCGCCCCAGGCGACCGCCTCTGCCGAAAGTCAGGTACGGCCCGCCGTACCGGAAACGGTGGTGCGGGCACCACCTCGGACCTCAACGCCCGCACCAGTGTGCCCGCTCTCCTTCCCAGGTTGGATCAATGGACATGACGAAAGTAGGGGGCCGACCGTACCGATCGTCCGATGTGGGGGAACCGCCTCGATCCCTAGGTTCGAGGAGGTAGATCCCTGAGATTTCCAGGGGACGGCCGGGGTTCGTCCGGGGGCTTTTCCCCGATGCCACCGGGCTGATCCACCGCCACTCTGAGAGAACTCCTCCACAGACCGGAGCTCACACATGTCCCACGCCATCCTCGACCTGCTCAACCAGGTGATGACCTCGCCCTGGTTGTACGTCGCGCTGTTCGCGCTGGCGGTGCTCGACGGGTTCTTCCCCATCGTGCCCGCCGAGACGGCGGTCATCACCGCGGGCGTGTTCGCGGCCTCGACCGGCGACCCGAACCTGTGGCTGGTGATCGTCCTGGCCGCCGTCGGAGCCTTCGTGGGCGACCACATCTCCTACTTCATCGGCAGCAAGGCCGGAAAGCGGCTGAAGGGCAAGAAGGCCTACGTATGGGCGCAGCAGGCACTCGCCGAGCGTGGCGGCCTGTTGCTCGTCGTGGCCCGCTACATCCCCGGCGGCAGGACCGCGGCCACCCTGACCATGGGCGGCGTCCGCTATCCGCGCAGGTCGTTCGCGTTCTTCGACGCGATCGCGGCCGGGTCGTGGGCGGTCTACTCGGCGCTGATCGGCTTCTTCGGCGGCATGGCCTTCGAGAACGACCCGTTCAAGGGCCTGCTGCTCGGTCTCGGCATCGCGGTGTCGATCACCGCGATCGTCGAGCTCGTCCGCTGGCTGCGCAAGCGGCGTTCGCCGGGTTCCCACCGGGCGCTCGTCGCAGCCGAAGGCGAGTCCTGACTGTTCGCCCCCGCGTCCCTGAGCGGAGATCTCACGGACATCTCCCCATGTCTTCATCCAGGTGAAAGGAGTGCGCAATGACTGTGATCGCCGCGGCCGTGGCCCTGGTCGGCTCGTTGTTCTTCGCACTCGGCGCCGCTCTCCAGCAGTTCGAGGCCATCGGTTCGGGCTCGGCCAAGCCGAGCCTGCTGTCCCTCGCCAAGAAGCCCCGCTGGCTGCTCGGCGGGGTGTCGATCGCCGCGGGCGGAGGGCTGCACATCCTGGCCCTCGGCCTCGGCCCGCTGACCGTCGTCCAGCCGATGGGCGTGGCCAGCCTGCTGTTCGCGTTGCCGATCGCGGCCGGGCTCCACGGGCGCCGGCCGTCGCGCAACGAGCTGGCCGCGGCGGCCACGGTCGCCATCGGCCTGATCGGACTGGTGCTGCTGGTCCCCCCGCACCAGGGCCCCACGTACCTCAGCCCTGACGGGGCCGTCACCCTGCTCGCGGTCGCGGGCGTCGCGGCGGTCCTGCTGTGGGCGGGCGCGCGGGTCGCCTCCCCCGCGGGACGGGCCGCGCTCCTGGCCACCAGCGCGGGCGTGCTGTACGGCGCGACCGCGACCCTCGTGCGCGTCCTGGTCGACGGGACGTGGAACTGGTGGTACCTGCTGGCCCTTCCCGTCCCCGCGCTCCTGGCGCTCGTGCTCCTGCAGCGGGCCTACGCCGTCGGCCACTTCGGCGTCTCGTTCGCCTCGCTGCAGATCGCCGACCCGCTGACCGCCGTCGCCTTCGGCGCCCTGCTGCTCGGCGAGCCCCTCCCCCAGGGCGTCGTCCCGATCGCGGCCGCCGCGCTCACGGCGGCGGGCACGATCGCGCTCGCGCGCACCACCCCGCTCGAATCACACACCTAACTCGTAGGAGTCCCCCATCATGGCCATGCCGCTCGCCTCCTCGCCGACCGCCCGCCCGACCCTCGTGCCGGTGCCCACCAGGCCCCGCCGCGTGCTGATCTCGACCGACACCTACCCGCCCGACGTGAACGGCGCCGCCTACTTCACCCACCGCCTGGCCACGGGCCTGGCCGCGCGTGGCAACGACGTCCACGTGATCTGCCAGTCGGACGAGGGCCCCGCCAAGGCGTCGGTGGAGGACGGCGTGGTCGTGCACCGGCTGCGCTCGGCGCCGCTGCTGGTGCACCCGACGATGCGGGTGACGGTCCCGGCCAGGCTCGACCGCCTGGTGCGGGCCATCGAGCCCGACGTGCTGCACACCCAGGGCCACTTCGTGGTCGGCAGGGCGGCGATGGCCGCGGCGCGCAGGAACGGCGTGCCCATCGTGGCGACCAACCACTTCATGCCCGACAACCTGTTCCAGTTCGCGCACATCCCGGCCACGCTGCGGGAGAAGGCGGGCAGGCTGGCCTGGCGCGACTTCAGCAGGATCTTCTCCCGCGCCGACCACCTCACCACCCCCACCCCGCTGGCCGCCAAGCTGCTGGCCGACCAGGGCTTCGCGCGCGAGGTGGAGCCGGTCTCCTGCGGGATCGACCTGACCAGGTTCCACCCGCACGCCGAGCCGAAGGCGTGGGCGCGCAAGGCGTTCGGCCTGCCCGACCGCGAGACGATCCTGTTCGTGGGGCGGCTGGACGAGGAGAAGCGGCTCGACGAGCTGGTGCGGGCGCTGCCGTACGTGCTCAACAGCACCGACGCGCAGGTCGCGCTGGTCGGCAAGGGCAACCAGCGCGCCGAGTTGGAGCGGCTGGCCGGGCGGATCGGGGTCGGCGACCGGGTGTTCTTCCTCGGGTTCGTGCCCGACGAGGCGATGCCGCAGGCCTTCGCCGCCGCCGACGTGTTCGCCATGCCTGGCGTCGCCGAGCTGCAGAGCATCGCGACGCTGGAGGCCATGGCCAGCGGGCTGCCCGTGGTCGCGGCCGACGCGATGGCGCTGCCGCACCTGGTGGAGGACAACGGCTACCTGTTCGAGCCGGGCGACGTGATCGGCCTGGCCGGGCGCCTGACGGCGCTGCTGACCGACGCCGACCTGCGGGCCAGGGCGGGCAGGGCCAGCCGCGAGCTGGCGCTGACCCACGACCACCAGGCCTCGCTGGCCCGCTTCGAGGAGATCTACGCCGAGGTCGCCCGATGATCCTGGTGGCTCCCCTGGTCGCGGCGCTGCTGTGCCTGGCGGCGCTGGCCTACGCGCACCTGGCGCTGCCCCCGCAGCCGCTGGTCAGCGACTACGCGCTGGTTCCCGGCGGGATGCCCCTGGTCGTGGCCGGCATGCTGGCGCTGGCCTGCGGCTGCGTGTTCCTCGCCTACGGCCTGGCCGTGCGCGAGCCCGCCCGCACCGCGGCGGCCAGGATCCTGCTGATCGCCGCGGCCGCCGGCCTGATGCTGAGCGCGGTCTTCCCGACCGACCCCGGCATGGCCAAGTCGCTGTCCGGCGAGGTGCACCGGTGGGCCTCGGCGGTGGTGTTCACCTCGCTGCCCGTCGCGGGCTGGACGCTGGCCCGCGGCCGCGCCGCTCTCCCACGATGGAACCTGGTCAGGGCGCTGACCGTGACCTCCGTCGTCGTCCTGGCCGTCTACCTGGCCGCCCACCCCGCCTCGCTCACCTCGCCGTTCATCAGCGGGGAGGTCTACTACGGGCTGATGGAGCGGGCGGTGATCGTGGCCGAGGTCGTGCTGGTGGTCGTGATGGGCCTGGCCGCCTCCCTCGACCACCGCCTTCCCGTCGATCTGCCGGTGGCCCCGCGGGAGACCCGCATCGCCACGACCCCGCCCGCCGACCGGGCCAAGGCCGCGTGAGGGTTCGGCGGTCGCCGAACCCTCACGGGCCTACCGTAGAGACATGTCAGCTCAAGGTCTCGCCTCGTTCGCCGCGCTCATGGCCGATCCGACCAGGGCGGCGTTCTGCCTGGCCCTGCTCGACGGGCGGGCCTGGACGGCGGGCGAGCTCGCCAAGGCGGCCAAGGTCGCCCCTTCCACCGCCAGCGAACACCTCAGCAAGATGGTCGAGGGCGGCCTGCTCACCGAGGAACGGCAGGGCAGGCACCGCTATGTGCGGCTGGCCGACGCGGCCACCGCGCAACTCGTCGAGGACCTGGCCGCGCACGTCGAACCCGCCGCTCGCGGCTCCGCCCCCACGTCGTTGCGGGCGGCCAGCGCGTCGGCCGCGATGGCCAGGGCGCGCACCTGCTACGACCATCTCGCCGGACGCCTCGGCGTCGCCGTCACCGACGCCCTCCTGTCGCACGGCCTGCTGGAGCCCGGGTTCTCGCTGAGCGCCTCCGGCGCCGACTGGTTCGCCCGGCTCGGGATCGCGCTGGAGGCCAGCCGTACGCGGCCGATGGCCAGGCCGTGCCTCGACTGGACCGAACGCCGCCCCCACCTGGCCGGTACGGCAGGCGCCGCGCTGTGCCGCCACGCCTTCGAGGCCGGATGGGTCGCCAGGATCGGCGGTCAGCGGGCGCTGAAGGTGACCGACGCCGGCCTGACCAGCCTGACCGCGCTGCTGGAGATCCCCGCCGGCACACTTCGGCCCCACACTTCGGCGTAGGCCGAACTGACCGGGGCATACCGTCGTTCCATGCGCATCACCGGTTATGCGGAAGTCCGCGCCGTCCTGTCTGACACATCGTACGTTCCGCCGCCCCCGCCCGCGGACGCCGCCTACGGCACTCTGGGCTGGCTGCGCTCGCAGGTCTCCCGCTTCGCCGCGGGTGCCGTCCACGCCGAGCGCCGCGCCCTCGTCGAGGACCGGCTGTCGCGCCTGGACGCCGCCGCCCTCCGCACCGCCGCCGCCACGACCACCCGCGCCCTGCTCGACGGTTCCCCTCGCGACATGGCCGGGCGTGTCCTCGCCCACGGGGTTCCCGCAAGGGTGCTCGGTCACGCGCTCGGCGTCCACGACCTCGACGCCCTCGCGCCCGCCGTCGAGACCGCCGCCACCGGCTACCTGTCGGGCGTGGTCACCCCCGACATCGACGCCGCCGTGGCCCGGCTGCTCACGCTCGCCGACGTCCCCGAGATCACCATCCTGCTGCAGGCCCACGGCGCCACCACCGCGCTCCTGCGCAACGCCCTCGCCAGGCTCCACGAGGCGAGCAACCCCGAAGAACTCCTGCACCAGACCCTCCGCCACGACCCGCCCGTCAGCGCCACCAAGCGCGTCGACCCGGCAGGCGTGCTCGTCGAGGTCGACCTGACTCCCGACCTCGCCTTCGGCCACGGCCCCCGCCGCTGCCCCGGCTCCGGCCACGCCATGGCCATCGCCACCGGCATCCTCGAAACGATCATGGAGTACCGATGACCTTCGCCGACCTCCACCAGCCCGGCAACCCGCTCGTCCTGCCCAACGCCTGGGACTACGGCTCAGCCGCCTTCCTGGCCGCCCACGGCTACCCGGCCGTCGGCACCACGAGCCTCGGCGTCAGCGCCGTCCACGGCAAGCCCGACGCCGCCGCCGCGACCAAGGCGGAGACCCTCGACCTCGTCGATCTGGTCAAGGACCTGCCCGTCCACCTCACCGTGGACATCGAGAACGGCTTCGACGACGACCCCGCCGCCATCGCCGACCTGGTCGACCTGCTGGCGGGCATGAGCGTGGCGGGCGTCAACCTGGAGGACGGCCGCGCCGACGGCACCCTGCGCCCGATCGGCGAGCAGACCCGCATCCTGGAGGCGGTCACGGGCAGGGGCGTGTTCGTCAACGCCCGCACCGACGCGCTGTGGCACGGCACCGGCGACGACCCCTTCGAGCGCGTGCGCGCCTACACCGCCACGGGCGCCGACGGGATCTTCGTCCCCGGCACGAACGACCTGGGCACGATCTCCAAGCTCGTCGAGAGCACCCCGCTGCCGCTGAACGTGTTGTACGGCCCGCCCGTCGAGGACCTGGCGGGCGTGGGCGTCGCCAGGATCAGCACGGGCTCCCTGCTCTACCGCGCCGCGCTCCAGGGCGCGCTGGCCGTACTCCAGAAGGACGCGGCGCTGCCCACCTACGCCGAGATCGTGCGGCTCCTGCCCGAACCACGATAATCGGGGCATGCGCTTCGAGATCCTCGGTCCTGCCAGGGTGCGCGACGCCGAAGGGCGGCCGGTCGCGATCGGCGGGCCCAGGGTGCGCGCGCTGCTGGTCCTGCTGGCCATGGACGCCGGTCGCGTCGTCACCCAGGAACACCTGATCGACGGCCTCTACGGCGCCGAGCCGCCCGAGACGGCGGCCAACGCGCTGCAGTCCCAGGTCTCCAGGCTGCGCAGGGCGCTGGGCAGGGACCTGGTCGAGTTCCACCCGGCCGGCTACCGGCTCGCCGTGGAGGCGGCCGACGTCGACGCGCACCGCTTCGAGCTGCTGACCGCCCAGGCGCGCGAGGCCATGCGCACGGGCGATCCCGCACGCGCGGCCACCCTGTTCAGGGAGGCTCTGGACATGTGGCGGGGGACGCCGCTGGCCGACGCGCCGCTGGCGGAGGCGGCGGCGACCAGGCTGGTCGAGCTGCGTCTGTCCGCCGTCGAGGACAGGGTGCAGGCCGAGCTGGAGTTAGGGGCGCATCGCGAGCTCGCCGCCGAGCTGCGCGAGCTGGTCGCCGCGCACCCGTTACGCGAGCGCCTGCGCGCCCAGCTCATGCGGGCCCTGTACGGCAGCGGCCGCCAGGCCGAGGCGCTGGCCGCCTACGAGGAGGGGCGCAGGATCCTCGACGACGAACTCGGCGTCACGCCGGGCAGCGAGCTGGCCGCCGCCCACCTCGCCGTGCTGCGCGCCGACCCCTCGCTCGGCCCCGCCCGCCGGCCCGAGGGCGACGTATCGCGCAAGGGGCTGCGCGCGCAGCTGACCAGCTTCGTGGGCCGGGCCGACGACCTGGACCGGGTCCAGGCGCTGCTGGAGGAAGCGCGGCTGGTCACGCTCATCGGCCCCGGAGGCTCGGGCAAGACCAGGCTGGCCACCGAGGCGGCCGCCGTCGCGCCACGCGACGTGTGCTTCGTCGAGCTGGCCCCGATCAGCGACGAGGCGGACCTGGCGCAGGCCGTCGTGAGCGCGCTCGACCTGCGCGACTCCCTCCACGCGCCCGACCGAATCGCCGGCGACGCGGTGGCCAGGCTGGTCGCCGCGCTGGCCGAGCGCAGGCTGCTGCTCGTCCTCGACAACTGCGAGCACCTGGTCGCCGCCGCCGCCGCGCTGGCCGACCGGCTGCTGGCCGCCTGCCCCCACCTGCGGCTGATGGCCACCAGCCGCGAGGCGCTCGGCATCACCGGCGAGTCGATCTTCCCGGTCGCGCCGCTGCGCCTGCCGCCCCCCGGCGCGCCCGGCGCGCTCGACTACCCGGCGGTGCGGCTGTTCGCCGACCGGGCCGCCGCGGTCAGGCCCGGGTTCACCCTCGACGCCGAGGGCCACGTCATCCGGATCTGCAGGGCGCTCGACGGGCTGCCGCTGGCGATCGAGCTGGCCGCCGCCAGGCTGCGCTCCCTTTCCGTGGCCGAGGTGGCCGCGCGGCTCGACGACCGCTTCCGGCTGCTGGCGCGCGGCAGCCGTACGGCGCTGCCACGGCACCAGACGCTGCGCGCGGTGGTCGCGTGGAGCTGGGAGCTCCTGGACGCCGACGAGCAGGCGATGGCCAGGCGGCTGACGGTGTTCGTCGGCGGCGCGACGCTGGAGGCGGCCGAGCGGGTGTGCGGGCTGCCTGAGGAGCTGCTGACCTCGCTGGTGGAGAAGTCGCTGGTCGAGGTCGTCAACGAGCGTTACCGCATGCTGGAGACGATCAGGGCGTTCTGCGCCGAACGGCTGGCCGAGGCGGGCGAGGTCGACGCGCTCAGGCGGGCCCACGCCGCCCACTACCTCGACCTGGCCGTCACGGCCGACCCCCACTTGCGCAGGGCCGAGCAACTGGAGTGGCTGGCGCTGCTGGACGAGGAGCGCGACGACCTCCACGCGGCGCTGCGCTGGTCGCTCGGCGACGGCGACACCGCCACCGCGCTCACGCTGGTGGGCAGCCTCGGCTGCTACTGGTGGTTCAGGGGCAGGAGGGCGGAGGGCGCGGCCATGGCCGCCGAGGTGCTGGCGGCGGTCGAGCCTGGACCGACCGAGGAGTACGCCATGTGCGTGCTGGTCGCGGCGTGGGCCGACCACACCCAGGTGGACCTCGGGCCGGTGCGCTACGACGGGGAGTCGCCGTTCGGGTGGGAGTTCCTGAACGTGATGATGCCGATGTTCCACGGGCCGCCCGACAACTACGACATGATCGCGACCATGACGGCCGAGGCCATCGAGGAGCTGTCGCCGTGGATGCGCGGGCTGAGCCACGCCGGGCTCGCCTTCATGCGGCAGAACCTCGGCATGCCCGACGAGGCGTGGGCCCATCTGGAGCGGTCTCTCGAGGCCTTCCGCGCGCTCGGCGAGCGGTGGGGCAGCACGCTGGCGCTGTCGGGGATGGCCGACCTCGCCTACCAGGAGGGCGACCACGCGGCCGCCGTCGAGCTCGCGGGACAGGCCGAGGCCCTGGCCGAGGAGCTGGGCGCCGTCGAGGACCTGGCCGACTTCGGCTGCCGCAAGGCCGACGCCGTCGCCCATCTGGGCGACCTCGCCGAGGCCGAATGGCAGTACCTGCGCGTGGTGGAGCTGGCCACGCGCACCGGCGCCCGCGAGACGCTGGCGCGGGCGCACCTGGGCCTCGGCGGGGTGGCCATGTCCCGTGGCGAGCTGACGGAGGCGAAGGCGCTGATGGAGCAGGCGCTGAAGGAGTGCCCCACCGCCTGGTACAGCGCCGAGGACACGAGGATGCGCATCATGCTGGGCCTGGGCGAGGTGGCGCAGGCGGCAGGCGACGTCGAGACCGCCCGCCACTGGTACACCGCGGTCCTGACCGCCACCCACGGCAGCAACCTGCCGCTGGCCACCAAGGCGACGGAGGCCCTGTCAGCGCTCGGTGCGTGAACGGTCAGCGCGCGCCGCCAGGCTGCCGCCATGAACGTCAAATGGGGAAGCCTCGCCATCGCCTGCCTCGCCCAGCTGCTGCTGGCCATCGACCTGACCGTCCTGCACCTGGCGCTGCCCAAGCTGACCACCGACCTGAATCCGACCGTCACCGAGCAGCTGTGGATCGGCGACATGTACGGCTTCGCGCTCGCCGGCCTGCTGATCACCATGGGCAACCTGGGCGATCGGATCGGGCGCAAGAAGCTGCTGCTGATCGGCTCGGTCGCGTTCGGCGTCGCCTCGGCGATCACCGCCTACGCGCCCAGCGCCGAACTGCTGATCGCGGCCAGGGCGCTGCTCGGCATCGCCGGCGCCACGATCATGCCGTCCACGCTGTCGATCATCCGCAACGTGTTCACCGACCCGGCCGAGCGGACCATGGCGGTCGGCATCTGGGGCGGCATGGGCGCCGCGGGCTTCGCGCTCGGGCCGATCGTGGGCGGGCTGCTGCTCAACTCCTTCTGGTGGGGCTCGGTCTTCCTGATCAACCTGCCGGTCATGGCGCTGGTGCTGGTCGGCGGCGCCCTCGTGCTCCCCGAGTCGCGCAACCCCGACCCCGCGGCCATCGACCTCGCCAGCGCGGTGCTGTCGATCGTGGGCGTGGTGGCGGCCGTCTACACGCTCAAGAGCTGGGTCATCGACGGCTTCACCGCCAACGTCGCCGTCTCCGCCGCCCTGACCGTGGCAGGGCTCGGGCTGTTCGGATGGCGGCAGACGCGGCTGGCCGTACCGCTGGTGGACCTGCGGCTCTTCCGCCACCGGGCGTTCTCAGGCGCGGTGGGCGCCAACCTCTTCGCGATCTTCGGCATGATCGCGCTCAATCTGATCTTCGCGCAGTACATGCAGTACGTGCTGGGCTGGACGCCGCTGCAGGCCGGTCTCGCCTCCCTGCCCGGCGGCCTGGCGGGCGCGGTCGGCGGCGCGCTGGCCGCCCCGCTGGTCATGCGGTGGGGCCGCAACACCGTCGTGGCGCTCGGCCTGCTGGGCTCGGCCGCCTCCTTCGCCGTCTACAGCCAGGCGGACGCCACCACGACCTTCGGCTACCTGCTCATCGGGATGGTGATCGGCGGGCTCGGCGTGGGGTTCACCTTCGCCGTCACCAACGACACGATCCTGGCCGCGGTGCCCAAGGAGCGCGCCGGGGCCGCGGCGGCGCTGTCGGAGACGGCCTTCGAGCTGGGCGGGTCGCTCGGCATCGCGGTGCTCGGCAGCATCCTGGCCGGCGCCTACCGCGACAACCTGGTGGTGCCCGCCGGGCTGCCGCCCCAGGTCGCCGACAGCCTCGGCGGCGCGCTGGCCGTGGCGGGACAGGTGCCGCCTGCGGTCATCACGGCCGCCAAGCTCGCCTTCGTCGAGGCGCTCCAGCTGACCGCGCTCACCACGAGTGTCATGCTGGCGGTGCTGGCCCTGGCCGCCTTCCGCGCGCTGCGGGGAGTCCCCAAGGTCATCGGCGAGGACGTCCTCGCCCACGCCTGATCACCAGCGCCTCGCCGCTCATGTCCCACGACGTCTCGGGGAGCGCGCACCGCGTGAACACGGAGTGCGGTCAGGGGCGGTGGGCGGTGGGGAGCGGTGTGGTCGCGGGTTCGGGGACGGGGTGGAGGGTGCGCAGGCGCGCGAGGATGAGCAGCGCGACCACCCCCGTCATCGCCGGGGGCACGACGAAGGCCAGCGTCGGCCCGAAGCGGTCGACGAGCTGGCCGGCGACCGACGCCCCGGTCGCGATGCCGAGGCCGATCGCGCCCGTCAGCCAGGTGAACGCCTCGGTCCGCACCTCGGCGGGCGTCAGCCGTTCGATAATCGTGTAGCCGGTGATGATGACCGGCGCGATCACCAGCCCGGCCAGGCCCGCCGCGCCGAACAGGAGCAGGACCGAGCCGGCGAACATCAGCGCGCTGGTCGCCGCGGCGAGCAGGCCGAGCCCCCAGGCGAGGCGGGCGGGGGCGGAGACGCGCCAGCGGATCGCCCCGTACAGCAGGCCGCCGACGACGCTGGCGCCGGAGAAGGTGGCGTAGATGGGGCCCGCGAGGGCGGCCATGCCCAGCTCGGCGGTGAAGGAGGTGATGCCGACCTGCATGCTGCCGAAGACCGACCCCATCGCCAGGAAGCCGAGCGCGAGCACGGCGACGCCGCGCAGCCTGAGCACACCCCTGGTCGAGCGCACCTTGACCGGCATCGGCTCGGGCGCGCCGACCCTGGTGACGGCGAAGACGACGGTGCCGGTGAGGATGAGCGCCAGCGCGACCAGCAGCGCCACGACCGGCGAGTAGCCGGTGGACAGCAGCACCAGGAGCACGGGCGCGAGCGTGAACGTCAGCTCGTCGGTGATCGACTCGACGGCGAAGGCGGTGCCGAGCTTGCCCGAGCCGCCGAGCAGGTGCGACCAGCGGGCCCGGACCATGGCGCCGACCTGCGGCACGGAGGCGCCCGCGAGCGCGGCGGTCAGCACCAGCAGCGGCACGGCGCCGTGCGAGGCGGCCAGCGCGAGAAGCGTGCCGAGGGCGAGGGCGTGCACGGTGATCTGGGGCAGCAGCACGCGCGGCTGGCCGTACCTGTCGGCCAGGCGGCCCGTCTGGGGTCCGACGACGGCCTGTGCGATCGCCGCGGCCGCCGCGGCCACACCCGCCGCGCCGTACGAGCCGGTGGACCACTGCACCAGCAGCAGGATGCCGATCTGCAGCATCGCGTACGGCAGGCGCGCCACGAGCGCGGGTGCGAGGAAGCGCCAGGCGCCAGGGGTGGCGAGCACGTTCAGGTAGGAACTCAAGGGTCTCCGTCCAGGTCATGACGGAGCACCCGCTGCGAGGCACACCGCCGTGGTGGGCTTCGACCGGGGTAGATACCGCTGCGAGCGGCCGCCGTGCGGTCTGCCAAGGAACAACGCGACAAAGCATCATTTTATGTCAGCGGCGCGGGTGCGGCCGTCAGGACCGTCGGGGGCCGCGCAGCCACTGGGGTTCGCGCACGCAGCGCCGCTCCCGTTCGGGGGACAGCGCGCCCAGCCGCTCCCCCATCATCCTGGCCAGCCCCTCGATGGCCACGATGCCGCTGCCGTGGCTGGGCTGCCGATCCGTCTGTACGGCCAGCAGCAGGTCCCTGCCGGGCCCGTGGACGCGTCCGTAGCTGGTCACCGCCCAGGTGTTGTGGACGAACGGCCTGGGCGTCCAGCCGTTCTTCAGCGCCACCCTGTCGCCTGGCCTGGCCGCGGCGCTGATCCCCCACGCCTGGTCGCGCTGCACCTGCTCCATGAGCCGCAGCACCTGCTTCCTGTCGCTCTCCTTCAACCCCGGCCCGCCGCGCACGAGCACCCGCATGAGTTTGACGCGGTCGGCGGGGCTGGTGTTGGTGCCGCCCCAGTACTTGCTCGGCCCCGGCGTCGTCTCACGCAGGCCGAGACGGCTGTAGAGGCGGCTCATGCCCCCGCCGCCGCCGACCCGCCACCACAGCGCGTCGGCGGCCTTGTTGTCGCTCTCCCTGATCATGAGCTCGGCCAGGTCCCTCTCCTCAGCGGAGAGGCGATGCTGACGGGCCAGCAGCGCGGTCAGGATGTCGACCTTGGCGCCGCTCGCGGTGATCATGTCGTGTTCGTGCTCGCCGTACCCGAACCTGACGCCCGTGAGCAGGTCGTGGGCCATGAACACGACCCGGCCCGGCTGCCGGGCCAGGAAGCGCCTGACGTCGGTGTTCAGCGCGGCGCGGGAGGCGTCGGCGGCCTTCTGGTCCCTGTAGGTCTCCCGGCAGGGGCCTGGCAGGGTCAGCTTCATCGGTGCCAGCGTCACCACGGGCACCTGCGTGGCGCCGCATCCCGTGACGAGCAGCAGCGCCAGCACCGCCGAACGCATGTCCCACCCCCGCTATGGCACACGGGGGAAGTAACCGAACCTTTCCCGCTAGATCATGGGGCGACACCCGCTTTGAGGTGTTCGCTCATGAACTCCGCCGTCGCCTCGACCGCCTGCGTGACGTACGGCTCGGCGTCGTAGAGGTCGATGTGCCGCTTGGCGTCCAGCCACACGAGCCGCTTGGGCTGCCCCATGCGCTTGTAGGCCTCCTCGGCCCCCTCGGGCGAGCAGAACCTGTCGACGACGCCGTGCACGATCAGGCCGGGGCGGGGTGAGAGGAAGTCGGCGCCCATCATGTTGTCCATGGTGACCAGTTCGCGGATGCTTGCCACGCTCACCCTGTTGCGCCACGACGGCGACGAGGTGCCGCCGTAGTAGGCGTACGGCTCGTCGCCTGGCATGGCCGCGTCGCCGTCCTCGGCCACGGCGGGCACGTACTCCACCTCGCCGCCCTGGTCTTGCCGTTCGAGCACCTGCGTGAGGCCGGGCAGGACGGACTCGAAGTGCCTGCCGTAGGGGTTGTTGTAGGCGCCCGCGATGCCGGCGAACGCCTTCACTCTGGGGTCGAAGGCGGCGAACCTGAGCGCGTAGCCGCCGCCGAGGCAGACGCCGACCGCGCCGATCCGCTCGGGGTCGGCCTCCGGTCTGCCGCGCAGCAGCGACACGGCGGCCCTGAGGTCGGCCAGCTTGCCCTGCCAGTCCTCGTGCTGGCGGGGCAGGCCGCCCGACTCGCCCCAGTTGCGGTGGTCGAAGGCCAGCGTGACGAAGCCGTGGCCGGTGAGCCGTTCGGCGTACAGGCCGGTCACCTGGTCGCGGACGCCGGTGAAGGGGCCGGTGAAGACGAGGGCAGGGTGCGGCCCCTCGCCCTGGGGGATACGCAGGTCGCCGACGAGCGTGATCCCGTCGACCTCGAACTCGACTCTCATGCGTCCAGTCTGTCCCGATCGAGGACCGGCCCGCATCCGGACATCCTGGCCGACCCCGGCCAAGGTCGACGGGCCCGTCAGAAACCCCGGCCGAAGTTCGATGGGACCCACGCGTGCGGGCCTCACCACGTGACTTCGGCCGAGGTCTCGAGAGCTGCCTGTCAGGGGGGCGCACCGAAGAGCCGGGGTTACCCCAGGCACGCGGGGCGCGGGCTCGTCAGGCCGGGGTCAGGAGTCGAAGCCGAGGCCCATCCTGTCGAGGGTTCGCAGCCACAGGTTGCGCCGTCCCTGGTGCAGGTCCGCCTGGGCGATCGACCACCGGGTGAACTGGATCACCCCCGACCGCACGGGCTCGGGAGGGAACGGGACCGGCTTCTCGCGCACCATCGCCAGCTCGGTCCGCTCGGTGCGCTCCCCCGACAGCAGGTCGAGCATCACGTTCGCGCCGAACCTGGTCGCGCCGACGCCCATGCCGGTGTAGCCGACCGCGTAGGCGAGCCGCCCGCCGTGCGCCTGGCCGTAGAAGGCGCTGAAGCGGCTGCAGGTGTCGATGACGCCGCCCCACCGGTGGGTGAAGCGCAGCCCCGACAGCTGGGGGAAGGTGTCGTAGAAGTGCCCTGCCAGCTTGACGAAGGTCTCGTCGCGCTGCTCGTACTCGGGCTTGATCTGGCCGCCATTGTAGTAGACGGCGTCGTAGCCGCCCCACAGGATGCGGTTGTCGTCGGTGAGCCGGTAGTAGTGGAACTGGTTGGCCGAGTCGCCGACGCCCTGCCTGTTGCGCCATCCGACGGAGGCGAGCTGGGCCTCCGACATCGGCTCGGTCATCAGGGCGTAGTCGTAGACCGGCACGAGGAAGTGCTTGAGCCGCTTCAGCAGGGGCGGGAAGACGCCCGTGCCGAGCGCGACCTTGCCCGCCTTCGCCGTGCCGTACGGCGTGCGCAGCTCGATCGTGACGCCGTCGTCGGACAGCGACCTGACGGGGCTGCGCTCGTAGATGCGCACGCCCGCCTTGATGCACGCCTCGCGCAGGCCCCACGCCAGCTTGGCGGGGTCGACCATCGCGCACCCGCTGCGCTCCCACAGGCCGCCGAGGTAGGTGGGCGAGTTGACCTCGGCCCTGACCTGCTCCTGGTCCAGCGGCACGTAGTCGAGCCCGAGGTCCTCGATGAGGTCGAGGTGCTCGGACAGGTCGTCGAGCTGCCATGGCTCGGTGGCGACGTGCAGTTCGCCGGTGCGCTCGAAGGAGCAGTCGACGCCGTAGCGGGCGAGCGTCTGCTCGATCTCGTCGAGGTTCTCGACGCCCAGCCGCTCGAGGCGGTCGATGTCCTGCGGCCACCTGTCGAGGCCGTTGGGCAGCCCGTGCGTCAGCGTCGCCATGCAGAACCCGCCGTTGCGGCCGCTGGCCGCCCAGCCGATCCTGCGGCCCTCCAGCAGGACGACGTCCTGCGAGGGGTCCCTTTCCTTCGCCATCAGGGCGGTCCAGAGCCCGGAGAAGCCGCCGCCGACCACGACGAGGTCGGCCTTCGTGTTGCCGATGAGCCGCCGCAGCGGCTCGGGCCTGGCCGGGGTGTCCAGCCAGTACGGCTTGCGCTCCGCATCAGCAAGAGCCTTCAGCGGATCCACAAATCTCACATCCCTACGTGAGTGTTACTACAGCATTGAATTGATTGCCCGATCAGTCAGTTGACCGCGCGCGGGTTCCCCCCGCCTGAATCCGATCTCGCCTCCCTGTTCCTTGCCAAGGTCTCGCAGGACGCCGGTGTCAGACCACCTGGCCGCACACCGGCACCCCTACCCAGAACCCGCAGGCTGGCGGGGACGTTCCCCACCGCCTGTGGCGCATTATCCCGAAAACCCCCGCCGTGGGCGGGGGATCACGGTCATTGCTGGACGCGACGGCGCGCGGTCACCGAGTTGACGATGGCGATCGCGACGCCCACCGCGAAGATGAGCGTTCCCAGGATATTCACCTGGGGCGGGACACCGATGCGGGTGGCCCCCCAGATCCACAGCGGGAACGTCTGCATGGCGCCGCTGGTGAACTGGGTGATGACGAAGTCGTCGATGGAAAGCGCGAAGGCGAGCAGCGCGCCCGAGACCACGCCGGGCAGGATCATCGGGAACGTGATCCGCCAGAACGTGACCCACGGGGTGGCGCCCAGGTCCCTGGCGGCCTCCTCGATGGACGGGTCGAGCCCGACCACACGCGCCCTGACGGTGATCGCGACGAACGACACCGAGAACAGCACGTGCGCGATGAGCGCGGTGGTGAAACCCATGTCCACGCCGCTGCTGACGAACAGCGACAGCAGCGCGGCGCCCATGACCAGTTCGGGCGAGGAGATCGCGGCGAACATGACCAGGTTCGTCGCGCCCTGCCCCTTGAACCGGTAGCGGCCCAGCGCCAGGCCCAGCAACGTGCCGAGGACCGTGGTGATCAGCACCGATGCAACCGCGAGCTGCAGGGAGTTGATCACCGCGGCCGTCAGGTCGGGGTACTCGTCGAGCCGCCCCCACCACTTGAGCGTGAAGCCCTGCCAGGAGACGTTCGACTTGCTCTGCGTGTCGTTGAAGCCGAAGGCGATCATGACGGCGATCGGCAGGAACAGCCAGGCGATGATCACCCAGACGTAGATGAACAGCAGCCTGTCGGCGAGTCTGCGTGATCTCATCGCGCCGCCGCCTCCAGCACGTTCTCGGTGCCCAGCGCCTTGGCGTAGGCGAAGATGCCCACGAGCATGGCCGCCATCAGCGTGAACGACAGCGCCGAGGCCGTGGGGTAGTTGTTGTTGACCAGGTACTGCGTCTGGATGATGTTGCCGATCATCGTGTTCTGCGGGCCGCCGAGGATGGCGGCGTTCACGTAGTCGGCGGTCATCGGGACGAAGGTCATGAGCACACCCGCGAAGACGCCGGGCAGCGACAGCGGCAGCACGATCTTGCGGAACGCGGCCGTCCTGGTGGCGTAGAGGTCCTGGGCCGCCTCCACGACCCGCGGGTCCTGCCGCTCCAGTGCCACGTAGATCGGCAGGATCATGAACGGGAGGTAGTTGTAGACCAGCCCGCCCACGACGGCGACCGTGGTCTGCAGCACGTGGAAGTCGCCGGGCACCAGGCCCATCGCCTTCAACGGCTGCAGCACGATGCCCTCGTCGGCCAGCAGGAACTTCCACGACACCGTCCGCAGCACGAACGAGACGAAGAACGGCAGCAGCACGAGCAGCAGGTAGGTGGACTTCCTCGCCCCGCCTTTGAAGGCGATCCAGTAGGCGATGGGATAGGCGAGGGCGATCGAGATGATCGTCCCCGCCAGGCCGTAACCGACCGAACGCAGGAACTGCGTCTGGTACTGCACCAGGCTGTCGGTGAAGTTGGCGAAGTGGAAGGTCTGGACGAACCCGTCCACCACGTTGCCCTCCTGGGTGGATACCGAGGCCATGAAGACCATCGGCACCACCAGGAAGATCGCCAACCACAACCCGCCCGGAAGGATCAGCAGGTAGGGCGTGAGGCGCTTCATCGCGCTAGCCCTGGGTGATGGGTTGGAAGATGCTCTCGAAGAGCTGCTCCGTCTTGCTGTCCAGCAGCAGGTAGGAGCGCATCTTCGCCAGATCGGCCTCCGACGGGTAGATGAGCGGGCTCTTGGCGACCTGCTCAAGGAGCGCCTTGTCCTCGCCCGTAGCCTTGGCGGCGTCGGCGAGGACGATGTCCTTGGTGGCGGGCACCGGAGTGATGTAGTTGATGTACTCCACGAGCATCGCGGCGATCTTGGGCTGGTAGACGTAGTCCATCAGCGCGAGCGCGTCGACCGGGTTCTGCGCGGTCTTCGGGATGCACATGTTGTCGGTCCAGATCGTGGCGCCCTCCTGCGGCACCACGAACTTGAGGTTCTTGCCCTCGGCGACCTGCTGGAAGATGTCGCCCGACCAGGCCATCGAGATCCAGATGTCGCCGCGGACGAGCGCCTCGATGTAGTCGTTCTCGTAGTACTTGCGCACCAGGCCCGCGTCGCGCTGCTCCTGCAGCTTGGCGGCGGCCTTGCGCCAGTCGGCCTCCTTCGACTTGTCAGGGTCGATGCCGAGGGCGAACATCCCGAAGTTGGCGATCTCCTGGGCGTCGATCATCATGCCGACCTTGCCCTTGTACTTCGGGTTCCAGAGGTCGTTCATGCTCGTGACCTCGTCGACGTAGTCGGGGTTGTAGGCGATGCCCGTCACCCCGACCGTCCACGGGATCGTGTAGGTGTTGTTCGGGTCCCACGTCGGGTTCTTGACCTTCTGCGCCGCATTGGCGGCGAAGTTGGGCAGCTTGGCGTGGTCGAGCGGAGCCAGGTAGCCGAGGTTGATCGCCTTGGCGAGCTGGCTGCCGTTGGTCATGACCATCAGGTCGAAGCCGATGTCGGTGTTGGCGGCCAGCTGGGGCTGGATCTTGCCGAACCACGAACCGTTGTCCTGGATGGCCTCGGTGTAGGAGACCTTGATGCCCTTGTCCTTCTCGAACATCTGCAGGGACGGGTAGTTCTTGCCGTCCTTGTCGATGTAGAGCGGCCAGTTGGCGAAGCGCAGCACGCCGTTCTGCTTCTTGCCGGCCCAGAAGTCGGCGACGGCGTCCTGCTTCGGTGTTGCGGCTGTCTTCTTCCCCTCCACACCGCAGGCCGCGAGTGCCATCGCGGCGGCCGACATTCCGGCCAGCCTGAGTGCGTCGCGGCGACTGGTCGTCATGCCGCGTAGGAAGGCGGGGTTCGTGCGAACGTCCATGAGACGGGTATCAACTTCCAATCGCGTATGAGTGCTGCGGCTGCCACGAGAGCCAGACGTTGTCGCCACGTTCGGCGGTGGTCGACGCGTCGTGCGCGTTCTGCTCGAAGACGGTCACCTCCGCGCCGTCCGCCAGCCGTACGGCATAGCTGTTGTAGGTGCCCAGGTAGACGACCTCGGAGACGATGCCGGGGACGGCGCTGACGTTGTCCGCGGGCTTGTCGACGTCGATGATGATCTTCTCTGGGCGGACGGTCACGGTGATCTCGCCGTCCTGCTCGCCCGGGACCAGCACCCGCCCTCCCGCGACCTTCAGCACGCCCCCCGTGAGCGCGCCGGTCAGCAGGTTCGAGGTGCCGATGAAGCCTGCGACGAACGCGCTGGCGGGCTGCTCGTAGATCTCGCGGGGCGTGGCGAGCTGCTCGACCAGGCCGTCGTTCATGACGGCGATGCGGTCGCTCATGGTGAGCGCCTCGCTCTGGTCGTGGGTCACGTAGACGAAGGTGATGCCCACCTCGCGCTGGATGCGCTTCAGCTCGATCTGCATGGCCTGGCGCAGCTTCAGGTCGAGCGCGCCCAGCGGCTCGTCGAGCAGCAGCGCCTTGGGGTTGTTCACCAGGGCCCTGGCCAGGGCCACGCGCTGCTGCTGACCGCCGGACATCTCGCGCGGCCTGCGCTTCTCACGACCGGTCAGGTCGACGATGTCCAGGATCTCCCCGACGCGGCGCTTGATCTCCGCGTCGGGGGTCTTCTTCTGCTTGAGCCCGAAGGCCACGTTGTCCCACACGTTCATGTGCGGGAACAGGGCGTAGGACTGGAACACCATGTTCACGTCGCGCTTGTTCGGCGGGACGTTGGTGACGTCCTGGCCGTGGAGCTTGACCGTGCCGCGCGTGGGCTCCTCGAAGCCGGCGATCATCCGCATGGTGGTCGTCTTGCCGCAGCCCGAGGGGCCGAGGAGGGAGAAGAACTCTCCCTCCTCGATCGAGAGCGAGACGCCCTTGACAGCCTGGACGACCTCGCCATGCGAGAGGTACTCCTTGATCACGTCATCAAGGTCGATAGCGCTGGTCATACCAGGATTTATCCCACTCTTGTGTCGTTGCTATTCGCCGATGAAGTGCATGACGTGCTTTACCCGGGTGTAGTCGTGCAGGCCGAAGACCGACAGGTCCTTGCCGTAACCCGAGTGCTTGAAGCCGCCGTGCGGCATTTCGGAGACGAACGGGATGTGGGTGTTGACCCACACCACGCCGAAGTCGAGCTTGTTGGACATCCGCATGGCGCGGCCGTGGTCGGAGGTCCACACCGAACCCGACAGGCCGTACTGCACGCCGTTGGCCTTGGCCAGGGCGTCGGCCTCGTCGGTGAAGGTCTGGACGGTGATCACGGGCCCGAACACCTCGTTCTGGACCATCTCGTCGTCCTGCTGGAGGCCGTCGACGACGGTCGGCGCGAAGAAGTAGCCCTTGTCGCCGACCCGGTGGCCGCCGGTCAGGACCTTCGCGTGCGCGGGCAGCCGCTCGAAGAACCCGGAGACCTTGGCCAGCTGGTTCTCGTTGTTGAGCGGGCCGTACAGGGCCTCCTCGTTGGACAGGTCGCCGGTGACGGTCCCCGCGGCGGCCGCGCTGAGCGCCTCGACGAACTCGTCGTGCACGCTCTCGTGGACCAGCACGCGGCAGGCCGCGGTGCAGTCCTGGCCCGCGTTGTAGAGACCGGCGGTGGCGATGGCCTCGGCGGCCACCTTGAGGTCCTTGACGTCCTCGAACACCACGACCGGCGCCTTACCGCCGAGCTCGAGGTGCACGCGCTTGAGGTCCTCCGCCGCGGTCTTGGCGACGGCCATGCCCGCGCCGACGGAGCCGGTGATGGCGACCATCGACGCCGTCGGATGGCCGACGACCAGCGCGCCGGTCTCGCGGTCGCCGGTGACGACGTTGAAGACACCGGGCGGCAGCACGCTGCCGAGGATCTCGGCGAGCTTGAGCGTGGAGGCGGGAGTGGTGTCGGACGGCTTGAGCACGATGGTGTTGCCCGCGGCGAGCGCGGGGGCGATCTTCCAGACCGCCATCATCATCGGGTAGTTCCAGGGCGTGACCTGGCCGATGACGCCGACCGGCTCGTGCCTGATGACACTGGTGTGCTCGGCGAGGAACTCGCCGGCCGTGGGACCCTCCAGCGTGCGCGCCGCCCCCGCGAAGAAGCGGAAGTGGTCGGCGGCGACCGGAGTCTCGTCTTCGGCCATGCGGGCTCGGGGCTTGCCGGTGTTGAGGCACTCGGCCTCATTGATCTCGTCGGCCCGCGCGTCGATCGCGTCAGCGACCTTCAGCAGCAGTCCGGCGCGCTCGCCCGGCGTTTTCTGCCCCCACGATTCGAACGCGGCGGCCGCGGCGGCGTAAGCCGCGTCGACATCCTCCTGACCGGAGATGGGCGCCTGAACGTAGGCCTCTCCGGTGCAGGGGTCGATGATGTCGGAGAATCGGCCGCTCTTGGCGTCCACGAACTCACCGTTGATGAAGTTCTGCAGACGGGTGGTCAACGTTGACCTCCTGGTGAGGTGGCTGAGTTGTCGCGACTCTGACAGAGCGTCAGCATCGGGACAAGGGATTTCGTCGCGAAGATATCAAATTGCTACGAATTCGCTTGACAGAGTGCCCAGAACTGACACTATGTCGCATCAGGACCGCGCGAGTGCTGTGCGGCACAGGAGGGATTGCCCCGAAATGACGATGCCGCCCAAGGCACGCAGAGACGCCGATGGCAGGCCGGCCCAGGTCGTCCTCGATGACCTCTCCAAGCGCATCATCGAGGAGCTGCAGGAGGACGGCCGCAAGCCGTACGCGGCGATCGGCAAGGCGGTCGGACTCTCGGAAGCCGCGGTCCGACAGCGGGTTCAGCGACTCCAGACCGACGGGGTCATGCAGATCGTGGCCGTCACCGACCCGCTCACGCTGGGCTTCCCCCGCCAGGCGATGATCGGCATCAACTGCGAGGGCGACCTCGATCTCGTCGCCGACGAGCTCTCCTCGATCGAGGAGATCGACTATGTGGTGCTGACGGCGGGCTCTTTCGACGTCATCGTCGAGGTGGTGTGCGAGGGCGACCGTCATCTGCTGGAGATTCTCGGCAAAATCCGCGCGATCCCCGCAGTGCGCGCCACGGAGTCGTTCGTGTACCTGAAGCTCCGCAAGCAGACCTATTCGTGGGGTACCCGGTAAAACTTCCCCCTTTTTACGGCAAGCCGGGTCATGGCCACCGTGGTCACCGGTGGCCGTCCGTCCATCACGCGTGCTCCAGCGGGACTCCGCTACTGTCCGCAACGTCGCTCAGTCCAGGTCGACGCCGCCGTGGACGATGCGGCCGCCGACCATCGTGAGCAACACCTTCGTCTTGGCGATCTGCTCGGCGGGGACCTTCATGACGTTGCGGTCCAGCACGATCAGATCAGCGAACTTGCCCGCCTCCAGCGAGCCCGTGTACCTGTCCTGCCGGAGCTGGTAGGCGCCGTTGAAGGTCGCGGCGCGGATCGCGGCGGCCCTGCTGATGCGCTGGTGCGGGGTCATCGCGCCCTGCTTGGCGAACGGGCTGTCAGGGGCGGCCGTCCTGGTGATGACGGTCTTGATCGCGGTCCACTCGTCCAGCGGGTCGACCGGCCAGTCGCTCCCCAGTGAGACGCGCCCGCCTGCCCTGATCAGGTCACCCTCGGGCTCGTAGCGGGCCCACCGCTTCGGGCCGAGGTAGGGCTTGACCGACTCGACCGAGTCGGGAGCGGGCTTGGCCCAGTGGAAGCCCATGGCCGCGGTGACATCGAGCTTGCCGAACCGGGGCAGGTCGGCGGCGGCGACGAGCTCCGCGTGCGCGATCGCGGGCCTGGTCTTCGCGTGCCCGGCGGCGCGCATGGCGGCGTAGGCGTCCAGCGCGGTGCGGACCGCCCTGTCGCCGATGGCGTGGATGTGCGGGTCGAACCCGGCGGCGGCGAGCTTGCGCACCACCGCGTTCAGCTTGGCGGCCGTCCAGTACTGCGAGCCGATCTTCTTGCCCGCCACCCAGTGGTCGTGTTTGTGCACCAGGTACGGCTCCAGCAGCGCCGCCGTCTGGGCCGGGTACTGCAGCACCCCATCCATGAACAGCTTGGCGTTGTGGACGGAGACACCTGGCCTGGGCTTGGCGCGCCCGTCGTCGTAAACGCGCCGCAGCTTGGCCAGCCGCGGCACCGGGTCGGTGTCGGACACCTCGACCAGCGGCGCGAAGTGCGCCCGCGCGGTGAGCTTGCCCTGCTCGGCCAGCGTGGTGAAGGCGCGCAACGCCTCCTCGGTGGCGACGGCGTCCATGAAGGTGGTGACGCCCTGCTCGGCGAGCGCGGCCAGGGCCGTACGGGCGATCTTCAGGTTCTCCGCTCGGGTGGGAGCCGGGATCTTGGCTCCGACCAGGTCCTGAGCCCCGTCCTGCAGGATGCCGGTCGGCTCGCCCGCGGAGTCGCGTTCGATGGTGCCGTCGGAGGGGTCCTTCGTCTTGGCGGTGATCCCCGCCAGTTCCAGGGCCCTGCTGTTGACCAGGGAGGTGTGCCCGTCGCTCGAGGAGACCACGATGGGACGTCTGGTGTTCAGGGAGTCGAGGTCGGCCTTGGTCAGCTTCGTCCCCGCGGGACGGATCGCCTGCTGGTACCAGTGCACGACGCTGACCCAGCCGCCCGGCTCCTGCTCGGCCGTCTTGTCCAGGTACTCCTGGATGGTGGCCTGGACCTCCTCGACGGTCAGCGCGGCGTATTTCAGGTCGCAGTCGAGCAGCCCCTTGCCGCCGGACATCTCGTGCAGGTGCCCGTCGTGCAGGCCGGGCATCAGCATCCGCCCGCCCAGGTCGACCACCGTGGTCCCCTTGCCGGCGAACCGCATCGCGCCCTTGTCCGTGCCGACGTAGACGATGCGCCCGCCGGAGACGGCCAGCGCCTGGTGGACGCTGTCGTCGTCGTCCACGGTGTAGACGTAACCGTGGGTGAACACGTAGTCGGCGGGCGTCTGCGTGTCGGCGGAGGCGGGGCGGCCGAAGGCGGCCGCGAGCGCGCCGGAGATCAGTACGGCACGGCGGGGGAGGCTATTCTCCACGGGGTTCTCCTTGCGGGGTGGTGCACGCTTGGGGGGCGAATCGGGTGTGGATGGCGGGCTCGTCGACGGGGCGGGAGCGGATGGCTGAGCAGGGCAGGACGCAGGAGCGAGGCCGCCAGGCCCGCCGCAAGGTGGTGGAGGCGGCGCTGGCGGTGATCGCCGAGCGGCCTGTCGCGGAGATCCAGGTGCAGCAGATCGCCGACAGGGCGGGGATGAGCCCGGCCAGGGTGCTCTACTACTTCCAGTCAAGGGACCAGATCCTGGCCGAGACATTCCGGTGGAGCGAGCGCCTGCTGGCCGAGCGCCGCGGCAGAGAGCTCGGCGCGACCGGCGACCCGAAGGCGCGGCTCGACCGGTTCATCCGGCTCTACCTGCCCATCGACCGTCACGACGTGTCATGGAAACTGTGGCTCGAGGCGTGGTTGCGTTCGGTGACCAACGACGAGATGAGCCGCACGGCAGACGAGATCGACAACGCCTGGAAGCGGGATCTGACCGCGATCATCGACGACGGCGTCGCGAGCGGGATCTTCCGCTCGGTCGCCGTCGAGGCGTTCCTGGCCTCGTTCAACGCACTGCTCGACGGACTGGCGGTGCACGTGCTCATCGGCAGGATCGGCCAGGCGGAGGCCGTGCGAACCGCCGAGGAGCACGCGCTTGCTGAACTTGAATCAAGTTAAGGTTTTTACGGTGTGCCCGTCAATGGCGAAATGCCGTGTGGCGCGGTGGCGAAGCCACTGAATTCGCATGGTTCGCCGCGATGCACGATGAAATGAGGCCCGCGCGGGGCTGTGGCGGCTGGCACAGCCCCGCGGTCCCGCCTAGCGGAGCTGGATGGTGGCGATCTCCCACGCGCGCAGCGGCAGGCGGGCGGCGTCCACGGGCTCACCGGGACGCCCGCGCAGGTCGGCGCGGCGGGCCTCGGTGAACTCGCCCTCGATCGTCGCCACGGTGTCCGAGCCGGTCATGGCGACCATCCGCAGCTCCTTCCACCCGTCGCGGCGGCGCAGCGACGTCATGACGACGCCCTCGCCCCGCACCGAGAGGCCCGTGGCGGGGGCGGGCTGCGGCAGGTCCTTGTCCCCGGTCCCGGGAACGGCCAGGACGTCGTGCCTGAACACCTCGGCCGCCTCGGGGACCGCCGCCCACGTCCCCGTGTACGGCATCAGCGCCAGCCGCACCGAGCGCGGCCCTCTCGACTGCGCCGCGGGCGTCGGCAACTGGGGTCCGGCGGGCTCGGGCCTGAGGGCGTTGCGGTTGCGGGACAGGTAGCCGACCGAGCGCAGCAGCGTGAGGGCCAGCTCGTCGTCCACGAGCTCGTACTCGGTGACGTGCTCCAGCAGCGCGGCCACCCCGCCTGCGGCCACCCAGGAGGAGGCGGGGAAGGTCGGCAGCGGGGTCTCACCGCAGCCGCCCTCGGCCGTCAGGCCGCGCTCGACGACGGCGAACTGCCCTTCGGCGAAGGACGAGCCCGCCGCCTCGGCCAGCGGCACGTGCAGGCGGACCCGATGGTCGGCGCAGCGGTTGTCGAACTCCACGTGCAGCCTGACGTACGGCTCCCCGGCCCGCAGTTCCACCCGCGTGATGACGGTGACGCGCTCGACGGCCTCCGTGCGGGCGGGGTCGGGCAGCGGGTCGGCGGGCCCGTCGGCCTCGCTGACGTCGGTGCCCCTGGGCCAGGCGTAGACCCGCTCGACGTCGAGGGCGGCGACCAGCGGGCCGGAGCAGACCAGGCCGACCTCGACCGACTCGGGCTCATCGACCAGGCGGTCGGTGGCGGGCGGGGCATGGTTGTAGGTGTCACCCACGTCGCCACCGTCGACGACGCGGGCGGCGCCGGTGATCGTCACGCCGTCGCGGCCGGTGAGGGTGAGCGTGCCGTCCTCGGCGATCTCCACCCGCAGCAGCCCGTTGTCCAGCACCCGCCCCTCGGCCCGCACCCCGCGCCCCAGCGACGACCGTCCGTCGGCCGAGGTCTTCCCCGCGACCTCCGCGGAGACGGTGCCGAAGGAGGTGGCCGGAGTTTCCGGGGAGAACGGGGGCTGGGGGCGGACGCTGGTGTGGCCGAGAGCGGGGGTCTCCACCAGGGCGGCGACCGTCCTGCGGGGCTCGGCGACGATGCGGA
This sequence comes from Nonomuraea sp. NPDC059194, assembly GCF_042754765.1. Taxonomy (NCBI): domain Bacteria; kingdom Bacillati; phylum Actinomycetota; class Actinomycetes; order Streptosporangiales; family Streptosporangiaceae; genus Nonomuraea; species Nonomuraea sp. NPDC059194. The sequence continues at coordinate 139,297 of NZ_JBHZBH010000012.1, read as the reverse complement.
CGCGGGTGACCTCGCCCTCCGCCGCCTCCAGCGCCGCCGACACCTCCGCCACGTCGAACGTCGCCGCCGACTCGCGCGCCACCCTGAAGATCAGCACCCCGTCGGCGATCGACCAGCCGGTGATCTGCTGGCCGTACAGCTCGGTGCCGTGGACGAAGGAGAACGCCAGCGTGGGGTCCATCTCCTCGTCGAGCAGCAGCGTCGGCGCGTACTCGAGCGTCTGGACGGGCACGGCGCGCCCCGCGGCGTCGACCAGCGGGTCGTGGCCCGCCACGTCCATGAGCACCACGCCGGTGCGCGGGAAGGGCGAGGGGTTGACGACCAGGACCCCACCGGAGGGAACGGCGGCGGCCAGCCGCGAGGCCACCATGTCGCGGACGGCCTGCCCCAGGTGTTCGGCCTCGGCGATGCGGGCCGCGACCTGCTGGGCGGTCTCGTCGACGCCGCACCCGGTGACCGAGTCGTGGCCGCTGGCGTCGACCAGCCGCCACCATGCCATGTCGAGGAAGCGTTCGGGCCACGACTCGCCCCAGAGCGCCGCCAGCGGCTCGGCGTAACGCTCGACCATCCGCTCGGCCCTGCCCATCGCCTGCTTGACGTGGGCGCGCACGGAGATGACGCCGGGCAGGATGTTGGCGCCGGCGTGCGAGCGCAGCTCGCCGTGGACGCGCGGCAGCCCCTCGACGTCCGACGCCCCGAGGTAGCCGGACAGGGTGTCCATGCGGGCACCGAGCGAGGCCACCATCTCCGGCAGCCCGCGCACGGGGGCCGAGTGGTCGGTGCCGTACATCGCCAGCAGCGGCTTGGACTCCCCCTGCCAGCTCCGCATGGTCGTCACGAACTTCTCGGCCCGCTCGACGAGCTGCCCGGGGGCCTCGAACAGGTGGGCGCCGTTGCCGTACCCACCGGCGGGCAGGTACTGCGTCCGGACGGCGGTGCCGTCGGGGGCGACCCAGGCGAAGGCGTCGGTGACCACCGAGGAGGGCACCCCCCGGTAGACGCACGCCCGCGTCAGCCCCGCCAGGGCGAGGATCTGCGGCATCTGGGCGGTGTGGCCGAACATGTCGGGCAGGTAGCCGACCGGCATGGCGCCGCCGAGCTTGTCGGCCCGGCCCATGCCCAGTTCGAGGTTGCGGACGATGGTCTCGCCCGAGCACAGGAACTCGTCGAGCAGGATCTGCCACGGCCCGATCGCCAGCCGTCCCGCCTCGACCAGCGCGGCGATCCTGTCGCGGTTGTCCGGCCGCACTTCCAGGTAGTCGTCCACGCAGGCGAGCTGGCCGTCGAGGGTGAAGTGGTAGCCGGGCTCGCGCTCCATGGTGTCGAGCACCTCGTCCATGAGCGCGACCAGCCGCAGCCTGAAGCGCTGGAAGGGCTCGTACCACTCCCTGTCCCAGTGCGTGTGCGGGACGACGACGATCTCCTGGGTCACGCGCACAGCGCCATCACCTCGTTCTCGTGGGTTTCCAGCCGGAACGGTCCCTCGCCCGCGGGCACCAGGACCCGGTCGCCGCGGACGACCTCGCGCGCCCCCGAGCGGCGCACCAGGACCAGCCCGTCGGCGTCGAGGACCAGCAGCTCGTCGCCGAGCCTGAGCAGCAGCGGCCCTTCGGGCCCCGCCGAGACCGCGGTACGGCCCGCCAGCACGCCGTCGAGGACCGCGCTCGCCTCCTGCGCCAGCACCCAGGTGGTGGGCGCGCCCGGCAGCCCGTCGGCGCCGTGGCGGTGGAAGTCGCTGCCGCCGATGACGATGACGTCGTCGCGCCAGGCCTGCGCCCACGCCAGCGGCGCGCCCCAGCGCCGGTCCCACCAGCCCGAGTGCCACACCTCGGCCACCCGGGGCCGCTCGGACAGCGGTTGCAGCCACGCGCAGTCGCCGCCGAGGGGATGGTTGATCGACATCAGCCCGCGCTCGCCCCAGCGGTCGGCGGGCTGCCGGAAATCGACCCAGCCGACGTCGCCGAACACGTTGGCGTGCCCTCTGTCGGTGGTCACCTCCTGGCCGGGGATCAGCGTGATCTCCCGGACCTTGGCCAGGTGGGGGTGGTGGCTGACGGTGTTGTGGTCGGTGACGGCGAGGAAGTCGAGGCCCCTGCCGGTGGCCAGCGCCGCCAGCTCCCTGATCGTCAGCGCGCCGTCGCTGTGCACGGTGTGGGCGTGGAAGTCGCCCGCGAACCACCGCAGGCCGTCGACGTCGGGGATGTCGCGCCGCGGCGGCCTGACGGCGGGCGGCGGCTCCTCCTCCACGGCCCGCTCCGGCGCGCGCCGGTGGACCGTCACCTCCAGCGTGTACTCCAGCCCCTCCGGCGGCACCCGGTGCAGCCGCAGCCACACCTGCCAGGCGCCGGGCTCCAGCTCGCCCGGCAGATAGCCGGGCGTTGCCCAGTCACGGGTGATCGTGTACTCGTCGCGCGCGCCACCCGACCAGCCACGGAAGCCGTACGGCGAGGCGGCGCCCAGGTCGAGCACGCCCTTCGACCGGTCGTAGCCCAGCCTGACCGTCACGCCCTCGGCGCCCGCGGGCACCTCGAACGGCACCTCCCGCAGGATCCGCTCCAGCCGGTCGTCCAGGCTCCACCGGCCGTGGATCAGCGTCATACCACGTTCCCATCACGATAGATCAGCGCCCGGTCGCCCCTGGGCACCGCGAATCCTTCCGCACCGAGGGCCGGTTCGCTGCCTTCCGGCACGACAACCTGGACGATCACCGAGCCGACCTCGGGGCCGACCTCGAGCGTCACCAGGTGGGCGGCGCCCAGGTTCTCCACGATCGCCACCTTCCCGCCGAAGGCGCCCTCAACGGGCTCGGCTGAGTACGTCATGTACTCGGGTCGCACGCCGTACACGATCTGCTCGCCGTCGGACAGCCGCCCGTCGGCCGAGCTCGGCACGGGCAGCTTGCAGCCCGCGACCTCCAGCCGCTCGCCCCTGACGACCCCGTCGAGCAGGTTCATCGGGGTCGAGCCGATGAACCCCGCGACGAAGGTGTTGGCCGGGCGCTGGAAGACTTCGGCGGGGGTGCCGATCTGCCGGATGAGCCCGTTCTCCATGACCGCCATCCGGTCGGCCATGGCCAGCGCCTCCGCCTGGTCGTGGGTGACGAAGACGGTGGTGACGCCCAGCTCGCGCTGGAGCTTCTTCAGGAAGGTGCGGGCTTCGAGCCTGAGCCGGGCGTCCAGGTTGGACAGCGGCTCGTCGAACAGGAACGCCTGCGCCTGGGTGGCCATGACGCGGGCCAGGGCGACGCGCTGCTGCTGGCCGCCCGACAGCTGACCAGGACGGCGGTCCATGAGGTGGGCCAGGCCGAGCCGCTCGCCGACCTCGCGCGCCTTCCCTGCGCGGGCCGCCTTGGCCACCTTCTTGATGCGCAGCGGGTAGGCGATGTTGTCGGTGACGTCCATGTGCGGGAAGAGCGCGTAGTCCTGGAAGACCATCGCCACGTCGCGCGCGCCGGGCTGGACGCCCGTGACGTCGCGCTCGCCGATGACGATCGAGCCGTCCGTGGCGGTCTCCAGGCCCGCGATCGTGCGCAGGAGCGTCGTCTTCCCGCAGCCCGACGGGCCGAGCAGGGCGAAGAACTCGCCGTCGGGAACCACCAGGTCGAGCGAGTCGAGCGCCTTCACACCGCCCGGATAGACCTTGGTCAGGCCTGTGAGTTCGATCGCGGCCATCAGCGCTTGATCCCTCCGTGGAAGCGGAAGCCGTACTTCTTGCTGACGAACAGGTACATGAGCACCACCGGCACGGAGTAGATCAGGCCGAAGGTGGACAGGAGCGGCAGGTTGGCCTGGCCGCCCTCGGTGTAGAGGGTGAACATGATCACCGCTCCGGGCTGCTTCTCGACGTCGCTGAGCAGCAGGTAGGGCATCAGGAAGTTGCCCCAGACGTTGGCGATGGACCAGACCGCGATCGTGGCCAGGCCGGGCCGTACCAGCGGGACGACCACATGGCCGACGATCTGCAGCGGCGAGGCGCCGAAGACGCGCGCCGACTCCTCGTAGGACTTGGGGGTGGAGTCCATGAAGTCCTTGAGCATGAAGATCGCCGCGGGCAGCAGGCCGCCGGTGAGGATGAGGATGAGGCCGAGCTGCGAGTCGATGAGGTTGAGCTCGACGGCCAGCTGGAACAGCGGCACCATCGCGGCCGTGCCTGTGATGATCGAGGAGAGCAGCAGGAGCGCGTAGAGCAGCGCGTCGCGGCCGGGCACGCGCACCCGGCTGAGCGCGTAGGCGGCCAGCGCGGCCAGCAGCACGACGAGCAGTGCCGTGCCGACGGCCAGCACCAGCGAGTTGTAGAGCGAACCGAGCGCGTACGGATGCTCCAGGATCGCCTGGAAGTTGGCCAGCGTGAAGTCGGGCAGCGAGACCTCGTAGGTCGGGTCCGAGGTGAACGGCGCGGCGGCCAGCCACAGCAGCGGCACGGTGAAGAAGGCCAGCAGCACGGCGATCAGCGTGTAGAAGCCGATCCGGCCGAGGACGAAGCGGGTCATGACCTCCTCCTCAGCAGCCGCAGGTAGAAGACCGCCACCACCAGGTTGATCAGCAGGATGATCGTGGACACGGCGGCGCCGAAGCCGAGCTCGCCGCCCCTCAACGCCACGTTGTAGACGTGGACGGCCAGGACCTCCGAGCGGTGGTCGGGCCCTCCGGCGGTGAGCAGGAAGGGGGTGAAGTCGTTGAACGTCCAGAGGCTGATCAGCAGCAGGTTGGTCAGGATGTGGCCTCTGATGTGCGGGAAGACCACGTCGCGCAGCTGCTGCCAGCCGGAGGCTCCGGCCAGCCGGGCGCTTTCCAGGTGGGAGGGCGGCACGTTCCCGAGCGCCGCGCCGTACAGCATCATCGAGAAGGCGGTGCCGCGCCAGGTGTTGAACACGATGATCGACAGCATCGGGTAGTCCAGCAGCCACGCGAAGCCCGGGATCCCGAGCAGCGCGTTGAGCGTGCCGCCGTCGCGGTCGAGCAGCGCGATCCACAGGAACGACACGACCGCGCCAGGCAGGATCCAGGCCAGGATGACCAGGCCCTCGACCACGCGCTTGAGCGGGCCGCGCCGCTCGCGCAGCAGCCAGGCGATGGTGAAGCCGAGCACGACCTGGCCGATGACCGCCGAGCCGAGCACGAACTGCACGGTCAGCCAGGTGGAGTTCCAGAAGGCGCCGTCGGAGGCGGCCTTGACGAAGTTGTCGAGGCCGACGAAGCGCGGCTCGGCCGCCGCCACGCCGGTCAGGCGGTAGTTCGTCAGCCCCAGGTAGATGACCCACAGCGCGGGGAACACCAGGAACACCGCGATGAGGACCATCGCGGGCGCGATGAACGCGGCGGCTCTGGACGTGCCCAGACCCGCCGCGTCCGCGCTGTAGCGGGTCTTGTCAGGAAGCGATGTTGCCTGCGCCACCGACGAGTCCTTCGAGCTTCGACTGGTAGGCCGTGGCGGCCTGGTCCGGCGGCGTGCCGCCGACCACCTGGGCGGTGGCCTCCTGGAGCGCGGCCGAGACCTGCGGGTAGACCGCCAGCGGCGGCCGGTAGGCGGTCAGCTTGAGCACGTTCTCGGAGATGTACATCAGCAGCGGGTCGCTGGTGAGGATCTCCTTGTTGACGTCCGTACGCGGGGTGATGCGCACGTTCGACTTGGTCTCCTGCTTCAGTGCCTCGGGCGAGAGGGTGAAGGCGGCCAGCTCGAAGGCCTCCTTCGGGTGCTTGCTGTTGGGGTTGACGGTGCGCAGCGCGCCGCCCGACATGCTGACGAAGTCCTGGCCGCGGATGCCCTTGCCGGGCTCCATCGCCGGGATCATCGCGAAGCCGACGACCTGGTCGCGGTCGGCCATCTTGGCCACGCCGTCCTTGGGGTTGACGACGCCGCGCCAGAAGTAGTCGCCCTCCATCAGGATGCCGATGTTTCCGGCAGCGAACTCGGTGAAGGACTTGTCCCTGCCCTTGGCCTCCTGCTGGAGCTTGGGGTCGCCGAGGCCGCTGCCGCCGTAGATCTTCTGGTAGAGGCCGAGGGCGTCCTTGAGTGGCTGGGAGGCTCCCGACCACTTGCCGTCCTTGTAGATCTCGCCGCCCGCGCCAGCCAGCAGCGGCAGCACACCCTGCATCGAGGTGGCCTCGCCCATCGCGGTGCCCGCGTTGATCTGGATCGGCGTGCGGACACCGGAGTTCTTCAGCTTGGTCCCCGCGTCGAGGACCTCCTGCCAGCTCTTGGGCTGCCAGTCGGCGGGCAGCCCGGCCTTCTGGAAGAGCGTCTTGTTGAAGTAGAGGACGCGGCCGTCAGTGCCGATCGGCAGGGCGTACTTCTTGCCGTTGTACGTGGTCAGCCCCTGCACGGCCTCGGGGATCTGCGACCAGCCGTCCCAGCCGTCGGCCTCGGCGCCGACGACCTCCGACAGCGGCTTGATGTATCCGGCCTCGGCGAACTCCCCTGCCCAGATGCCGTCGATGTCCATGACATCGGCGCCCTTCTTGGACTTCAGGTCGAGGGACAGCTTGGTCTTGTACTGCTCGTCGTCGACGCCGCTGGGCACGAACGTGACCTTGACGTTCTTGCCCTTGGCCTTCTGCGCCGCCTCGAACTTGGGGATGACCCAGTTGGCGATGTGTTCAGCGTCGGCGGCGTTCTTGCCGCCCGCGATGGCGTTCCTGGTGATCGTCAGCTCGATGGTGTCAGAGCCGGAGGACGACTGACCGCACGCGGTGAGCGCCATCCCGGCCACGGTGAGCACCGCGACAGCGCCAATGGATCTTTTCACGCAACCCTCCGAGAGTGTCCGAAAAGCCTGGGCCAATATGTCATGACAACTGCACGACGTAAAGACCTGGCAACATTCGGGCAACCGCCCGGTTTTCGGACATCCCTTTGGTGGTGCGGGACGGGCGTCAGGGCGTGAGGGCGAGCTCCAGTTCGTGAGTGATCGGAATGCCGTCGGCGGCGGCGGGGATCGCCGTCGCCGCGCCCTCGCCGGGGATCAGCGCGTCGATCGTGAGCACGCGCAGGACCAGGTCGCGGTCTTCAGGGCAGATCGGCCGGATGTCGAGCGACATGCTCGCCACGCTAGCCGACGAGCGTCTCCTCGGTCTCGAGCATCGCGCCATCGGCGGAGACGATCGGCGGGACGGGCGTGTCGGTCGAGCCGACCAGGCGCGGGCCCGCCGGGCCGTACACCTCGCGCGGCTCGGGGAAGGCGAACAGCAGGGCGAGGTAGAGCACGGCGGCGACCGAGAGGCCGAGCGGCAGCGAGATGTCCACCCCTCCCGCCAGGTAGCCGAGCGGGCCGACGAACTGACCCGGCAGGTTGACGAACAGGATGGCCAGCGCCGCCGAGACCAGCCACGCGGTCAGGCCGCGCCAGTTCCAGCCGTGGGTGAACCAGTAGCGGCCACCCCGCTGGCGGCGGTTGAAGACCTGCAGCGCCTCGGCGTCGTACCAGCCGCGGCGGGTAACGTAGCCGAGCATCATGATGACCATCCACGGAGCCGTGCAGGTGATGATGAGCGTGGCGAAGGTCGAGATGCTCTGGGTGAGGTTGGCGGCGAAGCGGCCGACGAAGATGAAGACGATCGACAGGGTGCCGATGAACACCGTGGCCTGGACGCGGGAGAAGCGGGGGAAGACGCTGGAGAAGTCGAGGCCGGTGCCGTACAGGGCGGTGGTGCCGGTGGACATGCCGCCGACCAGCGCGATGAGGCAGACCGGCACGAAGTACCAGGCGGGCGAGATGGCCAGCAGGCCGCCGACGTAGTTGGGCGCGGCCGGGTCGACGTACTGCTGCGCCTTCACCGCGATGACAGACGCGGTGGCCAGGCCGAAGAAGAACGGCAGGATGGTGGCGATCTGCGACAGGAACGCGGCGGCCATCACCCGCGAGCGCGGCGTCTGGGCGGGGATGTAGCGCGACCAGTCGCCGAGGAAGGCGCCGAACGACACCGGGTTGGACAGCACGATCAGCGCCGCGCCGATGAACGACGGCCAGAACAGCGGGTCGCCGGGAGCGATCGTGCCTGCGTAGGAGGGGTCGAAGTCTCCGGCGAAGGCGAAGACGCCCAGGACGAACAGCAGCGACGCGGCCACGACGGCGATCTTGTTCACGAACAGCATGAAGCGGAAGCCGTACACGCAGACGATCAGCACCAGGCTCGCGAACAGCGCGTAGGCCACGCCGTATGCGGGCGCGCTCTCCGGCAGGCCGACCAGGCGGTGCGCGCCGCCGACCAGCGCGTCGCCCGAGGACCACACGGAGATGGAGAAGAAGGCGATCGCGGTCAGCAGCGACAGGAACGAGCCGACGATCCGGCCGTGGACGCCCAGGTGCGCCGAGGAGGAGACGGCGTTGTTGGTGCCGTTGAGCGGGCCGAACAGCGACAGCGGGGCCAGGATCAGCGCGCCCACCACCAGGCCGAGCACGGTGGCGGCCAGCCCCTGCCAGAACGACAGGCCGAACAGGATGGGGAAGGCGCCGAGCACGCAGGTGGCGAAGGTGTTCGCACCGCCGAAGGCGAGCCTGAACAGGTCGAGCGGGCGGGCGGAGCGGTCGGCGTCGGGGATGCGGTCGACGCCGTAGGTCTCGATCTCGGTCAGGCTTTCCCCGCGGCTCATGGCTTCTCCTTCAGCGCCAGCAGGCTGATCAGGTCGTAGGCGACGTGGGAGGCGGCGACGGAGGTGATCTCGGCGTGGTCGTAGGCGGGGGCCACCTCGACCACGTCGGCGCCGATGAGGTTCGCGCCCGCCAGGCCGCGCAGGATCTCCAGCAGCTCGCGGCTGGTCAGGCCGCCCGCCTCGGGGGTGCCGGTGCCGGGGGCGTGGGCGGGGTCGAGGACGTCGATGTCGACGGAGACGTAGAGCGGGCGGTCGCCGATGCGCTGGCGCAGCGCGTCGATGACCTCGTCGAGGCCGCGGCGCAGCACGTCGGCGGCGGTGACGATGCCGAAGCCCAGCCTGCGGTCCTCGTCCAGGTCGCGCTTGCCGTACAGGGGGCCGCGGATGCCGACGTGGCTGAGCGCCTCGGTGTCGAGCAGACCCTCCTCGACCGCCCTGCGGAACGGCGTGCCGTGGGTGTACTCCGCGCCGAAGTAGGTGTCCCAGGTGTCCAGGTGCGCGTCGAAGTGCAGCAGCGCCACCGGGCCGTGCTTGTCGGCGGCGGCGCGCAGCAGCGGCAGCGCGATCGTGTGGTCGCCGCCGATCGTGACGAGCCTGCTGTCGAGGGAGGCGGCGGCGTGCTGGATGGTCTCCACCGCCTCGCCGATGTTGAACGGGTTGCAGGCGATGTCGCCCGCGTCGGCGACCTGCAGCTGCTCGAACGGCGAGACGTCCAGACCCGGGTGGTACGGCCGCAGCAGCCGCGAGGCCTCCCTGACGGCGGCGGGGCCGAAGCGGGCGCCGGGCCGGTAGGACACGCCGCTGTCGAACGGCACGCCCACGACCGCGACGTCGGCGTGCTCGACCTCGTCGAGGCGGGGCAGGCGGGCGAAGGTGGCGAACCCGGCGAAGCGCGGGATCCTGGAGGAGTCGACGGGCCCCCTGGGCATGGCCTGTCCCCTTTCTCGTGTTTCTCGTGTTCTCTGCTTCTCGTGGCGGTGGCCGGCTGTTCGCACGAGTCTGCGCGGCGCCCCCCGGAAGGGGCAATTGTGCTGGTCACGAAGTTGTGCGTAGGCTTTGTGGGTGGCCACAAAGGTGTCGGTGGAGGATCTTCTCCGCTCCCCCGCCCTGCAACTGCGCCTGCTCGCCGGTGCGGCCGGGCTGACGCGGTCGGTCTCGTGGGCGCACGTCAGCGAGCTCGACGATCCGACGCCGTGGCTGCTCGGCGCCGAGGTGATCATGACGACGGGCCTCGGCGTGCCGCGCACCGCCGCCAAGCAGCGCGCCTACCTCGAACGGCTCGACGACGCCGGAGTGTCCGCGCTGGCACTGTCGGCGCAGCTCCATATGCCGCCCCTGCACGACGCGTTCTTCGTGGCGGCCGAGGAGCGCGGCATGCCGGTCCTGGAGGTGCCGCTGGCCGTGCCGTTCATCGCGATCGCACAGGAAGTGGCGGCGGCCGTCCAGGAGGACGCCAGGCAACGGCTCGGCGCGCAGCTCCAGGTGTTCGGGGCGCTGCGGTGGCTGGCCGCCGAGGACCTCGACCACGCCACGCTGTTCAGGCGGCTCGAACGGCTGAGCGGCTACGAGGTCTTCCTCTGCACGCCACAGGGACGGCCGCTGCTGCCCGGCGTGCCGGTGCCCTCGCTCGACGTGCTGCCCTCAGCGCCCGACGCGCCGCCGACCATCCCCGGCGGGTTCGTCCTGCCGGTGCCGTCGCCCGGCGGGCCCGCCGGATTCCTGGTCGCCTTCGAGCGCGAGGGCGCCAGGCCCGCGGGGCTGGCCGTCGTCCAGCACATCGCCACCGTCGCCGCGCTCCAGGTGGCCATGGTCAGGCACGAGCGGGAGACGCTGCGCCGCGAGGGCGCCGAGACGCTGTCGGAGCTGCTGCAGGACGTGCTCGACCCGGCCACGGCGCGACGGCGGCTGGCCAGGATGGGGCTGGAGGCGCCCATCGCGTTGTTCGCGGTCCGCCAGGTGACCGACGAGGCGCTGCGCCGCGCCCTCGACGACGCGCCGCACCTGATGCTGCGCAGAGGCGACGACCGCTACGTGCTCGGCTCCCCCGCCCTCGGTACGGCAGTCGCCGAGATCCCTGGCGTGGCGGCGGGCGTGTCCACGCCCTTCCCACCCGGCGAGCCGATGCGGGTGGCGCAACGGGAAGCGGTGTGGGCGGCCTCCAGCGCCGCCGAGTCGGGCAGGGCGCTGGTCCACTACGGCGACGACACGACCGGCAGGTGGCTGCAGGACGACCCGTGGGTGCTGACCGCGCTGGTGGATCACGTACTGGGCCAGGTGATCGCCTACGACGCCGCGCACGGCTCGCGGCTGCTGACGTCGGCGCGCACGTGGATGGAGCGCGACCGGCGCACCGAGGACGCGGCGGCGGCGCTCCACGTCCACCCGAACACGCTCGCCTACCGGCTGCGGCGCTTCGCCGAGCTGACGGGCCGCGACCTGTCGTCCAGCGCGGCCTTCGCGGAGGTATGGCTGGCCATCCGCGCCGCCCGCCGCCTCGGCCTGGAGGCCTGACTCACTCAGCTGCCGCGAGCTGGCCGCAGGCGCCGTCGATTTCGCGGCCGCGAGTGTCGCGGACGGTCACCGGCACCCCGTGGAACTCCAGGCGGCGCACGAACGCCCGCTCGTCCTCCGGACGCGACGCCGTCCACTTCGAGCCCGGCGTCGGGTTGAGCGGGATCAGGTTGACGTGCACCAGCTTGTGCTTCACCAGCTTGCCGAGCAGGTCCGCCCGCCACTCCTGGTCGTTGATGTCCTTGATCAGCGCGTACTCGATCGACACCCGCCGCTTGGTCTTGGCCGCGTACGCCCACGCGGCGTCGAGCACCTCGTGCACCTTCCACCTGGTGTTGATCGGCACCAGGCTGTCGCGCAGCTCGTCGTCGGGCGCGTGCAGCGACAGCGCGAGCGTGACGGGCAGCCCCTCGTCGGCGAGCTTGTTGATCGCGGGCACGAGGCCGACCGTGGAGACCGTGACGCCGCGCGCGGAGATGCCGAGCCCGTCCGGCGCGGGCTCGACCAGGCGGCGGACCGCGCCGATCACGGCCTTGTAGTTGGCCAGCGGCTCGCCCATGCCCATGAAGACGACATTGTTGACCCGGCCAGGACCGCCGGGAACCTCGCCCGCGGCCAGCGCCCGCGCCCCCGACACCACCTGCTCGACGATCTCGGCGGTGGACATGTTGCGGGTCAGCCCCGCCTGCCCGGTGGCGCAGAACGGGCAGTTCATGCCGCATCCCGCCTGCGAGGACACGCACATCGTGGCCCTGTCGGGGTAGCGCATCAGCACCGACTCGACCAGCGCGCCGTCGAACAGCCGCCACAGCGTCTTGCGGGTGGTGCCCGCGTCGGTGGTCAGCTCGCGCACGGAGGTCAGCAGCGGGGGCAGCAGCACCGACAGCTTCTCGCGGGCGGCGGCCGGCAGGTCGGTCATCGCCGCGACGTCGGTGGTCAGGTGGGAGAAGTAGTGGCGCGAGAGCTGGTCGGCGCGGAAGGGCTTCTCACCGAGCTCGGCGACGGCCGCGCGGCGCTCGGGCATCGTCAGGTCCGCCAGATGCCTTGCGGGCTTGGCCCGGCGCGGCGCCGTGAACTGCAGCAACGGGCGCTCGGTCTTCTCGGCGGTCATGAGCCCTCTCTTTGATCTAAAGTCCAGATGTGGCGATACACCGATCGTCTGGCGAGGGGCAAACCGAGGTCGTCCTCACCGATGGGAACCCTTACGGGAGCCGCACTCTGGTGGTCGAACGCGACGAAGCCGCGTCGGTAGCTTACCTGTGCTCTCCCGGCGGCGAGGTGCACGGAGCCGTCTGGCTGGCCAACCACACACCCGCCCCCGAGGTCGTCGATCTGGCCAGGCTGAACGCGGGCGCGCCGCCGCTCATGCCACGGCCGAACACCCGCCATCCCGGGGGACGGCACGCGCTCGGCCAGCTGACCACCTTATGGTTCGAGGAGGGCGACGGGGTCGCCCTGTATGAGAACGACGAGCTCCTCGCGGTCATTCCTGGCTGGGCGGACATGAGCAGGGGCATGCCGGGCTACGCCCGCGACGCCGTCGGCGAGACGCCGTTCGCCTGGGCGCTGCCCGAGGCGCTCGAAGGACTGCAGCCGCGGATCTCCCACGCGCGCGCCTACTGGCAGTGGCGCCACAGCGAAGGCTCGTGGACTTCCTTCCAGCAGTTCGTCATGGGTCATCTCGACCGGACCCTCGGCCCTTCGGGGCGCTACTGGGACGCCGGCGGCGGGCGGCTGCCGACGGTCGGGATCAGCGAGCGCCCGCCGTACGGGGACAGGGACTTCACGGTGCTGTCGACCGTCGGCATGAGCTGCCAGCGCATGCCCACGGTCGAGCAGTGGATCGACAGGCCCCGCGCCTACGCCAGGATCGAGCTGGCCGTCGCCACGCACGGCGACCCGCGCGAGGCGGCGCTGCTGCTGGTGTGGCTGGCGCAGTATCCGTGGCACTCGGTGACATGGCTGGGCCACGGACACACCGCCACGTGGTACCACGAGCCGTCGACGTTCCCGCTCGGCGCCCAGTACGACGGGGTGATCATGCTGGCCGACGCCCCCGGCAAGCCCGACCTGTCGGGGTTCGGGTTCGGCGGCGAGGCCGTCCGCTGGCTGTGGCTCGAAGCGTGGACCAGCCGTGACTAGAAGAACAGCGACAGCAGCAGCCACACCGGGATCAGCGTCGCCACCAGGGAGTCGAGCCGGTCCATCAACCCGCCGTGTCCCGGCAGCACCGACCCCATGTCCTTGATGCCGAGATCCCGCTTGATCATCGACTCGACCAGGTCGCCCAGGGTCGCCATGACGGCCGCCAGCACGCCGATCAGCGCGCCCTGCCACAGCTGGCCGCCCATCAGCCAGGCCACCAGCCAGGCGCCGACCGCCGTGCAGGCGATCACCGATCCGGCGAAGCCCTCCCAGGTCTTCTTCGGGCTGATGATCGACATCTTGTGCCTGCCGAACAGCACGCCGGCGAAGTAGCCGCCGATGTCGCTGCTCACCGTCACCGCGATGAAGATCAGCACCCGGTAGTGGCCGTCGCCAGGCTCGGCGAGCAGCAGCGCCACGAACCCGGCCAGCAGCGGTGGATAGGCCAGCGCGAACACCGACGCCGTGGCGTCACGGACGTAGCCGTCCTGCGGGCCGTCGAACATGCGCCACAGCAGCAGCCCGAACACCGCCACGACGAACGTGCCGAGCAGCCACGAGGCTCCGCCCCAGTACGCGCCCGCCTGCATCGCGGCCGTCGCCACGAGCACCGGGATCAGCGGCACCCTGATGTCGCGGGTGCCCAGCGCGTGGACGACCTCCGCCACCCCCACTCCCACGGCGGCCACGACCACCAGGAGGAAAATCTCCTTGATCGTCAGCAGGGAGATGAGGACCAGGGCGCCCAGACCGACGCCGACCGCGATCGCGGCCGGCAGGTTCCTGCCGGTACGGCTTGCCGGCGTGCGTTCTTCCACCACAGACTCTCCAACTCAGCGGTCAGACCGCGCCCGAGCCGTCTGATGCGCACGCTTCGCTTGATACAGCCACGGCCCCCGCGTGACGCGAGGGCCGTGCGGATGCGACCACTCAGACCTCGAGCAACTCCGCTTCCTTCTGCTTGAGCAGCTCGTCGATCTTGGCGACGTGCTTCTGGGTCAGGTCGTCGAGCTCCTTCTCGGCGCGGCGGACCTCGTCCTCACCGGCGTCGCCATCCTTGATCATCTTGTCAAGGGTCTCCTTGGCGGAGCGGCGGATGTTGCGGATGGAGACCTTGGCGTGCTCGCCCTTGTTGCGCGCGACCTTGACGTACTCCTTGCGGCGCTCCTCCGACAGCTCGGGGAAGGCCACCCTGATCACCTGGCCGTCATTGCTGGGGTTGACACCGAGGTCGGAGTCGCGGATCGCCTTCTCGATCGCGGCCATCGAGCCCCTGTCGAAAGGCTGGATGATGACCATGCGGGCCTCGGGAACATGGAACGAGGCCAGCTGCTGGATCGGGGTCGGCGAACCGTAGTACTCGGCGTTGATCTTGTTGAACATCGACGGGGTGACCCGACCGGTCCTGATGGCCGCGAAGTCCTCCTTCGCGACCGAAACGGCCTTGTCCATCTTTTCCTCGGCTTCGAGGAGAGTTTCGTCGATCACAGCGGCTCCCTGTCTATTGGTCGCTCACCTTCCTGGCTCGCTCCGCGGTACCCCATCCTTCTGCGCCAGGCACCGTTTCGCGAGCTTCGTCAGGCTCGCTCCCTATTTCCCTGCCGGACTCACCAGCGTGCCGATCTTCTCACCGCGCACCGCGCGCAGGATGTTGCCCTCGCCCATTAGGTCGAAGACCACGATGGGCAGATCGTTCTCCTTGCACAGGCTGATCGCGGTCTGGTCCATGACGGCGAGGTCGCGTACGAGAACCTCCGCGTAGTCGAGGTGGTCGAAACGGACCGCGTCGGGGTTCTTGCGCGGGTCGGAGTCGTAGACCCCGTCCACCTGAGTGCCCTTGAGCAGCGCCTCCGCGCCGACCTCCAGCGCGCGCTGGGCGGCGCAGGTGTCGGTGGAGAAGTAGGGGATTCCGAGCCCGGCGCCGAAGATGACCACGCGCCCCTTCTCCAGGTGCCTGATGGCGCGGCGCGGCAGGAACGGCTCGGCCACCTGCTGCATGGTGATGGCGGTCTGGACGCGGGTCTCGATGCCGCGCTTCTCAAGGAAGTCCTGGAGCGCCAGGCAGTTGATGACCGTGCCCAGCATGCCCATGTAGTCGCCTCGGCCGCGGTCGAGGCCGCCCGCGGACAGGGTGGCGCCGCGGAACATGTTGCCGCCGCCCACCACGACCGCCACCTGCACGCCCTCGCGGACGGCCTCGGCGATCGAGTCGGCGACGTGGCCGACCACGCCCGGGTCGATGCCCATCGGCTCACCGCCGGCGAACGCCTCGCCGGACAGTTTCAGCATGACTCTCTTGTACGACGAAGCCGCCGACGTGACGGGCTCCTGGTTCTCCTGCACGGCGGCGGCCTCCTCGATGGTGGTTCTGGTAAAGCTGTCGTCGAGGTGGGAGCCGGTGGCCCGCCTCCCACCTCGAGACTAAGCCTGGCCGACCTTGTAGCGGACGAAGGCGAGGACCTCGACGCCGTTCTCCTCGGCGTACTTGGCGATCGTCTTCTTGTTGTCCTTCACGAAGGCCTGCTGCAGCAGGGTGAAGTCCTTGTACCAGCCGTTGACGCGACCCTCGACGATCTTGGCGATCGCGGCCTCGGGCTTGCCCTCCTCGCGGGTCATCTCCTCGAAGAGCGCGCGCTCCTTCTCGACGACCTCGGCGGGAACGGCCTCGGCGTTGAGGTACTTCGGCGCCATCGCGGCGGCGTGCTGCGCGATGTCCTTGGCGACCTCGGCGTTGGGCTTGTCGAGCTGGACGAGCACACCGACGGCCGGCGGGAGCTGCGGGTCGGTCTTGTGCATGTAGGCGCCGACGTAGCCGCCCTCCAGCACGCCGAACCGGCGGATCTCGATCTTCTCGCCCAGCGCGGCGTTGGCCTCGTCGAGGTGCTCCTTGACGGTCTTGCCGTCGAAGCTGGAGGCGAGCAGGGTGTCGACGTCAGCCGGCTTGGTGGCCAGGATGTGCTCGACGACCTGGGCGGCCAGCTCCTGGAAGCGCTCACCCTTGGCGACGAAGTCGGTCTCGCAGTTGAGCTCGAGCAGCGCGGCGGCGGAGTCGCCGTCCTGCTTGAGCGCGACCAGACCGTTGGAGGCGGTGCGCGCCTCGCGCTTGCCGACGTCCTTGGCGCCCTTGAGGCGCAGGATCTCGACGGCGCGGTCGAAGTCGCCCTCGGACTCCTCAAGCGCCTTCTTGCAGTCCATCATGCCGGCGGCGGTCAGCTCGCGAAGCCGCTTGACGTCGGCCATGTTCACGGAAGCCATGTGCTTTTTCCTCGTGGGATGTCGTCGTGGATCGGGTGTGGACCCGGAAAGCCTCAGTGCCGGTGCGACCACCGGCGTGCGGTACGGCCCGCGTCTGTGAAAGCGCGACGCGAGCCGTACCTGCGCAAGCCCTAGGCCTGCTCGGTCTCGCCCTCGGCCTGCACGGTCTCGCCCTCGACACCGGCCTGAGCCTCGGCGGGAGCGGCCTCGGCCTCGGCGGCGACCTCGGCGTTGTCCTCGGCCACAGCCTCGGCGGCGACCTCGGCGTTGTCCTCGGCGGCGACCTCGGCGACCTCGGCCTCCTCGACCTTCTGCTCGCCGGCGCCCTGCTCGATGAGCTCGCGCTCCCACTCGGCCAGCGGCTCGGCGGCGGCGGGCTTCTCGTCACCGCGGGCGGCGCCGGAGCGGGCCATGAGACCGGCGGCGACACCGTCGGCGACGACCCTGGTCAGCAGGCCGACGGCGCGGATGGCGTCGTCGTTGCCGGGGATCGGGTAGTCGACCTCGTCGGGGTCGCAGTTGGTGTCGAGGATCGCGACGACCGGGATGCCGAGCTTCTTGGCCTCGGAGATCGCGATGTGCTCCTTCTTGGTGTCGACGATCCACACCGCGCTGGGCACGCGGCCCATGTCACGGATGCCGCCGAGCGTGCGCTCGAGCTTCTCCTTCTCGCGGCGGCGCATGAGGAGCTCCTTCTTGGTGAGCCCCGAGGCGGCCACGTTGTCGAAGTCGAGCTCCTCGAGCTCCTTCAGACGCTGGAGCCTCTTGTGCACGGTGGAGAAGTTGGTGAGCATGCCACCCAGCCAGCGCTGGTTGACGTACGGCATGCCGACGCGGCCGGCCTGCTCGGCGATGGCCTCCTGGGCCTGCTTCTTCGTGCCGATGAACAGGATCGTGCCGCCGTGGGCGACCGTCTCCTTGACGAAGTCGTAGGCGCGGTCGATGAACGCCAGCGACTTCTGCAGGTCGATGATGTAGATGCCGTTGCGCTCGGTGAAGATGAAGCGCTTCATCTTCGGGTTCCACCGGCGGGTCTGGTGGCCGAAGTGAACGCCGCTCTCGAGGAGCTGTCGCATGGTGACGACGGGGGCCATGTGCTGGTCCTCCAGTTTCTCGGTTGTGCGCGGCAGCCGTACGGCCTGCCGCCCTGATGCCTCGCACCCGCTCCTGCCGGACTCTCGCCCGGACCGAAGGAACGGTTCACGACGGGGCATGCGAAGTCGGCCTGTCGCTGACAGGCCACCGAAAAGCATACCTTGCAGGGAGGCCCGACCTGACCGCTCCGGCTGACGCCGCACGTCAACCGGCGTCGTGATCCTCGCCTGTCTCGGTCGGCACACCCGGCGCCGCAGTCGGCAGGCCCGGCGCGTCGGTCGGCGGACCGCTCGCGGCGCGGGCGGCGCCGTGGTCCTCCGTCGGCAGGCCCGGCGCGGGGCGGGCGGCACGCGGGAAGAGCGACAGGTGCATCTCGGCATACCGGGCGTCGTCCGGCGCGTCGGCCCTGCTGGAGGTGGAGTAAGGGCGAACGATCTCCATGATCCGCTCGCTCAGCTCCTTCATCTCCGCGGCGGTGATCAACAGGTGGGTGCGGTTGAAGAGCGTCGCCTCGCGCCACTCCTCCGGCTCGTCGGACATCGCCTCCAGGGACCGCCTGGCCTCGTTGTCCTTGTCGGCCCAGAGCGAGTCGACCAGCAGCCTCTTGGCCTCGCGGATGCCGTGCTCGTCGCCGGACTCGTAGCCGAGAGTGACGCCGCCGGGCACGACGGCCCACATCCGCTCCCTGCCGTCGCCGCTGCCGGGCGCGTCCCGCACGAACCCGTATTTCTCCAGCATGCGCAGGTGGTAGCTGGCCGCGCTCGGCGAGACGCCGACGACCTCGGCGAGCGTGGTCGCGGTCGCGGCCCTTCGCATGATCAGCTCGTTGAGCATCGACAACCTGGCCGGATGCGCCAGAGCGCGCATCGCCTTGGGGTCGCTGAGCGGCGGGCGGTCATCCTCCATCACACGACGACGATACCTGAAGGGTTGCCTTCACAAGTCTGAAGGGTTACTTTCATAGTTGTGAAGCAAACCCTTCAGAACTCCCTTCCCCTCCGCAGGCAACGCGACTACCGCCTGCTGTGGACCGCCAGGACGATCTCCATCACCGGCTCGGAGGTCTCCAGGCTGGCCGTCCCCCTCACCGCGGTCACCCTGCTGTCCGCCTCACCGGCGCAGATGGGCGTCCTGACCGCGATGGCCTCCGTGCCCGTGCTGCTGTTCGGCCTGCACGCGGGCGCGCTCGCCGACCGCCTCAGGCGGCACCGCCCGTTGATGATCGCCTGCGAGCTGGTCGCCGCGTGCGCCGCGTTCACGGTGCCCCTCGCCTGGTTCACCGGCATGCTGACCGTGCCGCTGCTGATCGCCGTCGCCCTCGTCATCGGTACGGCGGGCGTCGTGTTCAAGGCCGCGAACTTCACGCACCTGGCCGTGGTCGTCCCCGCCGCGCAGCGGACCGAGGCCATGGCGGGCTTCCAGGCCTCCTACTCCGTGGCGTCCATCGCCGGTCCGGGCCTGGCCGGACTGCTGGTCCAGGTGCTGACGGCGCCGCTGGCCGTACTGACGGAAGGGGTGTCGTTCCTGGCCTCGGCGCTGATGCTGCGCTCCATCCGCACCCCCGAGCACCATGAGCCCGGTGAGTCGCGCGGCATGTGGCGCGACGTCGTCGAGGGCCTGCGCATCAGCGTCACCAACCCCGTGCTGCGCGCCATCCTCGGCGCCGGCATCACGCTGAACTTCTTCGCCATGGCCTACATCGCCATCGCCATCCTCTACATGCTGCACGTCCTGCGGATTCCCCAGGGCATGATCGGCGCGCTCACCGCGATCACCGGCGTCGGCGGGATCATCGGCGCGTGGGCGACCACCAGGCTCGCCAGGCGCTTCGGCGAGAGCAGGCTGATGGCCTACACAATCCTGCTCTTCCCCGTCGACATCCTGACGGTCGGCCTGGTCGGCGGCCCGCTCTGGGTCAAGATCTCCATCATGGCCGCGTCCTCGCTGCTCATCGGGATGCTCGTCACGTGCTTCGCCACCTGCATGAACGTCGTCTCCATGCGCGAGGCGCCGGTCGAGGTGACGGGACGCGTCAACGCGACCATGACGTTCGCCATCCAGGGCGTCCTCGCCCTCGGCGGCCTCACGGGCGGCCTGCTCGCCGAGGTGGTCGGCCTGCGGGCGGTCATCCTGATCTGTGCCTGCGGGACCGTCCTCGCCGGGATCTGGATCTGGCGCTCACCCCTGCGTCCGCGCCGGCGCCCGCGGCCGTCGCTCGACCCCGATCCGGTGCTGACGGCCGCCCTGAAGGAGTTCTCCCTCGTCAAGATCAGGACGGGCGCGTGAGCCACTCGGGAGCGTGCTCCCCCTGGCGCGGCGGCGCCGTCCCCCACGCCGGCCGCCGCCCATCGATCCGCCCAGGCGGCAGCACATACCCGAGCCTGCCGAACGCGCTGTCCATCTCCCCTATGAGACCCGAGACATCAAGCCCCTTCGCGTCCGGCCTCCCGCCCTCACCCGTCTTCCCGCCCTCGCCCGCCTCCTTCTCGCCCGCCTGGACCCCGCCTGTCCTCCCGTCCTCGCCCGCCTCTTTCTCGCCCGCCTGGACCCCGCCTGTCCTGCGGCCCTCGCCCGCCTGTGCCCTCGCCGTCCTGCCGCCCTCGCCCGTCCGGGCCTCAGCCTCCGGCGTCCCGTCCAGGCGCAGCTCGGCCAGCCACTGCGCGGTCCTGGCCAGGCTCAGCTCCACCCGCCACGAGCCGCCTTCCTGTCGCCTCCGCATCAGCGCCGCCATGGCCCCGAACGCCGCCAGGTACCCCGTCGCATGGTCGAGCACCTGCGCCGGCAACGGCCGCGGCGGATCACCCCACGCCAGCCCCGTCGCCATCTGCACCAGACTGTCGAACCCCCGCCCTCCCTCGGCCCCATACGCGGTGATGTCCACCACCACCAGCCCCCGAACCCTCCGCGCCAGCTCGTCGACCACACCCAGCGCACCCGGCCTGACCGCCCTCACCACCACGTCGGCCTCCTCGCCCAGCCGCGCGAACGCCTCACCGTCCGGGTCGAGATGGCACGAACGCTTGCCGAACGCCGTACTGATCACCAGCCCGTCGACCTCGGGCAGCCCCGGCGTACCCACCTTGAGGACATCCGCCCCGTAAGCCGCCATCGTCCTGGCCGCCACGGGCCCCGCGATCACCCTGGTGAGGTCCAGCACCCTCGGCGCCTCCCCGCTCCGCGCCGGCCCGTCACCCACCCTGGTCACCCGCACCAGCGGCAACCCCGCGACCGCCCGCGCCCGGGGGTCCCGCCGCCACCCCTCCGGCGTCCTCAACGCCGCCGCGCACCCTCCCGCCGCCGTCACGACCCTTTCGATCTCCAGCGAGGTACGGCTCGCACACGCCAGCCGGATCTCCTCTGTCCCGAGCGCCTCGAACACGGCATCGCGATGATGATCGAAGTTGCAGTGCAGCCTGACCCACCCGTCGGCGGTCCGGTAGTCCCCCGAGAGCGGCGACCACAGGTCACTCATCTTCCCGTCGATGGTGAAAAGCCGCTCGTCCAGGAACGCGGCAAGCGCCTCCCGCACATCGACCTCGGCATCGGCGCCACACACGCCCGCCGCCGCGGCGGTCGCGGCTCCCACGGACACGGCCGCGGCCACCTCGACCGGGTACGGCGACGGCAGCCGCGAACCGTCATCGGTGACACGCAGCCTCGGCAGCCCGACACCCACCTGCTCCCCGAGACCACGAACCAGCTCTTCGACCCGCGCCCCGATCACCCGACCACCTCTCCGGCCAAACGACCCATCACCCGCCCCTCAGAGAGCATCTTCACCACCGCATTCCGTAGGGGAACCCCGGCTCCTACGCCGCCAGGATCGGCTTCCACAACCAGCCAGCCGACCACTCTCCGATTTCCACAGAACCGCGTTCACCAACGCCTGCCCCCTCATCCACCCGCGACAGTTACTCGCGTGCTCCGCCTTCCCCCCTACACCGCCGCCCATCCGGCCACTCCCCAGATGCCACGCCTGCCATCACGCCACCGCAAAGCGGTCCTGGCCACCCTCGCCCTCACCGCCCTGCTGCTATCGCCTCCCCCTCCGGCCACCGCCCTGCTCCCCACGCCCCCACCCACAAGCACCACCCAAGGCTCCCCTCCAGCTGTCGCCAGACCTCAGACGCCCTCACCACCAGCCAGCCCGCACCCGACACCGTCACCCGCGACCACCAACCAACTCCGGACGCCAACGCCCACCCGTGCCGCTCCCCTCGGGACGCGCTCACCACCAGCCAGCCCGCACCCGACACCGTCACCCGCGACCACCAACCAACTCCGGACGCCAACGCCCACCCGTGCCGCTCCCCTCGTGACGCGCTCACCACCAGCCAGCCCGCACCCGACACCGTCACCCGCGACCACCAACCAACTCCGGACGCCAACGCCTACCGGTGCCGCTCCCCTCGTGACGCGCTCACCCACAACGGCCGCCCCACCCACCTGGCGCTGGCCTCTCGACGGCCAACCGGTGGTCATCCGCCGCTTCAACCCGCCACCCGAACCCTGGCGCGCCGGCCATCGCGGCATCGACCTCGCCGCCCCACCCGGCACAACGATCCTCGCCGCAGGCCCAGGCACGGTCACCTTCGCAGGCGCCATAGCCGGTCGCGGGGTGGTCAGCATCCAACACCCAGGAGGCCTCCGAACGACCTACCTCCCCGTACAGGCCTCGGTCCGGCGCGGCCAGACGGTCGCCACCGGCGACAGAATCGGCGTCCTCGAATCCACCTCATGGCATTGCACCGCGTCCTGTCTCCACTGGGGCCTCCGCCGCGACTTCCGCTACCTGGATCCCCTACTCCTCCTCGGCTGGGGGCCCATCCGCCTCCTCCCCCACTGGCCGACGGCACCAACGTGACCCCGCGCCTCCACGGCCGCCGCGCCCCAAGCTCGGAGCCGACCGCCGCACCCCAAGCTCGGCAGCCGCCAGCCGGACCCAAAGCCCGCTGGCAGCCCACCGCATCGCGTGCTCGGCGGGATCTCAAGCTCGGACGGCCTGCCGCACCCCGAGCTCGCCGGCGACCCACCGCATCTCAAGCTCGGCAGCCGCCAGCCGGACCCAAAACTCGCTGGCAGCCCACCGCATCGCGTGCTCGGCGGGATCTCAAGCTCCGACGGCCTGCCGCACCCCAAGCTCACCGCATCGAGTGCGTGGCGGGTCTCAAGCTTGGACGGCCTGCCGCATCCCAAGGTCAGCAGTCATCCGCCGCCCCCACGCTCAGCAGCCGCCCGTCGCATCCCAAGCTCGCTGCGACCCACGGCCGCTCAAACTCGGCGGCAGCACAAGCTCGGCGGCGGCCTGCCGTAGCCCAAGCTCACCGCACGTACGCACCTCGTGCTCGGTGACACCTTGGCGTACCCAAGCTTGGCTGCGGCCTGCCGGACCTCATCGACCGTGCGCTCATCCACCACCGCCCCATGCCCGGAGCCGCCCACAAGCATGCCGTCTACCTGAGCATGGCCCGGTCTCTGGACCGGCGGCCCCACACCAGACAGATGACGGCGCAGGATCAACCACGATCTCGCCGCCTGACGCGCCCGACAAGACCCGCTGGCGTATGAGGCCCCGCCTGGTGACGCGGCCATTTGACGGCCAACGTGAGGGCCCTCGCCCGTATCCGCACGTCCGACGGGACCCACGCCAACGACTCGCCTCTCCGCTGATGTCCCAACGCCGCGAACTCGGCCCCAGGAAGCCAGCACCCGAATCCCGGACCGCTCACCCGCATCGAATCAAGCCCGTGGGTGAGCCTGCCGATATGCCGCCCGGAGTCGCTCGATCGACACGTGGGTGTAGATCTGGGTCGTGTTCAAGGAGGCATGTCCCAGCATCTCCTGAACGCTCCGCAGATCAGCCCCGCCCTCCAGAAGGTGCGTCGCCGCGGTGTGCCGCAGCCCGTGCGGCCCCATGTCCGGGGTCCCTTCGACGTTCCCCAGCCGCGCATGGACGATCCGGCGTACGGTTCCCGCGTCCAACCGCCCACCGCGTACCCCGAGGAACAGCCCGGGCCCGGTCCCCTCCCTGATCCAGCGTGGACGTCCATGCACGCACCACCGATCGACGGCCCGAAGAGCAGGCAGCCCGAACGGCACCGACCGCTCCTTACGCCCCTTGCCCAGCACGCGGATGACGTTCCGGTCCCGGTCAACGTCGTCGACGTCCAGCGCGCACAGCTCGCTCACTCTGACGCCGGTCGCGTACAGCAGCTCCAGGACCGCCTGATCCCGCAGTTCCTTGGGCTCGCTCGCCTGCGGCGCGTCCAGCACCGCCTGCGCCTGCTGCTGGTCAAGCACGGTGGGCAGTGACCGCGCCGCTTTCGCGCTGCCCAAGAGCAGTCCCGGATCATCGGGCAACCATCCCCGGCGATGCGCGAAGGCCGTGAACGTGCGCACGCATGCCGTACGCCGTGCCAGGGTCGCCCGCGACAGCCCTGCCGCGTGCTGCTCGACCAGCCACTCGCGCAACGCCGCCGTATCGAGCGCGGCCATTCCCTCGTCCAGGTGTGCGAGCAGGGCGGCCACGTCGGAGAGGTAGGCGCGAACGGTGTGGGGCGACAGGTCCCGCTCGAACCGCAGGTGCTTCTCGAAGTCCGCCAGCACCTCGTCGCCGTCCATCACGCCACCCCTCCGTCACGTGTGCCCTCTTAGATGCCCCGGCTTCCTGTGCCCTTAGGCCCCGGCGCCGCCTCGGGACCCTGGCCGAACGGACCGGGATGCCAATGCCGGGGTCGCCTGCCTGTTAGGTGCCCGCCCGCCTGTGCCTTAAGGCACCCGGTGCCGCCTCCGGGTCGCCCGCCCTCTCAGGCGCCCTGCCGGTTGTGCCCTTTGGGCGCTCGGCGCAGCCTCCAGTTCGTCTGTCCTCTTAGGTGCCCGCCCGCCTGTGTCCCTAGAGCACAGGCGGTGTAGCCTCCGGGTTCCCTGAGCAGGCAGCGTAGCCTCCGGGTCGCCTGTCTCGTTAGGTGCCCGGCCGCCTGTGCCCTTCGCTCGGCGCAGCCTCCGGTCCGCCCCGATGTCTGCCCTCGACGTCCCGACGCCGGCTATCTGACCGCGCGCGTTTCAGCCGTGCACCTAGCTCTCCCGAGAAAGCCGTCTTCAGGCCACGTCCTGGAGGTCGTGGGCTTCCGAGGCTTCGCCGTCGGCCCCTGGCCCGCTGGCAGCTCTCACGCGGTGCCGCCCATGAGCACCATCTCATGGGCAGAACGGCTGTCGACGTCGCCGGGTTGCTCCGGCGACCCGCGGTGAACGGTCATCCTGGCTGGTTTCTGCGGAGTCTCCAGCCCTTAGGAACGCGCTCCACATAACCCGCTGCGGCGAGGCCGCCGAGGCAGCTCAGGGCGGTTTGCAGGTCCACGCCCGCGGCGACCGCGATCGAGGCGGGTCCAGCGCCGCCGCGGGCGGGGACGGCGTCGAGGACGTGGCGGGTGGCCTCGCTCAGCGAGTCACGGGGTACGGCGGGCCCGCGTGCCGCCACAGCGATGTCGTCGCCGATCAACCCGACCAGCTCGATCATTTCCTCGGGTGTGGTGACGCAGACGGCGTTACGGTCGCGGATCAGCTTGTGGCAGCCCATGGACATTTCTGAGGTGATCGGGCCTGGCACCGCGGCCACATGCCTGCCAAGGGAGACGGCGTGTCCCGCCGTGTTGAGCGCGCCGCTGCGCACGGCCGCCTCGATGACGAGCGTTCCCCTGGACAGCGCGGCGATCAGGCGGTTGCGGATGAGGAAGCGAGCCCTCGTCGGGTGCACGCCGGGCGGGCATTCGCTCACCACCGCGCCGTTCTCCCTGATCGCCGCGAACAGCTCGTGGTGGCCGCTCGGGTAGCAGACGTCGGTACCGCAGGCGAGAACGGCGATGGTCGGAGCGTCACCGACGAGTGCGCCGCGGTGGGCGGCTCCGTCGATGCCGTACGCGCCGCCCGAGACGACGGTCCATCCGGCTTCGCTGAGCGCGACACCGAACTCTGCCGCGATGTGGACCCCGTACGCGGTGGCGGCCCGCGCTCCGACCACACCCACGGAACGCAGGCAGGAGAAGCGCAGGTCAGCCGAGCCGTGCACCCACAGGGCGAGCGGGCTGCTGTGGCCGAGCGCGTCAAGCTGGGTGGGCCACTCGGCCGCACCCGGGATGACCAGGCGCGCCCCGGCACGATATCCGGTCTCAAGGTCCGCGGCGGGGTCGGCGATCTCCAGTCGAGCGTGCCAGGCCTGAAAGCGGCGATGCAGTTCGGCGATGCGGCTCGGACCGTGCTCCGGGACGTTCTCCCTGGCGACGAAGCCTTCGGGCAGCGCGCCTCTACGGATGGCCTCGACCGCCGCGATGGGGCCTTGCGAGCGTACGAGACGACCCATCACGGCATCGCCGACGTCCGCGGCACGCATGAGCGCGGCTCTTGCCAGGCTCTCCTGACGATCATCGGCGGTGGCCGCAGCCTGCGGGTAGGTGTGCTGGGAACTCGACGATGGACCGGAAACGGCTGGCGATGGGACGGCCTCCGCCTCGTCCTCCGCTACTGGAGGGGTCGGGCAAGAGTGATCGCCGGAAGGGGAGGCAGCGGGTACGGCAGGCATCGCTGGGGTTCCCTCGTCAGGTGCCAGAGGGGTGAGGCACGAGTGATCCCCGAACGGGAGTGCGCCGGGTACGGCAGGCATCGCCCCTGCCCTCTCCTCCGGAGCCGAAGGAGTTGGGCACGAGCGATCGCCAGGCGCAGATGCGACGGGAACGGTTGGCGTCACCCCGGCCTCTTCCGTTGCTGGAGGGGCTGGGCATGAGCGATCACCAGGCGCAGGTGCGACGGGTCCGGCGGGCGTCACCCTGGCCTCTTCCGTTGCTGGAGGGGCTGGGCATGAGCGATCACCAGGCGCAGGTGCGACGGGTCCGGCGGGCGTCACCCTGGCCATCTCCCCCTGTGGCGAAGGGGCTGGGCATGAATGCTCCCCGAACGGGGGTGCGGCGAGTGTGGCAGGCGCCGTCTCGGCTTTCCGTGGATGCGGCACCCACCCGGGCTGGCGCGGAGGCGGGGCGGAAGCGGCAACCGGTGGACTTCCATGCTCGACGGAGGGTGCGATGGTGACCGGCCTGGGCTCAGGGGCAGACGAGGGGGCATCTCGCTCGGGCGCCTTAGGCGAGTGGCACGCCGTCGCGTCGGCTTCAGGGCGCGGCGGAACGCATGGAGTGGTGCCGGTGCCCGACGGGAGGTAGTCGGGTGTTGGAGCCCACGAGTCGATGCTCGGTAGCGCAGAAGTCGGTGGTGTGGGTGTCGGGGATGCGGGATTCGGTCGAGTGGGCGGTGTCGAGGGCGGCGGGGCTGGATTCCGTGAAGTGGGCGGGGTCAGAGGCGGCGGGGCGGGATTCGGCGGGGTGGGCAGCGTCGAGGCTGGCGGGGCGGGATTCGGTGAAGTTGGCCGGGTCAGGGGCGGGCGGGCGGGATTCGATGGGGTGGGGTTCGGTCGGGTGGGCCGGGCCAGGGCCGGCGAGGCCGGATTCGATGGGGTGGGGTTCGGCCGGGTGGGCCGGGTCAGGGGCGGCGAGGCCGGATTCGGTGGGGTGGGGTTCGGTGGGGTGGGGTTCGGTGGGGTGGGGTTCGGTGGGGTGGCTGGGGTTAGGGGCGGCTGGGCGGGATGCGATGACGCAGGTCCAAAGGGCGGGAGGGGAGACTGCGTGCGGGGCGATGGCGCAGGACTGGATGGGACGAAGGCCGACCGCGCGGGACGCGAAGGCGCGGACGCCGACCGCGCGGGACGCGAAGGCGCGGATTCCGACCGCGCGGGGCGCGAAGGCGTGGATGCCGACCGCGCGGGGCTCGGGGGCGCGGACGCCGGCTGCGCGGGGCTCGGGGGCGCGGGCTCGGATGGCGCGAGGGGGGATGGGCTCGGCGGCTGTTGGGCGGCGGGTGTGGGGACTGGCGTGGTTGGTGCCTCCTCGGCTGGCGTGGTGGTCGGGGGTGATGGCTCCAGGCCATCCCAGGTCGATGGCCTGGGGCTGATCATGTCGTTTGCTCCTATCGATGTGATGGGGGGCACCGTGAGGCGGTCACCGTTGGCGCAGTGGTGGAGCGCCTGTGCGTAATGCGGTCGCCGTTGGCGGGTGGTGAAGCGTCTGTGGTGTGAAGCGTTCGCTCTTCTACGGGCGTGGGCGGGCATGACGGCCGGCCAAACAGAGGGGCGTGGGTGTCGGCGGGTGCTCCAGCATCAGGTGCCGACGCCTAGCCACATGGCGAGGGCGGCGGAGGTTTCATCCGCTTCTGGGCGGTCTTTTCCGGCGAGGTCGGCGATCGTCCAGGCGACGCGTACGACGCGGTCGAGGCCGCGGGCGCTGAGCGAGCCGGAGTCGAGGCACGCCATCATCGGGCGCATGGCCTCGTCGGACGGGCGGTAGACGGCGTGGAGGACCGCTGCGGGGATCTCGGCGTTCGTTCGCCAGGGGGTGTCGGCCAGGCGTTTTGTGGCGCGTTCGCGGGCGAGCTTGACGCGTTCGGCGACGACCTTGCTGGTCTCGACGAACTGGCGGTCGGCCATGAGCTCGCGGCGACTGGAGCGGGCCACGGTCACCTTCATGTCGATGCGGTCGAGGAGGGGGCCTGACAGCCTGCCGAGGTAGCGGCGCCGTACGGCAGGCGAGCAGCGGCAGGACTCGCCCGCGCCGGCTGGTTGGGCGCATGGGCACGGATTGGCGGACAACACCAGCATGAACTTCGCGGGAAACGTAACGGTGCCGACCGAGCGCGACACGGTCACTCTTCCGGCTTCGAGGGGTTGGCGTAGGGAGTCGAGAACGTGCCGCGGAAACTCGGGGGCCTCATCGAGGAACAAGGCGCCTCGGTGGGCCAGGGAGACGGCGCCGGGGCGGACCACGTTGCTACCGCCGCCGACGACGGAGGCGATGCTGGCGGTGTGGTGAGGGTTCACGAACGGCGGGCGGTCGATCATTGGGCTGTCGGGTGGAAGGACACCGGCGATCGAGTGGATCGCGGTGACTTCCAGGGCATGGTCGATCTCGAGATCGGGCAGGAGGGTGGGCAGACGTTCGGCGAGGAGCGTCTTGCCGGTGCCTGGCGGGCCGACCATCCACAGGTTGTGGCCCCCGGCGGCGGCTACTTCGAGGGCACGGCGGCCCAGCGGCTGACCAACGACGTCGGAGAGGTCTATCCCGTGGTCGGGCGCCATGAGCGGACCGGCCGAGGCCGTGCCTGTGGCGTGCCTGAACGGGATGATCGTGCCGTCGATCGTCGGGCGGCCGGATGCTGTCCTGCCATGGTCGGGTGCGGCGTCGGTGCCCTGGCTTGAGGAATCGCCATGGGGCACGTCTGCGGATTCTCTGAACGCGGAAATGGGGAATGCCGCGGCCGTACCCTCTGAGCCTGACTCCGCGGGTGGGACGTAGCGAGGTGGGGCGTCGCCTCGACGCAGCCATTCCACGAGCTGGCGCAGGTCGGTGATGGGGACCACGGTGACGTCGGGGACGAGGGCGGCTTCGGCGGCGTTCGCGGCGGGGACCACGACCGTCGTGCCGCCACTGCGGGCTGCGCCGAGCACCGAGGGGAGGATCCCGCGGACGGACCGGAGCCTGCCGTCGAGGCCCAGCTCACCCAGGAAGAACGGCTCGGCGATGCGATCGGCTGGTACGGCGCCCGCCGCGCCCAGGATGGCGATGGCGATGGCCAGGTCGAACTGGCTGCCGCGCTTGGGCAGGCTGGCGGGGAAGAGGCTCACGGTGATGCGGGCGTCGGGCCAGGGGTAGTGGCTGTTGACCATGGCCGAACGGACGCGGTCACGGGCCTCGCTGAGGGCGGTGTCGGGCAGGCCGATGAGGTGGATGCCGGCCAGTCCGCTGCCGACGTCGGCTTCCACCTCGACACTGCGACCTGCGACGCCGATGAGGGCGACGCTGTGGGTGCGTGCGACTGCCATCTAGATCGCCCCCCGCACGTGGCGCAGCGCGAAGTCGTCGCCGATCCGCTCCAGCGCGATGACGTCGACGCGGACGGTGTCGAAGCGGCGGGGCTGGGCGGCGAGCCACCTGGCGGCGAGCCTGCGCAGGCGGGCCAGTTTGGCGGGGCGTACGGCTTCGAGCGCGGTGCCGTGGCTGCGGCCTGATCTGGTTTTGACTTCTACGACGACGAGGTGCGCGCCGTCTTCCGCTATGACGTCGATCTCGCCGTGGCGGCAGCGCCAGTTTCGGTCGAGGATCTGCATGCCCTCGGCACACAGGTAGTCGACGGCGACCTGCTCGCCTTGTTTGCCCAGCTCGTCTTTGGATGACATGGGACCACCTCCGGGGCTGACCCTTCCGGAGCGGTGGTGGGGTGGAGGGGGGCGAACGGGGTTCTGTGGATAGGGGGAGGTGGGGGTTGAGCAGCTGTGGATAACCGGGGAGCGCCGGCGATGGACTAGGGATCGGGGAGTCCGGCGGCGATGGGTGCCTGGAGGCGACTCGGGGCGGACCCCAACGTCATGGCGAAGAGGAACGGCTGGTATCGAGGCATCCCAGGGATAGACGTCCGCGCCAGGTATCCGGGAGCAACGACGCGCCAGGTGAGATTAGGGCTGGCCTCGCGGCGCAGGCGCAGGTCGCGGGCCGCGTTCACCCCGGGCGGAGCGCGGCGGCCGCTGGGCCGACCTGATCAGCCCGCGTTCACCGCGGGCGAGCGCGTTGGCCGCTGGGCCGACCTGATCAGTTCTGCGAGCAG
This sequence comes from Nonomuraea sp. NPDC059194, assembly GCF_042754765.1. Lineage (NCBI taxonomy): Bacteria > Bacillati > Actinomycetota > Actinomycetes > Streptosporangiales > Streptosporangiaceae > Nonomuraea > Nonomuraea sp. NPDC059194. The sequence goes on along the minus strand of NZ_JBHZBH010000012.1, from coordinate 109,009 downwards.
CGCTCGGCGGCGGTTTCCGGTTCCTGGATCGCGTTCACCGTGGCCAGGGTGCGCTTGTAGCCGACCGGGTTCATCGGTGGCAGGGCGGAGGCGAGGCTCGTCAGCAGCGCGTCGCGGGAGGCGCAGAGGCGGGTGTCGAGGCGGAGGCAGCCGGTGGTGGCCAGGACCCCGGCCCGGCGCTCGCCGAGGCCTGGCGCGCGTCCACGTCCTACCGGGCGAGCTGCCAGGACAGCGTGTCGCTCAGCCCCGCCGGGCCAGGCGCGCATCCACGTCATACCGGGCGTGCCGCCAGGACAGCGTGTCGCTCAGCCCCGCCGTCTTGGTCGACTCGGTGTTGAAGCCCGTCGACGCCAGGCTCATCTCCATCGTCGCCTGAGAACCCCCGACCCGGCGCGACCAGGGCGTGCGCCTTCTCTGACCGGGCGCAAGGAGAGACGCGCACCCGCCCTGATCGGAATCGCCTGATGTCGAACCGGCAGGCGTTCTGGTGAGGGTACGGCCGGTCGGCCCCTACCCCGAGAAGCCCTCCTTCGGCATCTCCAGGTCCGGCTTGGCCAGTTCTTCGACGTTGACGTCCTTGAACGTCACCACTCGCACATTCTTAACAAACCGCGCCGGCCGGTACATATCCCAAACCCAAGCATCCTGCATCTTCACGTCGAAGAACACGTCCCCGTTCTCCGCCGTCCGCACGTCGAGATCCACCGAGTTCGTCAGATAGAACCGGCGCTCGGTCTCGACGACATACGTGAACAGCCCGACCACATCACGGTATTCGCGGTAAAGCTGCAGCTCCATCTCGGTTTCGTACTTCTCGAGATCCTCTGCGCTCATCCCGGTCCTCCAGCCTGATCAGGCAACTCCTGCCCCCACTCCATTCTCCCCCACGAAGGTCCGTGACACCGTCACGAAGGAGAAGCGATGGTGCGAGCACGGCCCGTGCGTGCGCAACGCCCGCCGGTGGGCCGGAGTCACATACCCCTTGTGCTCCGCGAAGCCGTACTCGGGAAAGTCCGAGGACAGCTCCGTCATCATCCTGTCGCGTGTCACCTTCGCCACGATGGACGCGGCCGCCACGCAGGCCGCGACCTGGTCCCCCTTCCACACGGCCAGCGACGGCGCGGGCAGCCCAGGGACGGGGAAGCCGTCGGTAAGGATGTATCCGGGGACGAACGGCAACCGCGCCACCGCCCGCCGCATTCCCGTGACGTTGCACTTGTGCAGCCCGCGCGTGTCGATCTCGGCCGGGGGGATCACGACCACGCCGACCTCGGCCGAGGCCATGATCTTGGCGTAGAGCGCCGACCTGACCTCGGGAGTCAGCAGTTTGGAGTCGGCCAGCCCCGCGATCTCGCGCCTGAGCACGACGGCCGCCACCACCAGGGGTCCGGCGCAGGCGCCCCTGCCCGCCTCGTCGACTCCGGCGATCGGGGTCAGACCCCTGCGCGCCAGCGCCCGCTCGTAGGCGTAGAGCCCGGAATCGCGCCGGACAACGCTAGGACGTGGTCGAAACATGACACACGCAGCGTACGCCTCATCCGCGACTCACCGCACCTTGTCAAAGATCTCGGGCCTGCTGAGGATCGTGGCGCGGGAGAAGGGCCAGTAGATGGCCCACGCCCTGCCGATCACCTGGTCCTCGGAGATCCAGTCGCCGGCCTGGCGCACGTGGGTCCTGGAGTCGACGGAGGCGGAGCGGTGGTCGCCCATGAGCCACAGCTTGCCCTGCGGCACCGTGTAGGAGAACTTCTCGCCCGAGGGGAAGTCGTCGGGGTAGAGGTAGTCCTCGTCGAGCGGGATGCCGTTGACCGTGATGCGCTTGTTCGCGTCGCAGCAGGCGACCTTGTCGCCGCCGACGGCGATGACCCGCTTGATGGTGTCCTCGCCGTTCCATCCCTTGAACACCACGATGTCGCCGCGCTCGCTGGCGCCGTGGAGCTTGTTGACGCTCACCCTGTCGCCGACCTTGAGCGTGTTCTCCATCGACTCGGAGGGGATGTAGAACGACCGAATGACGAACGCCTGCAGCAGCAGCGCCACACCGATGCCCAGCGCGATCAGGAAGAACGTCTCCTTGAGCCCGCCTTTGCGCTTCTTGCTCTCTTCAACTGCCATGGGGGTACGGCTACCGCCTCGCAAGCCAGCGTCGGCGCAGCCAGAACAGCGGCAGGGCGCCCGCGAATCCGGCGATGGCCGGAGCGGCCCCCGCGAGAGCACTGGCGGGCTGCGCGAACGTCTCGGGGATGGACAGGGTCGTGGCCCTCGACAGGGGCCAGATGATGACGAAGGCGCGGCCGATGACCTGGTCGACAGGGATCGAGCCGCCACCGGGGCGGGAGGTGTGCTCGCGGGAGTCGAGCGAGACCTGCCGGTGGTCGCCCATCACCCAGAGCCGCCCCTCTGGCACCTTGGCCGTGAAGAAGCTCTGAGAGGGCACGTTTCCAGGATAGAGGTAAGACGATTCGTCCAGCGCGACGCCGTTGACCGTGACGCGCCCCTTGACGTCGCAGCACGTGATGGTGTCGCCGCCGACGCCGATGACTCTCTTGATGTAGTCCTTCTCGCCCGGCACGACGCCGAAGGCGGTGCCGGCCCAGTGGAAGAAGGCGGCGACGGGGTTGAGGGGCGGCTCGGGGGCGAGGTCCCCGTCCCACGAGTCGGCGCCGGAGAAGACCACGATGTCACCGCGCTCGATGTCGCGGGTGTGGTAGACGAGCTTGTTGACCAGGACCCTGTCGTTGGTCAGGAGGGTGTTCTCCATCGACTCCGACGGGATGTAGAAGGCCTGGAGCACGAAGGTCTTGACGACGAGAGCCAGCACCAGGGCCATGACCACGAGCACGGGGAGTTCTTTCCAGAACGACCCTTTCCTCCGGGCAGCCGCATCCACCTTGTTGTTCCGGCTCTCGCTTTTCATCGCTGACGAGCCTAGATGAAGGCCCTGCCCGAGGGACGGTACACGCGACCCGCGTCGCTCCACATAAAGGAAATGCCCCTGCAAAGCCGAACGGCCCCGTGACCTGCGTGGTCACGGGGCCGTTGCGGAAAGTCCTACTTGCCGGCGGGCATGGCCTCGCGCTTCTCGCGGATGCGGGCGGCCTTGCCGCGCAGGTCGCGCATGTAGTAGAGCTTGGCGCGACGCACGTCACCGCGGGTGACCAGCGTGATCTTCTCGATGATCGGGCTGTGGACCGGGAAGGTGCGCTCGACGCCGACACCGTAGCTGACCTTGCGGACCGTGAAGGTCTCGCGGGAGCCACTGCCCTGGCGGCGGAGCACGAAGCCCTTGAAAACCTGGACGCGGGAGCGGTTGCCTTCGACGACTCGGACGTGCACCTCGAGCGTGTCACCGGGGCGGAAGGCCGGGACGTCGCTGCGCAGGGTAGCCTTCTCGAGCTCCTGGATCTTCGTGTGCATGAGAGCGTTTCCTCAAAGTTGAGCGAGCATGCGGAGGTCCACCCGGCAGCGCCGGGACGCTGCGACGAGGGGGACACGCCTGCTGGTTGGATGAATCAGGTGGCCAACGACGGGCACACCAGCGACTCAGTCTGCCATATCTTCCGGCTCGGCGCGAAACGAGAGCAGCAGCTCTCTGTCTCGCTTGTCGAGAGCCGAGGCGTCGAGCGCCTCGACCAGATCGGGCCGGTTCCTCATCGTACGGCGCAGCGCCTCGTCCCTGCGCCACCTGGCCACCTTGCCGTGGTGTCCGGACAGCAGCACGTCGGGCACCTCCCGCCCTCTCCAGACCGGAGGCTTGGTATAGACGGGCCCTTCGAGGAGGTTGCTCATCGCGCCGGGGGCGAAGGAGTCGTCGACGGCCGAGCGGGCGTTGCCGAGCACGCCGGGCAGCAGCCTGCCGATCGCCTCGACCATGACCAGGACGGCCACCTCGCCGCCGGCCAGGACGTAGTCGCCGATGCTGACCTCGTCGACGCGCAGGCGCGTGCCGTACTCGGCCATGACACGGGAGTCGATGCCCTCGTAGCGGCCGCAGCAGAACAGCAGCCACGGCTCGTGGGCGAGCTCCTGGGCCAGCTCCTGGGTGAAGGGGCGGCCGCTCGGGGTGGGCACCACCATGCGGGGCGCGCCGTCGCCGATGATCGCGTCGATCGCCTCGCCCCAGACCTCCGGCTTCATGACCATGCCGGGGCCGCCGCCGTAGGGGGTGTCGTCGACGGTCTTGTGGACGTCGTGCGTCCAGTCGCGCAGTTGGTGCAGCCGCACGTCGAGGGTGCCGCGCTCGCGCGCCTTGCCGATGAGCGAGACGTCGAGCGGCGTGAAGTACTCGGGGAAGATCGAGACGATGTCGAGCCTCATGACAGCAGGCCCTCCGGCGGATCGACGACGATCCTGCCCCCTGACACGTCGACCTCGGGCACGAGCGCCTTGACGAACGGGATGAGGGCGTCGTCGGCTCCGTCGCGCCGTACGACCAGGAGGTCCTGGCCGTGGTGGAGCACGTCGGTGACCTCGCCGACCGGCTCGCCCGTCACGGTGACGACGGACAGCCCGATGAGCTGGTGATCGTGGAACTCGTCGGGGTCGTCGGAGGGCGCCACGTCGGCGGAGTCGATGACCAGCATCGTGTCGCGCAGGTCTTCGGCGGCCTCGCGGGAGGTGACGCCCTCGAAGCGCACCAGCAGGATGCCCTTGTGCCAGCGGTGCCCCTCGACCGACAGCGGACCGCGCGCGGCCGGCTCGGTGGCCAGGGTGGATCCGGGGGCGAAGCGCAGGCCCGGCTCGTCGGTGCGGACCTCGACGGTCACCTCGCCGCGCACCCCGTGGGGGCGGCCGATCCTGCCGACGACCAACTGCACCTTCGCCCTACCTTTCACGAAAACGCTGCTACGAAAACGGCCCCCACCGGACAGGCCGGTGGGGGCACGTCACTCCTCGTCTAGCGGACGGCCTCGTGCAGATCGAGCAGATCGACCCGCACGTACTTACCGTCGGACAGGGCGTTGATCACAGTGCGCAACGCCTTGGCCGTGCGGCCGCCGCGACCGATGACCTTGCCGAGGTCCTCGGGGTGCACCCGGACCTCGAGAACGCGCCCGCTGCGAATGCGACGGGCACGGACGCGGACGTCGTCGGGATTCTCGACGATGCCCTTCACGAGGTGCTCGAGGGCCTCCTCGAGCATGTCAGGCCTCGGCCGGAGTCTCAGCGGGAGCCTCAGCGGCGGGCTCCGCGGCCTCTTCCTTCTTCTTGGCCTTCTTCGGCGTGGTGGCGGTGGTGCCGGTGGCGCCACCGGACAGCGCCTCCTTGGCCGCGGCCTCGTAGATGGCGTGGCGGTCGGCCTTGGGCTCGGCGACCTTCATCGGCTCAGGGGCGGCCTCGCCCTTGAACTTCTGCCAGTCGCCGGTGAGCTTGAGCAGCTTGAGAACCGGCTCGGTCGGCTGCGCGCCGACACCCAGCCAGTAAGCGGCGCGCTCGGCGTCGATCTTGATGAACGAAGGGTTCTCCTTCGGGTGGTACAGGCCGATCTCCTCGATCGCCCGGCCGTCACGCTTGGTGCGGCTGTCGGCGACGACGATGCGGTACTGCGGGTTGCGGATCATGCCGAGCCGCTTGAGCTTGATCTTGACTGCCACGGTTGTGGTCTCTCCTGCATTAGAGCGTGGGTGAGCGTTTCCTCGCCGAGTGGGGCACGGCGGAGAGTCGGCTCGAGGGACAGGCGTGGCCGGCGGGAGGTGAGAGGGCACCCACCTGGTCACGGTGTTCCAACATGCCATTCTGCCAGATCCAGAACGGTGACCGGACCCGACACGGTGTTCAGCGGAAACTGACGCCCAACTGCTGCAACGCGGTGAGGGCGAAGATGGCGAGCACGAGGACCGCGATGATCACTTGTGCTCGCTTGCCGGACATCATTGCTGCCCCGGCAGTTTCAGCTTGGAGGGGTCGAAGCCCGGCGGCAGCTCCATGCCCTTGGGCAGCTTGCCGCCCAGGCCGCCGAGGTTGCCGAGCGCGCCGCCCATCGAGGGGGTCTCCTCGGCGGCGTCGGCCTTGCCCAGCGCCGCCTTGCGCGGGTCGCCGCTGACGCGCCGCCCCTTCTTGGCCTTCTTCTGCGCCGCCTTGGCCGCCTTGCCCCTGCCGCCAGGCATGCCGGGGATGCCCATGCCGCCCGCCATCCGCTTCATCATCTTCTGCGCCTCGAAGAAGCGGGTGACCAGGCCGTTCACCGCCGTCACCGACACGCCGGCGCCGCCCGCGATGCGCGCCCTGCGCGAGCCGTTGATGATCTTCGGGTCCTGCCGCTCGCCCGGCGTCATCGAGCGGATGATGGCGGCGATGCGGTCGAGGTCGCGGTCGTCGATGGAGTTGATCTGGTCGCGCATCTGCCCCATGCCGGGCATCATGCCGAGCAGGTTCTTGATGGGGCCCATCTTCTGGACCATCTGCATCTGCTCGAGGAAGTCTTCGAGGGTGAAGCTCTCGCCCGAGGTGAGCTTGCCCGCCATCTTGGCGGCCTGCTCCTCGTCGAAGGTCTTCTGCGCCTGCTCGATCAGGGTGAGGATGTCACCCATGTCGAGGATGCGGGAGGCCATCCGGTCGGGGTGGAAGGCGTCGAAGTCCTCGAGCTTCTCACCCGTCGAGGCGAACATGATGGGTCTGCCGGTGATGTGGCGCACCGACAGGGCGGCGCCGCCTCTGGCGTCGCCGTCGAGCTTGGTGAGCACGACGCCGTCGAAGCCGACGCCCTCCATGAAGGCCTGCGCGGTCGTGACCGCGTCCTGGCCGATCATGGCGTCGACGACGAACAGGACCTCGTCGGGCGAGACCGCGTCGCGGATGTCGGCGGCCTGCTTCATCATGTCCTGGTCGATGCCCAGGCGGCCCGCGGTGTCGATGATGACGATGTCGTGCTGGCGCTGCCTGGCGACGTCGATGGACTGCCTGGCCACGGCGACGGGGTCGCCCGCGCCGTTGCCCGGCTCGGGGGCGTAGACGGCGACCTGCGCCCGCTCGCCCACGACCTGCAGCTGGGTGACCGCGTTGGGCCGCTGCAGGTCGGCGGCGACCAGCATGGGCGCGTGGCCCTGGTCGCGCAGCCATGTGGCCAGCTTGCCCGCCAGGGTCGTCTTGCCCGCGCCCTGCAGACCGGCCAGCATGATGACCGTCGGCGGCGTCTTGGCGTAGCGGAGCCTGCGGGTCTCCCCGCCCAGGATCGCGATCAGCTCGTCGTTGACGATCTTGACGACCTGCTGGGCGGGGTTGAGCGCCTGGGAGACCTCGGAGCCGCGAGCCCGCTCCTTGACCTGGGCGACGAACGCCTTGACCACAGGCAGCGCGACGTCGGCCTCGAGCAGCGCGATGCGAATCTCGCGCGCCGTGGTGTCGATGTCGGCGTCGGACAGCCGACCCTTGGATCGGAGGGAGGAGAAGACCGATGTCAGCCGGTCGGAAAGCGTCTCGAACACGTGGTTGGCCAGTCCTCGAAGCGAATGTGCGTGGTCTTGCGACTCAGCCTAACCGCTATTGGAGACCGGGGACGGCCATGCGGATGGTCAACGCGTGCTCGACCAGGGTGATCAACGCGCTCTTCACCGAGTCGCGGGCGCGTGCGTCCAGCCTGACGATCGGCACGTGCTGCGACAACGTGAGCGCGTCGCGCACCTCGTCCTCCGAGTGGACCTGCTGCCCGTCCCAGCCGTTCAGGCCGACGACGAAGGGCAGCTTGGCCTCCTCGAAGTAGTCGATCGCGGGGAAGGAGTCGGCGAGCCTGCGGGTGTCGACGAGCACGACCGCGCCGATGGCGCCGCGCACCAGGTCGTCCCACATGAACCAGAACCGGTGCTGGCCGGGTGTGCCGAACAGGTAAAGGATGAGGTCCCTGTCCAGCGACACCCTGCCGAAGTCCATGGCCACGGTCGTGGTGGTCTTGTTCGGGGTGAGCGAGACGTCGTCGACGCCCGCCGAGGCGTTGGTCATGACCGCCTCAGTGGTGAGCGGCAGGATCTCCGACACCGCACCCACGAACGTCGTCTTCCCCACGCCGAAGCCGCCGGCCACGACGATCTTCGTCGAGGTCAGCCCGCGTTCAACAGGAAACGTGCCCATCAGAGCGCCATGTGAGGTTCGTGACCGCCGGCACAGGCGATGGCGGCCAATCTCGCATGTTTCCCGTGGCTAGAGCCTACGAAGTCCACTGAGCACCCTTTCGAGCAAGTTGACGTCGGGCTTTCCAGCGTCGAGCTGCGGCTGGTGCACCCGTACCAATCCCTCCGTCGCCATGTCCGCGATCAGCACCCTGACCACGCCGAGCGGGATCCGCAGCAGCGCCGAGATCTCCGCCACCGACCTGACGCTGCGGCAGAGCTGGCTGATGGCCGCGTACTCCGGCATGTAAGACAGGTCACGCGGCTCCACCGTGGCGGAGGAGACCAGCGCCTCCATCGCGAACTTCACCCGCGGCGCCGTACGTCCGCCCGTCACGGCGTAGGGACGGACCGGCGACGCGGGCTCGGCATGGGCGGGCTGCGGGGGCTGCCAGCCGCCGCCGGGGTTCCATCTGGGGTCCGTCACTACATCACCTGGTCTGGGTCGCGCGGAGCTCGGCGCGTACGGCAGGCGTGAGCACCTGACCCGCCCGCTCCACCATCAGCGTCATTTGGTAGGCCACCAGCCCCATGTCACAGTCGGGCGCGGCGAGCACCGCCATGCACGAGCCGTCGCTGATCGCCATGATCAGCATCAGCCCGCGCTGCATCTCGACGATCGTCTGGGTGACCGGTCCCCCCTCGAAGACCCTGGCCGCTCCCTGCGTCAGGCTGATGAGGCCCGATGCGATGGCGGCCAGCTGGTCGGCCCGGTCGGCCGGAAATCCCGAAGAGGCCGCCAGCGGAAGTCCGTCCGAAGAGACCACCACCGCGTGGGCGACTCCCGGAACACCACTGACGAAGTCGGTGATCAACCAGTCGACTCCGCGTGCCGCGTGGCTCAGGTCGCTCACTCGTCCTCCTCCCTGCTGTCAACGGTCTGCGGGCCGCCCGTGTAGCGGCCCTCGCTGATGTCGTCACGTGCGGCTCTGAACCCCTGCTGGAAGCTCGAGAACCTGTTGCGCACCCGCTCCGGCGAGATCGCCGGCATGGGCGCCACTCCCTTGGGCGCCGAGGTATCGGCGGAGCCTGGGATGAGGTTGGCCTTGGGCACCCGCTTGGGCAGCCCCGCGGCGGTGGCCCCGTCCCTGACGGGCTCACGTACGGCTTCGGCCGCCGACCAGCCCGCGTCGGCCTTGGCCGTTCCCCACTCCTCGCCCTTGTCGAACCAGGCCGACTCGACCGAGGCGAAGATCGGCAGGAACTCGTCGCTCTTGCCGCCCTTCACGGCGGGGATGGGCCCTGTCGGGTTCGACTCGACCTCGGGGAAGTCGTAGCGGCCGGTGCCTGAAGCGGCGGGCGGCCCGTCCTGGAAGGACCATGTTGAGGACTGGGTGGATGGCTGGTCGGACGGTGCGGCCTCGGGCCACGCCCCCTTGCTGGGGGCCCAGACATCGGCCTCGCCGCTGTCGAAGGTGCCGCCCGCCATGCGCGGGCCCGAGGCCCACGCGCCGGTGTCGGACGGCCACTGCGCCTTGCCCGCATCGGCGGAGGGCCACTGCGCCTTGCCCGCGTCGGTCGAGGGCCACTGCGACGCGGCGCCGTCGGTGGAGGGCCACTGCGCCGAGGAGGGCCACGAACCCGCGCCGCCGCCGGTGTCGGCGCCGCCCCAGCTCGGCATGGGCTCCGGTTCGGAGTTCCAGCCGCCGGGGCCGCCCATGCCCGTGCCAGGCTCAGAGGCCCACGCGGGCCCGGTGTCGGCGGTGAAGGCGGCGGGCCGCTGGATGTCGGCCGCCCAGCCCGCGGGCATCTCCACGCCCATGCTTCCCGCACCGGCCATCGCGCCCGATCCGGCCATCGCGGGCGTGGGCCCGCCCAGCAGCGCCTCGGGCAGCAGCACCATGGCGGTCAGACCGCCGCCGCCGTGCGGGCGCAGCTGCACCCTGACGCCGTGGCGGTGCGCCAGCCTCGCGACCACGAACAGGCCCATGCGGCGCGACACCGAGACGTCCACGGTGGGCGCGTCGGCCAGGCGGGCGTTGGCGTGGGCCAGCTCCTCCTGCGTCATGCCGATGCCGGAGTCGGTGACCGACACCATCATGCCGCCGCCGTCGATCCTGTTGCCCGAGACCACCACGTGGGTCTCGCGAGGGGAGAACGCCAGCGCGTTCTCGACCAGCTCGGCCAGCAGGTGGATGATGTCGTTGACGGCCTGGCCCGCGACGGCCGCGCCGCCGGGCACCTGAAGGTTCACCCTGTCGTAGTTCTCGACCTCCGACAGCGAGGCGCGGGCCACGTCGACCAGCTGCACCGGCTGGCTCCACCGGCGCGGCGGGTCCTGCCCCGCCAGCACCAGGAGGTTCTCCGAGTTGCGGCGCATGCGGGTGGCCAGGTGGTCGAGCTTGAACAGGTTCGCCAGCCGCTGCTCGTCCTGCTCGCCCTGCTCCAGGCCGTCGATGAGGGTGATCTGCCGCTCGACGAGCGTCTGGCTGCGGCGGGAGAGGTTGACGAACATGGCGTTGACGTTGGCGCGGAGCTTGGACTCCTCACCGGCCAGCCGTACGGCCTCGCGGTGGACCTCGTCGAAGGCCCGGGCCACTTCACCGATCTCGTCGTGGGAGGAGACGCTGATGGGCTCGATCTGCGCGCTCGCCTCGTCGCCCGACTCGCGCAGCGTGCGCACGGTGTCGGGCAGCCGGCGGCCGGCGATGTGCAGGGCCTCGCCGCGCAGCCTGCGCAGCGGCCTGACCAGCGAGCCCGCCATCACGATGGTGACCGCGAGGACGATCACCAGTAGGAGCACGATGACGCCACCGAAGATCAGCGCGCCGCGCTGCTCGGCTTCCTTGAGGTCACGGCTGCGCAGGATGATCGACTCGGCGAGGTCGGCCTCGACTTCGCGCATGCGGTCGATGGTGTCGGTGGCCGCGTCGAACCACTGTCCGCCGTCGCGGATGCCGCCGAGGTCGCGCCCCGCGATCGGCAGGTTCTGACCGGCGAGCACCAGCGCCCTGGCCCTGATGAACTCGGCGCGGTCCTTCTTCTGGCCGCTGACGGTGTCGTCGTACTTCACGCGCTGGGGCAGCGACGCCTCGGACCTGAAGGTGGCGATCTCGCTGTCGAGCTGGGCGCGCGCGGCGTTGATGTCGTTGAGCTCGGCGCCGGTGAACCGGCGTGCCATGAGGCCGGCCACGATGAGCGCGCGTTCGCGGGAGGCCTGTTCCTTGGCCCTGGACAGCGCGCCGAAGCCGGCGGTGCTGTGCGCGAGTTCGGGGTCGACGGCGCCCTGGTTGATGTTGTCGTTGAGCGCCAGGAGGTCGGTGACGATCCCGTGGTACTGGGCGATGACGGTCCTGACGTCGATCTGCGACTCGACGGCCGCCTGGCGGGCGCTGGGCAGGTTCTTGAGCCGGTTGGCGGCCCGGACGACCTCGGCGCGTTCGAGCGTGTCGGAGCTGGCCACCGCGTCGAGGGAGGCCTTGACCCCGGTGGCGGCCGAGTCGACGGCCGCGAACTGCTTCTTCAGCCGGGTGTCGCCGTTGCTCGGGCGGCCGGCCGCCACGTAGAGGGCGATGAGGTCGCGTTCGAGCTCCAGCTCGTGCGACAGGCCCGCCAGCTTGCCGGCGAGTTCGGCGGTCTCGTTGACGCGCTGGTACTCGGCCGCGCTGGCGATGGAGCTGGTGATCCTGAAGCCACCGAGGAGGAGTGCCGCGGTGGTGGGGATGACGATGAGCGCCAGCAGCTTTGACCTGACTCGCCAGTTGCGCAGCTTGAAGCTGCCTCCCGCGGTCCTCTTAGGAGGAGCGGCGACCGCCCCAGCCTCGCTGGGGGCGGGCTGCTCCTTGGAGCTGCCGGAAGGAAACACAGCGTCTCCACCGGACTCCCGGTCGCTGCGTGATGATGCAGTCCTCACTTGACGTCCGCAACCTCTCCTCGGATGGTCTGATGCGTGCGGATCACGTCATGCATTTGTTTGGCGTGCGACGCCAAGACATCCATGGGGCGAGTGCTTATTTGAGCACAACCACATTAGAACGGCCAATGCCGCACGCGTCGCAAGATTCCCACAACACACTAAATAACCGCAATGCGGACATATTTTCGGCCGTCCATTGCGTGTCGCCAAACCGGATGATCAGTGCATATATCCGGACAAAGCTCGCATTCTTCCCAAGTGTGTTTCGTTCGATCACCTCCGCTACGCTGACCCGTGATTCGGCACCCCCTGGGCCGCGCCTTCCGACCTGCCGTACCGACTCGCCTGCGACCGTCGTCCCGGTGTGGCCTCACACAGCTTGGAGACTTCATGCGGTTCGGGCTAATTGAGGAAATATGCGCGCTTTGACCGAGAATCGAGTCGTCTGCGGCGTGTTAGGCGTTCTGGCGCTGCTCTGCGCCGCCGAGCTCGCCGGCAGGACGGGCCTGATCAACCCGAACCAGTTCCCCCTGGCCTCGACGGTGCTGGTCATGGCCGCCGAGCTGATCGCCGATCCCGACTTCCTGGCCGACGTCCTCAACACGTTCACCGCGTGGGCCATCGGGCTGCTGGCGACGACGGCGCTGGCCGTACCGGTGGGGCTGCTGCTGGGCAGCGTCCCGACCGTGGAGCGGGCGATCAGGCCGGTGATCGAGTTCCTGCGCCCGATCCCCTCGGTCGCGCTCATCCCGCTGGCCGCCTTCATCTTCACCGAGCGGCTCGACATGAAGATCGCCATGATCGTCTACGCCTCCACCTGGCCGATCCTCATCAACACGATGTACGGCCTGAAGGAGGTGGACCCCGTCGCCAAGGAGACGCTGCGCAGCTTCGGCTTCAGCAGGCTCGCGGTGCTTCTCAGGGTCTCGCTGCCGAGCACGGCGCCCTTCATCGCCACCGGCGTCAGGCTCGCCGCCGCGATCGCGCTCATCCTGGCGATCAGCACCGAGTTCCTCGGCGGCGGCTCGGACGGCATCGGCACCTTCATCATCCTGGCCGAGAGCAGCCCCGACGGCGTGGCGCTCACCGTGGCGGCGACGCTGTGGGCCGGAGTGCTGGGGCTGCTCACCAACAGCGCGTTCGTCGGCGCCGAGCGGCGGCTGTTCCACTGGCACACGGCGAAGACGGGAGCGGCCGCGTGAACAGGAACCTGAAAAGGCTGCTCCCCTGGCTGCTGCCGCCGCTGATCGTGATCGTCTGGGAGGTCGCCACGCGGGCCATGGGCCATGCCTACTTCCCGTCGCCGTCCACCATCGTCGTCAAGATGCGCGAGCTGTGGTTCACCGGTACGGCGAGCACGCTGTGGCTCAACGACGACGCGCTGGAGCACATCCCGAGCAGCCTCGGCAGGCTGCTGCTCGGCTGGGTCGTGGCCGCCGTGGTGGGCATCGCGCTGGGGCTGGCGCTCGGCAGGTCGCCCGTGCTCTTCCGCTTCGTCGACCCGATCATCCAGTTCGGCAGGGCGCTGCCGCCGCCTGCGCTGCTGCCGCTGTTCCTCGCCCTGTTCTCCACGGGGCCGCGCATGCAGATCATCACGATCGCGTTCGGCATCGTCTGGCCGGTGCTGTTCAACGCCTGCGACGGCGCCCGCTACGTCGATCCGCTCCAGCTCGAGACGGCCAAGGTCTTCGCCATGTCACGGGCTGCGCGGGTGCGGCGGATCATCCTGCCCGCCGCGATGCCGAAGATCTTCGCCGGCCTGCGGCTCAGCCTGTCGCTCGCGCTGATCCTCATGGTGATCAGCGAGCTCATCGGCAGCACGGACGGCATCGGCTACCAGTTGCGCGACTCGCAGCGAGCCTTCGACATCCCCGGCGTGTGGGCCTCGATCGCCCTGCTCGGCATCCTCGGCTTCACACTCAACTGGCTGTTCATGCTGGTCGAGCGCCGGGCGCTGGCCTGGCACCGCTTCTCACAGCGCACCGCCTAGCCATTTCCGTTTCATCCCGGGCGAATCCTGTTTAGGGGGTTCGCCCGCTTAATGTCCGATTGAGGGTTTGGAGCGTTCCTTTATCGGATTATTGTGTCATCTTCAACTATTGCCCAGATATAGGGAGATTTCGCGACGTGCGCTAAACTCCTGCCCTCAAGATCACATCTATGGATGTGCGTTCCGCACGTCTTCTTTCAGGAGTGTTCATGTCCGGTCTCCGCCGTCGCATGCGCATCAGTGCCCTGTTAATCGCCGCAACGACCATGGTCGCCGCCGGCTGCGGCGGGGGGTCGGAAACGGCGAGCCCCAACAAGGGCGGGCTCGAAAAGACCAGCATCACCGTCGGCATGCTGCCGTTGCCCGAGGTCGCGCCGATCCAGATCGGCATCGACAAGGGCTTCTTCAAGGCCGAGGGCCTCGACCTCAAGTTCGAGCCGATCCAGGGTGGCGCCGCCGCCATGTCCGACCTGGCCAGCGGCAAGTACGACGTCCTGCACAGCAACTACGTCTCGGCGATCCTGGCGACCTCCTCGGGGGTCGCCAAGCTGAAGGTGGTCGGCGAGGCCTACGTCGCCAAGCCGAACAACTTCATGCTCATGACGAAGAAGGACTCCCCGATCGCCACGGTGGCGGACGTCAAGGGCAAGAAGATCGGCGTCAACACCAAGCAGAACGTGGCGACCCTCACCATGAGCGCCTTGCTGAAGGTCCACGGGCTCAAGCCCGAGGACGTGGAGTTCGTCGAGACGCCGTTCCCGCAGATGGTCGGCGCGCTGGACGCGGGCCAGGTCGACGTGGCCTGGCTGCCGGAGCCGTTCCACGAGGTCGCCTCCTCGAAGATGGGCGCCAAGACGCTGGCCGACCTGATGCAGGGCCCGACCGCGGACTTCCCCATCGCCGGCTACCTTGTGACCGAGGAGTTCGGCAAGGCCAACCCCAAGACGGTCGCCGCCTTCCAGCGCGCGCTCACCAAGGCCATCGAGCTGGCCATCAGCAACTCGGAGGAGGTCGACGCCGCGCTGGGCAAGTACACCAAGATCGACGCGGCCACGGCCGACCTCATGCAGTTGGGCGGCTACTCCACCTCCGTGAACCCCACGCGGCTGCAGCGGGTCGCCGACCTGATGCTGGAGTTCAGCTACCTGAAGTCGAAGTTCGACGTCAACACGATGATCTACAAGTAGGGCGCGAGCGGACCCACGTGGCTCTCAGGGCTTCACGCCCTGGGGGCCACGCTCCATGAGGGCCTGGTGTTGAGCGCCTCGACGTCCTGGTCGGTCAGCCGGTGCTGGTTGCCGGCCACGGCCGCGAGCTCCTCGGTCGTCAGCACGTCGGCGATGTCGTCGAAACCCTCCGGCGCCCGCTCGGAGATCATCTTCATCGCCTCGTCCATGGGCAGCGACCGGTGCGCCAGCGTCAGCGCGGCCGTCTCCTCCCTGCGCTCCCCCTCGTAGGCCGCCAGGCCCGTCACCACGTCGGGCGCGGTCGCCAGGCACCTGGCCAGCACTCGGGCGTCGAGGACGGCCTGCGAACCGCCGTTGGAGCCCACCGGGTACATGGGGTGGGCCGCGTCGCCGAGCAGCGTCACCCTGCCCGACTGCCATCGGGCGAGCGGCTGCCTGTCGACCATCGGGTATTCCAGGATCCGCGCCGAGCCCTCGATGAGCGCCCGCACGTCGCAGTGCGGGTACTTCCAGTCGGCGAAGTGCGCGAGCACGTCCTCCAGACGGCCCTTCCTGGTCCAGTCGGCCTCCCCCGCGGCGCTCCTGTCGGCCACGGGCGCCTCGGCCACCCAGTTGATCAGCGGGCGTCCCGCGGCCGAGGCGCGGGCGGAGATGGGGTAGGCGACCATCTTCGCCTGCAGGCTGGAGCCCGCGACGAGCACGGTGGACCCGTCGAGGATCGGCTCTGCCTCGCACACGCCGCGCCACATCCTGACGCCGGTCCAGTGGAGCGGGTCGCCGACCGGGTTGAGCTTGGCGCGCACGGCCGAGTGGATCCCGTCGGCGCCGACGAGCACGTCCGCCCGCTCGCGCGTGATCTGGCCGCTCCGCACGTCGCGCAGCACGCCCTCGACGTGATCGTCGTCCTGCTCGACGTCCTCGAAGGCCGTCGCCGTCCTGACCGCGTCGGGGCCCAGGCGCTCGACCACCGCGTCGAGCAGGAGCAGCTGCAGCTCGCCCCGGTGGATGGAGAACTGGGGCCACCGGTAGCCCGCCGACAGCCCCCTGGGCAGCGCGACCACGACTCCGCCGAACCTGTCGGTGAAGGTCATGTAGCTGGTGCGCACCCCGGTCTCGGCCAGCTTGTCGCCGAGCCCGAGCTCGGTCAGCTCCCTGACGGCGTGCGGCTGCAGGTTGATGCCGACGCCGAGCGGGCGCAACTGCGTGACGGAGTCGACGACCACGCAGTCGATCCCGGCGGCGTGGAGGCTGAGCGCCGTGGTGAGCCCGCCGATTCCCGCACCAACGATGAGAGCGCGCATCTGTCCCCCCGCGATCGACAACGCCCAGCATTTCAACACATGGCCGACGGATAAGCCAACCTCACGAAAACGGCCGGAACAAATCACCGCATAATTGACAAATCAGACATTACCTAGCCCCTTTATAAAGGCTCTCCGATAGAGTCTGGATCATCTTTCCGACCCCCAGCGGCCCCTAGGATCCAGCGTGCTTGAGATATCGAACCTCTCCCACGTCTACGGCAGCGGCCCCAGCGCCCACCATGCCATCGAGGGGCTGGATCTGAGCGTCGCCGAGGGCGAACTGCTCTGCATCGTAGGCCCCTCGGGCGCGGGCAAGTCCACCCTCCTGCGCTCCATCGCCGGGCTCATCCAGCCGACGGGCGGCGAGGTGCGCATCGCGGGCGAACTGGTCAAGCAGACGCCCGACAACCTGGCCGTCGTCTTCCAGGACTACAGCCGCTCCCTTTTCCCCTGGATGTCCGTCGCCGAGAATGTGGCGCTGCCGCTGCGCCGTAAAGACATGAACAAACAGCAGCGCAGGGCCGCCGCCATGGAGGCGCTGGAAAGCGTCGGACTGGAGAACGCGGGCAAGAAATACCCCTTCCAGCTTTCCGGCGGCATGCAGCAGCGGGTGGCGATCGCCAGGGCCCTGGCCTACCGCCCCAAGCTGATGCTGATGGACGAGCCGTTCGGCTCGGTCGACGCGCAGACCAGAGAGGACCTGGAGGACCTCGTCCTGCAGGTGCGCGGGCACCACCAGATGACCATCGTGCTCATCACCCACGACATCGACGAGAGCGTCTACGTCGGCGACAGGGTCGTGGTGCTGTCCAAGGCGCCCGCCCACATCGTCGGCGACCTGAAGGTGGAGCTGCCCTCCCCGCGCGACCAGATCTCCACCCGCGAGCACCCCGACTTCGTCCACCTTCGCGCCGAGGTCGGACGCCTCGTGCGCGGCGTCGAGAGGACCCACGCGTGAAGCGAGCAGCACTGGCGATCGTCCTGGTGACGGCCCTGGCCGCCTGCGGCGGGGGCGGCGGCACCGGCGGCGACGCGGCCCAGGAGAAGACGACGCTGACCGTCGGCGTGGTCCCCGTGCCCTCCTCGGCGCCGCTGTTCATCGCCGAGAAGAACGGCTTCTTCAAGGCCGAGGGGCTGACGGTCAAGACCGAGATCATCCAGGCTCCTCAGGCGGTCATGCCGAAGATCCTCAACGGCAGCATGGACGCCTTCCTGACCAGCTACGTCTCGCTGCTGGCCATCAACGACTCGGGCGCGGCCAAGCTGCGGCTGTTCCAGCACGTGCAGACGGCGGCGCCGGGCATCGCCAGCGTCGTGGTCCCCAAGGACTCCCCCGTCAAGAGCGCGGCCGACCTCAAGGGCAAGACGGTCGGCGTCAACGTGCTCCAGGCGCTCGGTCAGACCGTCACCAACGCGCACCTGCAGCAGGCGGGGCTCAAGCCCGAAGACGTGAAGTTCGTCGCGGTGCCGTTCGCCGACCAGCTCACGGCGCTGTCGACCAAGAAGATCGACGCTGCGTGGCTGGTCGAGCCGTTCCTGAGCGCCGCCAAGAAGGGCGGAGCGGTCGAGATCATCGACACCACCTCGGGGCCGACGGCGGGCCTGCCGCTCGACGCGTGGGGCGTGTCGGAGGAGTGGCTGACCAAGAACCCGAAGACGGCCGCGGCCTTCCACCGCGCGCTGGCCAAGGCGCAGCAGATCGTCAGCACCGACCGCGAGGCGATCAACGCCGTCATCCCCACCTACACGCAGATCCCCGCCGAGACGGCGGCGGCGATGAAACTCGGCCAGTTCTCCGCCGAGGTGGACAAGGCCGAGTTCCAGAAGCTGGCCGACCTGCTGCACGGCTACGGCTACCTGAAGACCAAGCCCGACGTCACGACACTGATCCCCGCCAGGATCGGATGACCCCCGCTCGTCGTCAGGCGCTGGGCGTCGCGGGCGTCCTCGGCTTCCTGCTCCTGCTGGAGGCCGCGGGGCGCGCGGGGCTTATCGGGGTGCTGCCGCCGGTGTCCGCCGTGCTCGTGACGGCGGCGGGCCTGGCGGTCGACGGCGCGTTCCTGTCCGACGTCGGCGTGACGCTGGCCGCATGCGCGTCGGGGCTGCTGATCGCGGTGGTGACGGCGGTGCCCGCCGGGCTGCTGCTGGGCACGGTCCCCGCGGTCGAGCGGTCGGTGCGCCCGCTGGTGGAGTTCCTGCGTCCGATCCCCTCGCTGTCGCTGATCCCGCTGGCGATGTTCGTCTGGACCGACAGCCAGGACGCCAAGACCGCACTGGTCGTCTACACCTGCTCGTGGCCCCTGCTGATCAACACGATGTACGGCCTGGCCGACGTCGACCCCGTCGCCAAGGACACCATGCGGGGCTTCGGCTTCGGTCCCCTGTCGATCCTGTGGCGCGTCTCCCTGCCGAGCACCGCGCCGTTCATCGCGACGGGCGTGCGCATCGCCGTGTCCGTCACGCTGATCGTCGCCGTCAGCGTGGAGCTGATCGCGGGCGGTGCGGGCGGCATCGGCACCTTCCTGGTGCAGGCGGGCAGCGCCAACAGGGTCGACAGGATGCTGGCCGCCACCATCTGGGCCGGCGCCCTGGGCCTGGGCGCCAACGCGCTGTTCACCGCGGCCGAGCGGCGCCTGTTCGGCTGGCACCGGGCGAGAGCGGGTGAGGCCACGTGATCAGACGACTGTTCGGTCCGCGGCGGGCGAGGGCGGGTGAGGCCGCATGATCAGGCGACTGGCCTGGTACTGGCTGCTGCCCGTCGCGGCGCTCGCCTGGGAGGTGGCCACCCGCGCGGTCGGCGCGGTCTACTTCCCGCCCCCGTCGACGATCCTGGCCAGGATGCACGAAATGTGGTTCGCGGGCCCGCCCACCCGCCTGTTCCTGACCGAGGAGGCGGCGGGCGACCTGCTGCCGAGCCTGGGCAGGCTGGCCGCCGGATGGGCGGTGGCCGCCGCGGCCGGGGTCGCGCTCGGCCTCGCGCTGGGCCGCTCCAGGTGGCTGTCGGCGCTGGTGGAGCCGCTCGTCCACTTCGGCAGGTCGGTGCCGCCCGCCGCGCTGCTGCCGGTGTTCCTGATCTTCTTCAGGGTCGGCACGCCGATCCAGCTCGCCGCGATCGTGTACGGCGTGCTGTGGCCGGTCCTCATCAACGCCATGGACGGCGCGCGCTACGTCGACCGGCAGTACCTCGACACGGCCCAGGTCTTCCACCTGCGACGCTGGCCGATCGTGCTGGCCGCGGCCGGGCCGAAGATCTTCGCTGGCCTCCGGCTGAGCGTCGCCCTCGCGCTGATCATGATGGTGATCTCCGAGCTGTATGCCAGCAGCGAGGGCATCGGGCACCGCATGCGCGAGGCGGAGGGCAGCTTCGACATCCCCGCGATGTGGGCGGGCATCGTGCTGCTGGGCATCCTCGGCGTCGTGCTGAACGGGGCGTTCCTGGCGGTGGAGCGCAGGGCGCTCAGGTGGCATCGGGGCCGTACAGCCTCTTGATCGCCGCCTGCTGCCGCTCGACGAACCACCGCCTGGTCGGCGGCCCCGCGGCCAGGTCGCCGGGGCGCTCGACGTCGTGCCTGCCGTACTCCTCGGCCCAGAGGGCGGGCTTCACCCTGGCCAGCAGGTTGCCCATGCCGGGGCGGCGGCGGTAACGGCGCAGCGCGGCCAGGTCGAGTTCGGCGGCTGCCACCAGCGACTCGCCCTGTCCCGCCTGGGCGAGCGGGCGGCCCTCGAAGTCGATGAGTTCGGAGCCGCCGCTGGTGGAGTCGCCGGGGATGGGCAGCCCCTCCAGTCCGCCGCTGTTGGCGCAGACGACGTAGGCGAGGTTCTCGATGGCCCTGGCCCGCCGGGCGATCGCCTTCGGGGTGAGCCCGGGCGCGGAGGCCTCGGAGGTGGGGTTGCAGAACACCTCGGCTCCGCGCAGCGCCAGTGCCCTGGCCAGCTCGGGGTAGAGGATCTCCTCCGAGGCGAGCACCGCCAGGTTGCCGAGCTCGGTGCGGGCGACCGGCAGCACGGCGTCCATGCCGTAGACGTCGAGGTAGCGATCCCACACGTCGTAGGGGCTCGGGGAGAACATCGAGTGCAGCCGCCGGTAGCGCAGGACGGCCTCACCCGCCGGGTCGAGGATGACCGTGGCCTGGAAGAACAGCTCGGGAAAGTGCGGGTCGCTCTCGTAGGCGTTGACGCACAGGAACAGGTCGTTGCCGCGGGCGATCTCGCCGAGCGCCAGGTACTCGGGGCCGTCGGGGTCGAGCGCCGCCTTCGTCCGCCACTCGGCGACGCTCTCGCCGAAGGGGAACCCGGTCAGCACGTACTCGGGCAGCACCACCAGGCGCAGGTCGGGCCCGATCCACGCCTTGGCCGCCGCGGTCTGGGCGGCGATCCTGCCGATCGCGGAGTCGACGAGCGCGCGCGGCTCGGCCGAGCCGTTGACCGCCTCGGTCCTGACCTGCAGGGCCAGGGCCCGGAAGGCGCTCACCCGACGCGCTTCTCGTCGATCAGCGTACGGCGCACGCACTCCCCCGCCCTGATCCACTGCCACACCCTGCTGCGGGTCGTGCCGTCCTCGCTCAGGACGATCAGCTCGAACAGCCTCAGGTCCTCGTCCTCGGCCTTGAAGACCCAGTTCAGGTAGATGGTGGAGGCGTCGACCTCCCAGAACTCGCCCCTGATCCGCTCGGTGTCGAAGGCGCATCTCCCGGCGCCCAGGTAGGTGCCGGGGAACTCGTGGCGTTCGCTCCTGCCGTCGTCCCAGGTGTACTCGTTGACCTGGTGGTAGGCGAGGTCGTCGACGATCGAGCAGGTCACGAGGGAGCGGTGCAGGTCCACCACCTGGCCGAGGCTGTCGAGGTGGCGGTAGGTGCCCTCCCACCGGCCCTCGTGCCTGGCCAGCAGCGGCATCTCCGCGCGAAGTCCCATCTATACGCTCCAGACGGATCGGGATGATCGGTTCACCAGGTGGGCTCTGCGCCTGACGAACCGGTTGAGGGCGGCCGGGCCCATGCGGGAACCGCCGAGCCCGGAGAGGTTGAACGAGTGCTTGTCGCCCTCGTGGACGAAGGCGGTCAGCGCGGCGTCGTTGACGCTGACCGCGCCCACCCGCAGGCGGGAGGCGACCTGCCTGGCCTCGTCCTCGGTGGCCGCGAACACGGCGGCCGACAGGCCGTAGACGGAGTCGTTGGCCAGCGCGACCGCCTCGTCGACGCCGTCGAAGGGCATCAGCGGCAGGACGGGCCCGAAAGTCTCCTCCGTCATCACGCGCATCGAGTGGTCGACGCCGGTCAGCACGGTCGGCCGCATCCAGTGGCCGCCGCCGTGCCGTTCGAGCTGCCCGCCGGTGTGCACGACCGCGCCCCGCTCGACCGCCTCGGCCAGGTGGGAGGGGATGACGCCGGTCCTGATCAGCGGGCCCACGGGCCCGCCTTCGCAGGTGAGCCGGGTCGCCTTCGCCTTGTCGACCAGCAGGGCGAGGAAGTCGGCGAAGACCTCGCGGGCGACGTAGACGCGCTCGATCGACTGGCAGGCCTGGCCCGCGTTCGCGGTGCCGCCGCGCAGGATCGCGGTGGCCGCCCTGTCGAGGTCCGCTCCGGCCAGCACGATGGCGGGGTCCTTGCCGCCCAACTCCAGGAAGGCGGGGATGAAGGCGCGGGCGGCGGCCTCGGCGACCTTCCGGCCGGTGGCGACGCCGCCGGTGAACACCAGCGCGTCGACCAGCCCGACCAGCGCCTTTCCCGTCCTGGCGTCGCCCTCGACCACGTGGAGCGGCAGCTCGGGCGGCACCAGCCGCATGAGGGGTTCGACGAACCTGGGCGTCAGCTCGCTGGGCTTGACCAGCACCGCGCATCCGGCGGCCAGCGCGGGAACCGCGTCGATCAGGCCGAGCAGCAGGGGGAAGTTCCACGGGCTGATCGCGCCGACGAGCTCGTACGGCACCGCCTCGCCGCCCACCACGATGCCAGGGACGGAGGCCGGCTCCTCGGGCCGGTCGGCCAGGAGCGCAGGCGCCTGCCGTACCCATCGGTCGATGACGGCGGCCACGGCGCGCCGTTCGAGCTCCGACTCCGCGTGGCGGCCGGTGTCGGCGACCAGCGCGGCCAGCAGGCGCTCGTCACGGGCGATCGCCGCGCCGAAGGCGGACAGCGCCGCGCCCCTGTCGGCCCCGCGCCAGGCCGCCGACCGCGAGCGCAGCGAGAGCGCCGTCGCGGCCAGTTCCTCGGGCGGCACCGGCGACAGCGGGCGCTCGGGCTCGCCTGTGAGAGGGTTCACCACCATGATCACAGTCGACAATAGCCGCAAGCCCGGCGGATCTCCACCGCCGGGCCAGGACCGGGGCCACGGAGCCCCGCGGAGGTCAGCCGCGGGGGCTCACGTGGCTGGTGAGCGCGTGCTCCACCAGGGTGATCAGGGTGCTCTTCACCGAGTCGCGGGACCTGGCGTCGAGACGGACCAGCGGGATGTGCGGGGAGAGCGTCAGCGCCTCCCTGATCTCCTCCTCCGCGTGGAGGTACTGCCCGTCCCAGCCGTTGATCCCGACCACGAAGGGCAGCTTGGCCTCCTCGAAGTAGTCGATCGCGGGGAAGGAGTCGGCGAGCCTGCGAGTGTCGACCAGGACGACCGCGCCGATGGCGCCGCGCACCAGGTCGTCCCACATGAACCAGAACCGGTGCTGGCCGGGCGTGCCGAACAGGTAAAGGATCAGGTCCCTGTCCAGCGACACCCTGCCGAAGTCCATGGCCACGGTCGTGGTCGTCTTGTTCGGCGTGAGCGACACGTCGTCGATGTGCGCCGACGCGTCGGTCATCACGGCCTCCGTGGTCAGCGGGAGGATCTCCGACACCGCACCCACGAACGTCGTCTTGCCGACGCCGAACCCGCCCGCCACGACGATCTTCGTCGAGGTCAGGCCGCTAGAGCCTGCGAAGTCCACTTAGCACCCTTTCGAGCAGGTTGAGATCCGGCTTACCCGCTTCCAGCTGAGGCTGGTGGACGCGAATCAGGCCCTCTGACGCCATGTCCGCGATCAGCACCCGGGTGATGCCGAGCGGAACTCGTAAGAGGGCGGAGATTTCGGCGACCGACCTGACCGACCGGCACAACTGGATGATCGCCTGGTACTCCGGACTGAGGAGAGAAAGATCGCGGTGTTCGGATGTGGCGGAGGAGACCAACGCCTCCATCGCGAACTTCACCCTGGGCGCCGTGCGCCCTCCGGTCACGGCATACGGCCTGACCAGCGAGCTCGGCCCCTGCGGGCGTGGGGCCCCATGTCGCCCCTGATTGTTATCACCAGCCCAACCCTGATCTGTCACAGCCTTCTCCTGTCCCCCATGTCACGCCCCCGCTAGCGGGGGCGTGACGCCTGCAGCTCGGCGCGTACGGCAGGCGTGAGCACCTGTCCCGCCCGCTCCACCAGCAGCGTCATCTGGTACGCCACCAGGCCCATGTCGCAGTCGGCCGCGGCGAGGACCGCCAGGCACGACCCGTCGCTGATCGACATGATCATCAGCAGGCCGCGCTGCATCTCGATCACCGTCTGGGTGACCATGCCGCCCTCGAACACCCGGGCGGCACCCTGGGTGAGGCTGATCACACCGGAGGCGACCGCGGCGAGCTGGTCGGCCCTGTCCTTGGGGAAGCCCTCGGAGTAGGCAAGCGGCAGACCGTCGGACGACACGACCACGGTGTGCGCGACACCGGGCACGTTGTTCACGAAGTCGGTGATCAGCCAGTTGACGCCGCGGGCACCCTGACTCAGCTCTCTCATCTGTCCTCCTTGTTCTCGCGGGTGTGGTCGCGAGTGAATTCACGGCCCTGCCGCACTCCCTGCTGGAAGCTGGACAGGCGACTGCGCACCCGGTCGGGCGAGATCGGCGCGGGCGGTTCGGGAGCCGGGCTCTCGAGCGGGCTCGCCGTACCGGGAACCAGGTTGGCCTTGGGGACCCTTCGCGGCAGGCCCGAGGAGGTCGTGCCGCCCTGGGCGGGCTGCGCGGCGGCGCGCGCGGCCTGGAAGCCGCTGTCGGCGGGCGAGGACCACGAAGGTGCCGCCATGCTCTCGCCGGGCCTGCGCTGCGGCAGCCCCTGCGGGCGGCTCTCCTGCGGGCGGCTCTCCTGCGGGGGCGGCTGCTCGTCGGCCTGCCTCGACGGACGGCCGTTGAGCCGCGCGCTGTCGGCCGAAGGCTCCTCCCTCTCCTTGGCGGCCTTCAGCTCCTCGGGGTCGGGCCTGCGGAACCAGTCGGAGCCCACGGAGGAGAAGATCGGCAGGAACTCCTCGCCGTCCTCGTCCATCGGTGAGGTGCGCACGACGGGCAGCGGGCCGGTCATGTCGGACTCCGGCAGCCCCATGAACGAACTGTGGGACTCGTTGCCCTGGGTGCCGAAGGCTCCGGAGGGCTCGCGCGAGGCGTGGTCGAAGGTGGAGTAGGCCTCGGGCTCCGGCGTACGGCCGAAGGCGTCCATCGGCCGCGGCTCGGGCTCCGGCAGGCTCCTGGAGAACGGGTCGAAGGCGGGCTCGGGCCTGCTGGACGCGGGCGCGGCGGGCGCGCGGCCCGCGTCGGCGAACCCACCATCGGAGAACCCACTGTCGGAGAACGCACTGTCGGAGAAGGCGCTGTCGGAGAAGGACCCGGTGGAGAAGGCCCCAGTGGAGAAGGAACTGTCTGAGAAAGCCCCGTCGCGCGTCCCGGTCTCGGGGAAGCCCTGATCCGGCAAGCCCGTGTCCGAGAAGCCCTTGCTCGCATAACCGCTGCCCGCGAAACCGCTGTCCGAGAAGCCGCTGTCCGCGAAACCGCTTTCCTGGAAGCCCGGCTCGGGGAAGCCGGGGTCGGGGAAGCCCGTGTCGCGCGTGCTGCCGGGGAAGGCGCTGTCGGACCCGCCGTTGCCCGGCGTCCCCGTGTCAGCGGTGCCGAAGGCGTACTCCTCGCCCATCGACGGCCACGCCGTGTTGCCGCCGGGGGGCGGCAGCGTTCCGGGCCACGGCGTGTGCATCGGCTCGTCGAAGCCGCGCACGTCGGGGCTGTCCATGCCGAACTGCGCCACGGGGGCGGCCATGACAGGCGAGTCGAACGGGCTCAAGGAGCCCTGGCTCTGCTGATACGGGAAGCCGGTCTGGGCCGGGGCCGTCGCCGGCACCAGCAGCGTGTCGGGCAGCACGACCAGCGCGGTGACGCCGCCGCCGTGCTGCGAGCGCAGCTGGACCTTGATGCCGTGGCGCAGGGCCAGGCGGCCGACCACGAACAGGCCCATGCGGCGTGAGACCGCCACGTCGACGACGGGCGGGTTGGCCAGGCGCCAGTTGGCCTGGGCGACCTCGTCGGCGGTCATGCCGATGCCGAGGTCGACGACCGCGATCATCACGCCGCCCTCGGCGCGGTTGCTGGAGACGGTGACCTTGGTCTCGCGCGGGGAGAAGGAGATGGAGTTCTCGATCAGCTCGGCGAGCAGGTGGACGACGTCGGTGACGGCGGGCCCGGCCACCAGGGTGCCGGTCGGCACCTGGATGTTGACCCGTTCGTAGCCCTCGACCTCCGACAGCGACGCGCGGGCGATGTCGACGAGCTCGACCGGCTGGGTCCACTTGCGGGCGGCCTCCTGGCCGGCGAGGACCAGGAGGTTCTCGCTGTTGCGGCGCATGCGGGTGGCCAGGTGGTCGAGCCTGAACAGGTCCGACAGGCGCTGCTCGTTCTCCTCGCCGTTCTCCAGGCCCTCGATGAGCTGGAGCTGACGTTCGACGAGGGTCTGGCTGCGCCGCGAGAGGTTGACGAACATGGCGTTGACGTTGGCGCGCAGCTTGGCCTCGTCACCGGCCAGCCGTACGGCCTCGCGGTGGACCTCGTCGAAGGCGCGCGCCACTTCACCGATCTCGTCGCGGGTGAGCACCCCGATGGAGGGAACCTCGGGGATGGCCGCGCCGTCGCCGGACTCGCGCAGGATGCGGACGGTGTCGGGCAGCGTGCTGCCGGCCACCTCCAGCGCCTCGGCGCGCAGCTTGCGCAGGGGCCGCACGAGCGAGCCCGCCACCCTGGTGGTGATGACCAGCACGAGCAGCAGCAGCACGAGGATGACCGCGCCGGAGATGATGGCGTTGTTCTGCTCGGCGTCGCTGAGCTCTCTGGTCTTGCTCACGATCGCGGTGGACAGCTGCTCCTCGACCTTGCGCATCGCGTCGACCGTCTGCTCGGTGCTGTCGTACCAGAGCTTGAGGTCGCGCCGCGAGGTGGTGTCGAGGTCGCGGATCTCCTTGTACTCACGCATCTGCGCCAGCGCGCGCTGGCGCATGGCGTCGCCGCGGTCGATCTCCTGGCCTCTGACCGTCTTTCGGTAGAAGGCCAGGTCGTCGGCCGAGGCCTCGGTCTCGAAGACGGCCAGCTCGGCCTGCTGGGCGTTCCACGAGCCGAGGAAGTCGGACAGGTCGTCGTAGTCGAGGCGGCGCTCGATCTGCGCGACAACGAGGATGACCTGCTGGCGGGAGACCTCCTCCTTGGCGCGCTCCAGCGCGCCGAGCGCGGTGGCGTCACCGAGCAGGCCCTCGTTGTTGCCCGCGGCGACCAGCTCGCCCTGCAGGCCCTCCATGACATCGATCATGGAGCTGAAGGTCCTGATCGCCGCTCGGGCCGGGACGCTGTCGCCGAGGATCGACTCGCGCAGGCCGTCGAGGCCGTTGAGCCAGCGGGCCGCCTCCTCGACCTGGTGGCGGACGCGGGCCGGGTGGGCCTCGTCGATCGCCTTGGCGCTGTCGATTACCTTCTTCTTGCCGGCGTCGACCACGTCCCGCTGGTTACGCAGCTGGGAAAGGCGTCCGGCCCTGCGGTTGTCGGCGATGTACCAGGCGGTGAGCGTGCGTTCCTTGCCCAGCTCGTGGGAGAGCGCGCCGAGCCGCTGCACGAGCTCGGCCACCTGGGTCAGGCGGCGGTACTCGGCGGCGGTGCCGATGGAGTTGGCAAGCTGGATGCCCGACAGGAGGACGCCCACGACCGTGGGGATCAGGATGAGCAGGATGAGGCGCGATCGCACCCGCCAGTTGCCCAGCTGGAAACGACTGCCCGACCCGGGCTTCTTTCCTGTGTCCTCCCCCGGGGCGGCGTGCCGGGGGTTTTCCGTCCTCACTGAGTGTCGCTACCTCTCGCCATACGTGCTCGAAAATCTCTGACACGCATGTGGCGCATGGGATTGCAAGAGCGATCGTAATTGGAACACAACCTGACCAGATCAGCGAACGAGACAAAGCTCGTTAAACACCCATAAATCTGGCTTTTTCGCCCATAACGCCACACGCTGTTTAGGCCGGCCGGAACGAGTCCCGCTCAGCCGGAGCCGCGTGCTTGATCATCAGATGGCGGGTCACGGAGTACTCCTGCACCGCCTCCTGGCTCATGTCCTTGCCGAAGCCGCTGCCCTTGACGCCGCCGTGCGGAGCCTCGCTGGCGATCGGCAGATGATCGTTCACCCACGTCACACCGACGTCCAGGCGGTGCGAGACGCGCATGGCCCTGGCCACGTCGCGCGACCACACCGAGGAGGCCAGGCCGTAGCGGGTGTCGTTGGCCAGCCTGACCGCCTCGTCCTCGCCGTCGAAGGGCAGCACGACAAGCACAGGACCGAAAAGCTCGCCCTGCACGACCTCGCTGTCCTGCCGGGGACCCGCGATGAGGGTGGGCGGGTAGAAGAAGCCCGGCGCGTCGATCGGGGCGCCGCCGAAGACCACCTCGCCGCCCGAGTCGGCGACCGCGCGGGAGACGAATCCGTGCACCCTGTCGCGGTGCGCGGCCGAGATCAGCGGCCCGATGTCCGTCGTGGGGCTCCACGGGTCGCCGACCTTGATCTCGGCAAGGGTAGCGCGGATGGCCTCCACCGCGTCGCCGTACGCCTGGCGGGAGACGTAGACCCGCGTGGCCGCGGTGCAGTCCTGGCCGGTGTTGTAGGTGGCGCCCATGGCCACGCCGCGGGCGGTCTCGGCCAGGTCGGCGTCCTCGAAGACCAGGGCGGGCGCCTTGCCGCCGAGCTCCAGGTGCACGCGCTTGAGCGTGCGCGCCGCGCCCGTCATGACCGCGCGGCCCGTCTCGGTGGAGCCCGTGACGCTCACCATGTCCACACCAGGGTCGGTCACCAGCGCCTCGCCCACCTCGGCGTCGCCGGTCACCACCTGCACGAGGTGCTCGGGCGCGCCCGCCTTGGCGATCAGCTCGGCCAGCCGGAGGGTCGTGCGCGGCGTGGTCGGCGCGGGCTTGATGACCACGGCGTTGCCCGCGGCCAGCGCGGGGCCGAGCTTCCACACCGCCATGACGAACGGGAAGTTCCACGGCGCGATCGAGCCGACCACCCCGACGGGACGGCGCAGCAGCACCGAGGTGTAGCCGGCGCTGAACACCCCCGCGCCGCTGCCGTCGAGCGAGCGCGCGGCTCCGGCGAAGAAGCGCAGGTTGTCGGCGGCGAACGGCAGCTCGCCGTCCCTGAAGACAGCCGCCGGCTTGCCCGTCTCCTCCACTTCGAGCCTGGTCAGCTCCTCGGCGTCGGCCTCCACCAGGTCGGCCAGGCGCAGCAGCACGCGGGCGCGCTCGGCGGGGGTGGCCTGCGACCACTGCTCGAAGGCCGTCCTCGCCCGCCGTACGGCGTGCGCCACCTCGTGGACGGGCGTGTCGGGCACCTCGGCGAACGCTTGGCCGGTGGCCGGGTTGATCAGTTGACGCATCGTGTCTTCCCTCGGAAACGATCGGGTCGGTCGCCTGCCGTAACGGCCGGAGACCGTGCCAGAGGGTCCGGACCACGCCATCGGGGCCGGACCATGCCAGAGGGGAACGCGCGATGACGTTCCCCTCCGGCGGTGAGTCAGGTGTGGATCACTGGCCGAGCTGTTCGATCAGGTCGGCGGCCTTGCGCAGGCCGTCGCGGCGGCGGATCTCCTCGCCCTCCGCGGCCAGCCTGGCGCGCAGCTCGGCGTCGCCGAGCAGGCGGTCGAGGGCGCCCTTGAGCTCCTCGTCGGTGAAGGTGTAGGTGGCCAGGCGCACGCCGTAGCCGAGCTCGTCCACGCGCTGGGCGTTGTCGTACTGGTCCCAGAACAGCGGCAGCAGGATCATCGGCTTGCCGAAGTGCAGCGCCTCGGTGGTGGTGTTGTTGCCGCCGTGGGTGATGACCAGGTCGACCTGCGGGATGATCTTCGCCTGCGGCAGGAACTCCGCGCCCCACATGTTGTCGGCGAGCTTGATCTCCTCGTGCAGCGGGCCCTTGGAGACGATGTACTGGTGCGGCGTGGTGGCCAGCACGTCGATGACGCGCTGCATGAGCTCCACGTCGGCCGAGCCGAGCGAGCCGAGCGAGAAGTAGACCAGCCCGCCGTCGTTGCGCTCGAAGGGGAGCGTGAAGTCCTCGTCGGTCTCGCGGACCGAGGAGTCGAGGCGGTGCCAGGTCGGGCCGAGCGGGCGGGCGTCGGTGTAGTCGAGCAGCTCGGGGTAGACGTAGAGGTTCAGGTCGCCCTCGTGGATGAAGTCGAGGTCGGGCAGCGGCTCGGTGCCCTGCTCGGCGCACCACTCGTTGAAGGCGGTCCAGACCTCGCGGTGGGTGCGCTCGTACTCGGCGCGGAAGGCGTCCCACTCGGCGCGGTCGTCGGCGGGCAGGCCGGAGAAGACCGGCGCGATCGCCTCACCGCGGACCTCCAGCGGGTTGCAGGAGACGACCCTGACGAACTTCTTGCCCGCGGTCAGCAGCGCGGGGAAGGTGATGACGTTGTCCTCGACGATGATGTCCGGCTGGACCCGCTCGATGATCGCCTTGAGCTGCGGCTCGCAGTACTTCACGCCGTCGATCAGCGCGTCCCAGATGGGCTTGGTGACGGTCTCGAGCTGCTCCTTGGTGCTCTTGCGGTACTCCGGCGCGGTGTCGCGGATGAAGTCCTTCCAGAACTGGCCGGGGTCCTGCTCCTCCTCGGCGGGCGGCGCCAGGTCGACCAGGTCCTCCTCGAAACCGAGCGCCTCCAGCTTGCCCTTCCACGACGCCTCGGCGGCGAAGACGACCCGGTGCCCCCTGCGGCGCAGGATGTCGCCGATGCCGATGCTGTTGTTGGTGGGCCCGTACGCGCTCTCGGGCATGAACAGAATGGTGAGAGACATGATCAACTCCGGAGGGTGCACTCAGTTGAATTTCGATTCAAATACTCGTCTAGCGAGATGGTCAACTTCAAGGCAGTATGTGCCCGGATGACTTCAACGACGCCACAGAAACGGGGGTGCTGGTGACCGCGCGCAAGAGTCGCTCGGACCGGCGGATCGACCTCATCGAGGCGGCGCGGCGGGCCATCGTCCGCCATGGCATCGACGGCGTCCAGCTCGCCCACGTGGCCGAGGAGGCCGGGCTCACCTCGGGCGCCGTGCTCTACCACTACCCCGACCTCAGCGAGCTGCTGGTCGAGGCGCACCACGCCAGCGTCGAGCGCTTCTACGAGCAGCGCATGCGGCAGATCTCGGCCGTCAGCGACCCCGCGCGCAAGCTGGTCATGACGATCCGCTCGGGCCTGCCCACCGGGCCGCTCGACCCCGACGTGCGGCTGCTGAACGAGCTGGGCGGGGCGGCGGGCCGCAACAGGATCTACGGCCTGCTGCTGACCACCCTGTACGACCGCCAGGTGTCGATGTACCAGGCGGTCCTCGACACCGGGACGGCGCTCGGGGTGTTCACCCCGGCAACCGACTCGCTGACGATCGCGCGCAACCTGGTGGCGCTCGAGGACGCCTACGGCTACCGCATCACCGCCAGGCACCCGCTCATCGGCCCCGAGGAGGCCGTGGAGCTGATACTCAGCTACGCCCGGGCGGCCACGGGCTGCGACCTGGCCTCCCACTGACCGCCTCCCCACTGACAGCCTGCCCACCGACTCAGCCTTCCTGGATCAGCACCGCGTCGTGGGCGTCCCAGCCGAGCCTGACCTGGGCGCCCGCCTCGACCTTCGCCGCGCCCTGCTGCGCCACGAGGACCGGTTTGTCCCTGCCCTCCACGGTGACCGCGATGTGCGAGATGCCGCCGTAGAAGCTCACGTCCAGCACCGTGCCGAGCAGGCCCGTGTCGGTCAGCCGCACGTTCTCCGGCCGTACGGCCAGCAGCGCCTTGACGCCCGCCAGCTCGACCCCCTCACCCGGCAGGACGCCGAGGTCGGGCACATCGAGACCGCCGGGCACGGTCGTCCCCTCGAAGAGGTTGTTGGCGCCGACGAAGTCGGCGACGAACGGCGTGCGGGGCCGCTCGTACAGCTCGACGGGCTCGTCCACCTGGCGCACCTGGCCCGACTCGAAGACCGCGATGCGGTCGGCCAGCGACATCGCCTCCTCCTGGTCGTGGGTGACCACGACGAAGGTGATGCCGACCTCGTGCTGCAGCCGCTTGAGCTCCAGCTGCATGCCCGCGCGGACCTTCTTGTCCAGCGCCGACAGCGGCTCGTCGAGCAGCAGCAGCCGGGGGCGTTTGACGATCGCCCTGGCCAGGGCGACGCGCTGGCGCTGCCCGCCGGACAGCTGACCGGGCTTGCGGCCTGCCATCTCGGCCAGGCCGATGGTCTCCAGTACCTCGCCGACCCGCTTCTTGATCTCGGCCTTGCCGAGTTTCTCCTGCTCCAGGCCGTAGGCGATGTTCTTGGCCACGGTCATGTGCGGGAACAGCGCGTACGACTGGAACATCAGGTTGATCGGCCGCCGGTTCGGCGGCATCGACAGCAGGTCGTCGCCGTCGAGGGTGACCGAGCCCGCGTCGGGTGCCTCGAAGCCCGCCAGGATGCGCAGCAGCGTGGTCTTGCCGCAGCCCGAAGGGCCGAGCAGGGCGAAGAACTCACCCTGGCCGATCTCCAGCGAGACGTCGTCGAGGGCGGTGACGTCCCCGAACCTGCGGCTGACGCCGTCAATCTTGAGCACGGATCTCCCCGATCCTCGTCATGCGCTGGGCGACGATCACCACGGTGAAGCTCACCAGCAGCAGGATCGAGGCGAGCGCGTTGATCTCCGGGGTCACCCCGAACCTGACCATTGAGTAGATGACGATCGGCAGCGTCGGCTCGGTCGGCGCCGCCGTGAAGAACGCGATGACGAACTCGTCGATCGACAGGGTGAAGGCCAGCAGCGCGCCGGCGAGGATGCCGGGCGCGAGCTGCGGCAGCGTCACCCTGACGAAGGTGGTGACGGGTCCGGCCCCGAGGTCGCGCGAGGCCTCCTCCAGCGAGGAGTCGGCGTGGGTGAGCCTGGTCCGCACGACCGCGGCGACGAAGGCCATGCCGAACAGCGCGTGCGACAGGATCACCGAGTGCAGGCCGAGGCTGAACTTCACCACGTCGTAGAAGACCAGCAGGCCGATGGCCAGCACCAGGTCGGGCAGGATCGCGGGCATCAGCCCGAGCGCGTCGAGCAGCTTGGACCTGGTGTAGCGGGCCAGGCCCACCGCCAGCAGCGTGCCGAGCACCGTGGCGAGCGCGGTCGATCCGGCCGCCACGATCAGCGTGTTGACCAGACCCTGCAGGATCCTGTCGTCCTCGGCGAGCACGCCGTACCACTTGAGGCTGAAGCCCTCGTGGACGTACGGCGAGCGGCCCGCGTTGAACGACATCACCACGAGCACCAGGATCGGCGCGTACAGGAAGACGTAGGTCAGCCAGAACGGCACGTAGAGGAAGCGCGGCTTACCCACGGCGGCTCACCCACGACTGGATCACCAGCAGCACGATCAGGACCAGGATCACCGCGAGCGCCAGCGTGGAGCCGAACGGCCAGTCGCGCGACTTGAGGAACTCGGTGCGGATCAGCGTGCCGACCGTGGCCGAGCGCCCGCCGCCGAGGATCTCGGGGATGACGAAGTTGCCGAAGCTCGGCACGAAGACGAACACGCAGCCGGTGGCCACGCCGGGCAGCGTCAGCGGCAGCGTCACCCGCCTGAACGTGGTGAAGGCGGAGGCGCCCAGGTTGGCCGAGGCCTCGCGCAGCTGCGGGTCGAGCTTCTCGATGGCCGCGTACAGCGGCAGCACCATCAGCGGCAGGTAGGAGTACAGCAGCCCGGTGACCATCGCGCCCTGGTTGTAGAGCAGCTCGAACTGCGTGCCCAGGGTGGAGTTGATCAGACCGGGACCGCTCAGCAGGATCGTCCAGGCGTAGATCCTGATGATGAAGTTCGTCCAGAACGGCAGCACGACCGCGACCAGCGCGATCGTCTTCCACGTGCGGGGCAGCCGGGCGATCACGTACGCCGTGGGGTAGCCGAGCAGGAGCGCGAACACGGTGGTCAGCGTGGCCAGCTTGATCGACACCAGGACCACGTCGAGGTAGAGCGGGTCGAACAGCCTGCTGAAGTTCTCGGTCGTGAACTCGTAGACGATCCCGCCGAAGCGGCCGCGCCTGAAGACGGTGTAGCTGAGGATCAGGGCGAGGGGGACCAGCATCAGCACCGCCAGGTAGGCGATGCCGGGGCCCAGGAAGACGAACGCGCCCAGCCGGCGCCCCCATCCAGGGGACACCGGCCGGGCCTTGCCAACGGATTTCACGGCTTATCGGCTTTCACAGGCTTACGTGGCTCTCTTGGGCCTACCTGGCCTACTTGGCCGCGACCTCGGTCGACAGGCGGGTGTACTTGGTCGACGCCTCGCCCAGGTCGATGATCGACTCGCCCTGCAGCAGCTCGGCGGGGGAGGTGCCGAGCAGCGATCCCTCGGCGACCTGGATCTTGTCCATGGCGGCCTTGTTCGGGACCTTGTAGTTGATGTTCTCGGCCGCCCAGCGGTGGATCTCGGGGTCGAGGATGTAGTTGATCAGAGCGTGCGCGGCCTCCTTGTTCTTGGAGGACTTCATGATCACCATGGTGTCCACCCAGAGGTCGCTGCCCTCCTTCGGGACCGCGAACTTGATGTTCTTCTCCGTGGTGGGGCACCAGCCGTCCCACGCCTCGACCATGACCGCCTCGCCGGACTTCAGCTTGTCGCCGAAGGTCACGTCGTCGTAGCCCAGCAGGTGCGGCTTGGCTGCGACGAGGAGCTCCTTCGCCTTGGCGATCTCCTCGTCCTTGTCGGTGTTGACCGAGTAGCCGAGCGTCTTGAGCGCGGGCAGCGCCAGCCAGCGTTCGGTGGTCATCATCGTGACCTTCTTCTCCGCCCAGGCCGGCGGGGTCAGGATGTCCTTCCAGCTCGTCGGCACGGCCTTGACCAGGTCGCTGCGGTAGCAGATGCCCGTCGTGCCCCAGGTGTAGGGGACGGAGATCTTGTTGCCCTTGTCGTAGGAGAGCTGCGTGGCCTCGGGGTAGAGGTTGGCGAGGTTCGGGATCAGCTCGGGGTGGATCGGCTCCACCAGCCCGGCCGCGGCCAGCGCCTGCGCGTACTGGCCGGAGACGAAGGCCACGTCGATGCCCTCGCCGCCCTGGCCGGTCAGCTTGGCCATGGCGGTCTCGTTGGTGTCGTGCTCGACGATCTTCACGTCGGCGACGCCGAGCTTGGCCTTGGCCTTCTCCGGCAGTTCCTTGGGCGTGTACCCGGGCCACACGGTCACGGTGAGGCTCTGCTTGGAAAGGTCCGCCTTGGCGTTCAGCTGCGCGGCTGCGCTCGCCGCCGGCTTGGCGCTGTCGGTCGACGACTCACCGCCACACGCCGCGACGGCGAGCGCGAGTCCGGCCATCGCGACGACGGCCGGGAAACGACGGGTGTACCGGGTACGGGACACGGCCGCTACTCCTTCTAGATTCAGATGTACGAGGGGTCTCGCGACCAACCGGGCACGTCAGACCAAAGCAGGAGTGTTGCAGCCAACATCAACATGAGCAAGACTTTTCCGGACATTGTCACCAGGAAGTTTGATGTACGTGTTGAATCACGATTCAGTTTGGCGACGACTGCTGGCTCACGGTAAGGATCACGTTACCGATCAGGATGACACCGTGACCAGTTCTGCCCCGCCTCTCACAGGCGCCCCGAAGGCCGGTGAGGGGCTCACGGCGGCGTTCCTGGCGGCACTGTCGGAGCCGGTGCCCGCGCCCTTCAAGATGCGCCGCTACCTGCCCATGCCCGCTCCGTACGGCCCCGCCGAGGGCACCGTCCCCGCCGAGGGGCTTGTCCCCGCCGACCCGTGGGCCGAGCGCGGCATCGACGTCGACCAGACCAACCACTCGGTGGTCGTCGGCGAGCGGATTGTGGTGAAGTGGCTGGCCGAGCCCGCCACACTGCCGCACCCGACGCTGGCCGCCTTCGCCCACCTGACCGAGACGGGCTTCGCCCACACCGCCCCGCCGTACGCAGCGCTGACCAGGGTGGAGCCGTCCGGAGCCGAGACGCTGCTCGCCCTGGTGACCGGCTACCTGCCCGAGGCGCGGGACGGGTGGGAGTGGTGCGTGGACGAGGCGGAGGCGGGCCGTACCGGCTTCGCCGCCACGCTCGGCCGCCTGGCCGCCGACCTGCATCTCGCCCTCGCGACCTTCCCGTCTCCCGAGGGCGCACCCTCGGGTTCGGGAGAGAGCGCACCCTCGGGTTCGGGAGAGAGCGCGCCTTCGGGTTCGGAAGCGGGCGCTCCTGTGGGCGGGCGGTCCGAGCTGGGCAGGGCCGTCGAGGCGCTGCGGGAGGCGCTCGCGCTCACCGACGGCGAGGACGGGGCGTGGCTGCGCGCCCGCGAGCCTGTGCTGCGGGCTGCCCTCGCGCCCCTGGCGTCCCCCGTCACGACGCCGAGGATCCGCATCCACGGCGACTTCCACGTGGGCCAGATCCTGCAATGGCGCGACGGCTACGCGGTGATCGACTTCGACGGCAACCCGACCGTCGCCGACGCCGACCCCTACCAGCCCGCCGCCCGCGACGTCGCCCAGCTCACGACCAGCCTGGAACACGTCGCCCAGGTGGCGATCAGGCGGCGCGACGCCGACGCCTCCGCCGCCGCCGCGTGGGCCGCCGCCGCCAGAGCCGACCTGCTGGCCGCCTACCGCCTGCGCCTGGCGGAGGCGGGTCGCCCCGACCTGCTGGACGAGCGCCTGCTCGGCCCGTTCGAGATCGAGCAGGAGTGCCGCGAGCTGATCTACGCCGCGCGCCACCTGCCCCGCTGGCGCTACGCCCCGATGGGCGTGCTGCGCACCCGCTTCACCGAGGAGAACCCGTGAACCCCGAGCTGTTCCACGCCGACCTGGAGGCCAAGCCCTCCGCCCTCGCCGACCTGGCCGCGTGGCTGGAGAAGGAGCCGCTGTCGCTGCCCGAGGGGCTCAGGCGCGTGGTGTTCCTCGGCATGGGCAGTTCGCGCTACGCCGCCAACGTCGCCGCGCTCCGCCTGCGCGCCAGGGGTTTCGACGCCTACGCCGAGTACGGCTCGGCCGCCGCCACCTTCCCCGCCGGGCCCGAGACGCTCGTCGTCCCGATCTCGGCGACCGGCGGCAGCAGGGAGACCCTCGACGCCCTCGCCCGTTACGCCGGCGGCCCCTCCCCCGTCGTCGCCCTCACCAACGTCGAAGGCTCGAAGATCACCGAGGGGGCCGACCAGGTCATCCCGATGCTGGCGGGCGAGGAGCGGGGCGGCGTCGCCTGCCGTACCTTCCAGCACACGCTGGTCCTCCTGCTCGCGCTGGAGGCACGCCTGACCGGCGCCACCCGCGACCTGCCCGAGCTCGTACGGCGGGCCGCCGCGGCCACCTCGGACCTGCTCGACCGCAGGGACGAGTGGCTGCCCACCGCGCTGGAGCTGCTGGACGGGCCGCACGGCGTCTACGCGATCGCGCCCGCCGAGCGGATGTCGTCGGCCGAGCAGTCGGCGCTGATGGTCCGCGAGGGCCCGCGCAGGGCGGCCGACGCGTGCGAGAGCGGCGACTGGTCGCACGTGGACGTCTACCTGACCAAGACCCTGGACTACCGCGCGCTGCTGTTCCCCGGGTCGGTCTACGACGAGCAGGCCATGGACTGGGTGCGCTCGCGCGGCTCCACCGTCCTCACGGTGGGCGGGCACGTGGAGGGCGAGCGCGCCGCCATCAGGTACCGCCACGACGACGACCCCGACGTGGCCCTGCTGACCGAGACCCTCGTCGCCGAACTCGTCGCCGCCCACTGGTGGCGCACCGCCTGACCCCGCCGGCCTCTGGGTGAGCCGGCGGGCGGTCCGGTCAGTAGGTGGGGCCGTAGGCGGAGCGGACGGTCAGGGCGTGCTCGACGAGCGTGATGAGCGTGCTCTTGACCGCGTCGCGCGAGCGCGCGTCCGTCCGCACGATCGGCACGTGCGCACCCAGCGTCAGCGCGTCCCGCACCTGGCCCTCCACGTGCGGGAAGTGCCCGTCCCACCCGTTGAGGCCGACCACGAAGGGCAGCTTGGCCTCCTCGAAGTAGTCGATCGCCGGGAAGGAGTCGGCCAGCCGCCGCGTGTCCACCAGGACGATCGCGCCGATCGCGCCGCGCACCAGGTCGTCCCACATGAACCAGAACCGGTGCTGGCCGGGCGTGCCGAACAGGTAGAGGATCAGGTCGCGGTCGAGCGACACGCGGCCGAAGTCCATGGCCACCGTGGTGGTGGTCTTGTCGGGGGTGAGGCTGAGGTCGTCGACGCCCGCCGAGGCGTTGGTCATGACCGCCTCCGTGGTGAGCGGCAGGATCTCCGACACCGCACCCACGAACGTCGTCTTCCCCACACCGAACCCGCCCGCCACGACGATCTTCGTCGAGGTCAGGCCGCTAGAGCCGGCGAAGTCCACTGAGCACCCTTTCCAGCAGGTTCCTGTTCGGCATGCCCGCGTCCAGCTGCGGCTGGTAGATCCGCACCAGACCCTCCGCCTCCATGTCCGCGATCAGCACCCTGGCCACACCGAGCGGCATGGCCAGCAGCGCCGACACCTCGGCGACCGACCTGATCTGCCGGCACAGCTCGCTGATCGCGCGGTATTCACGCGTGTGGTTCATGCCGAGCTGCGCCGAGGTGGCCGAGGAGACCAGCGCCTCCATGGCCAGGTTGGTGCGCGGCGCGGTGCGCCCGCCGGTGAGCGAGTACATCCGCACCAGCGAGCTGCGCTCCTCCTCCGGAGGGCTGGGGGCAGGCTCGTAACTCGGCGCGGGCCGGCCGTAACCGGGCGGCTGGCCGTACCCCCTGCCGTAGTCCGGCGGCGGCCCCTGAGGGCCGTCATTCCACGAAGCCACGATCGTCTCCCATCACCAGGGGCGCGCGGATGACAGTTCCGCCCGTACGGCAGGCGTGAGCACCTGGCCGGCCCTCTCGACCAGAACCGTCATCTGGTAGGCGACCAGTCCCATGTCGCACTCTGGCGCGGCCAGCACGGCGAGACAGGACCCGTCGCTGACGGCCATCACCAGCAGCAGCCCTCGCTCCATCTCCACGACGGTCTGGGTGACCCCGCCGCCCTCGAAGACCCTGGAGGCGCCCTGGACCAGGCTGATCAGCCCCGCGGCCACAGCGGCGAGCTGGTCGGCGCGGTCCTTGGGGAACCCCCGCGAGAACGCCATCGGCAGCCCGTCGGCGGAGACGACCACGGCGTGCGCGACGCCGGGCACCTCCTCGACGAAGCCGCTGACCAGCCAGTTGACGTCCCTGGCGGCCTGGCTCAGCTCCTTCACCGCTGCTCCCCTTCCTCGTGCGCGTTCTCGAGCTCGGCGCGGCCCTTGCGCACACCCTGCTGGTAGCTGGCCAGCCTGCTCCTGATCCGGTCAGGAGAGACGGGGGGCATCGGCGGCGCGGGAGCCTGGGACTGCGGGGCGGCGGCGGTGCCGGGCACCAGGTTCGCCCTGGGCTTGCGCTTGGGCAGGCCCGAGGTGGTGATGCCGCCGAGGCTGGGGTCGTTGACCGCGCGGGCCGCCTGCCAGCCCGCGTCGGCGGGCGACGACCAGGCGTCCTGCGCCGGGGCCTGCTGGGCAGGCGGCTGCGCCGGTGTCCTGGGCGCGGCCTGGACGGCGGGCGGGTCCATCGGGCGTGGCGTCGCGGGCCTGCCCTGCGCGGGTCCCTGGTCGAGCGAGGGCGCGTCCGTGACGCCGGACGGCGTGTCCGGCCGCTTGAACCAGCTCGACTCCACCGCCGCGAAGATCGGCAGGTACTCCTCGTCGCCGGTGTCGAGCGAGGAGGTCTCCACCCTGGGCAGCGGCCTGGTGGCGTCGGGGTAGTCGTGCCTGACCGGCGCGTCGAAGGAGTCGGGCGGGAGGCGGTCGAGCGTGCCGTACGAGTCGGGGCCCTGGGAGCCGCCCAGGCCCGGCATCTCGCGGAAGCCGGGCGGGCGGCCGTCCGAGGGCCGTCCTCCGCGCTTGGGCAGCCCGTTCGAGGTGAAGTCGGACAAGTCGGCCGACGGCGCGTCGTTGGTGCCGAACCAGTCGACGGGCGGCGCGTCGGGCACCGGCGAGCTCAGCGGCGAAGCGTCGAGCGAGGGGCTCTCGTACGACATCGGCCCCGCCTGCGGCGGCACCATCGACTGCGGCGCGACCAGCGACTGCTGGGCGGCCCGGGGCTCGGGCGGCTCGGGCGGCATGGTGTGCAGGGGCGGCATGCCGTGCTGGGACGGCATGCCGTGCGCGGGCGACTGGCCAGGGATGGCGGTCAGCAGGGCCTCGGGGATGAGCACCATCGCGGTGAGGCCGCCGACGTCCTGCCTGCGCAGTTGCACGCGGATGTTGTGCCTGAGCGCCAGGCGGCCGACCACGAACAGGCCCATCCGCCGCGACACCGACACGTCCACGACCGGCGGGTTGGCCAGGCGCCAGTTGGCCTGGGCGATCTCCTCCTGGGTCATCCCGATGCCGAGGTCGGTCACCGCGACCATGACGCCGCCGCCGTCGATGCGGCTGCTGGAAACGGTCACCTTGGTGTCGCCCGAGGAGAACGACACCGCGTTCTCCACCAGCTCGGCCAGCAGGTGGACGGTGTCGCTGACGGCCTGGCCCGCGATGGCGACCTCCGAGGCCGCCTGGAGGACCACCCTGTCGTAGCTCTCGACCTCGCCGAGGGCGGCGCGCACGATGTCCATCAGCTCGACCGGCTGTGTCCACTTGCGCGCGGCGTCCTGCCCGGCGAGGACCAGGAGGTTCTCGCTGTTGCGGCGCATGCGGGTGGCCAGGTGGTCGAGCCTGAACAGGTCGCCGAGGCGGGTGTCGTCCCGCTCGCCGCGTTCGAGGCGCTCGATCAGCGTGAGCTGGCGTTCGACGAGGGTCTGGCTGCGCCGCGAGAGGTTGACGAACATGGCGTTGACGTTGGCGCGCAGCTTGGCCTCGTCGCCCGCCAGCCGTACGGCCTCGCGGTGGACCTCGTCGAAGGCGCGCGCCACTTCACCGACCTCGTCGCGCGAGAACACCCCGATGGGGGCGACCTCGGCGGGGACGGCGCCGTCGCGCGACTCGCGCAGCTTCTGGACGAACCCGGGAAGCCGCTCGCCCGCGATGTCGAGCGCCTCGCTGCGCAGCCTGCGCAGCGGGGCCACCAGCGAGCGCGCCACCCCGGTCGTGATGAGGAGTACGGCCAGCAGCAGGGCCGCGACGGCGCCCGCCACCAGGTAGGCGCGCTGGGTCTCGGCCGCGGCCAGGTCGCTGCTGCGTGTGACGATCGCGGCGGCGTGGCGTTCCTCGACCGAGCGCATGGCGTCGACGATGACGGTGGAGGCCTCGAACCACTCGCGCGCGTCGTCGCGCTTGCTGAGGTCGAGCCCCTTGAGCGGCGCTCCCGTGTTGGCCCGGGTGAGGACCAGTTCGAGCAGGAAACGCGCCCTGTCGGCCTCGCGGCCGTTGACCTTCTCGTCGAACAGCCTGCGCTCCTCGGCCGTGGCCTCGGCGGCGAAGGCCTTGCGCTCGCTCGCCTCGCGGGACCTCTCACCGAGCAGGGTGGTGAGCTGGTCCTGCTCGAACCTGCCCACGGCCAGCACGGTGGTCAGCAGCGCCTGCTGCAGCGAGACGCTCTCCTTGGCGCGCGCGAGCGCGTCGAGCGTCACCGCCTGGCGCGTCAGCGACTCGTCCTCGCCGTTCTTGCCGAGCTCGTCGTTGAGCGCGAGGAGGTCCGAGATGACGGTGGTGTAGGCGTCGAGGGCGGCGCCGGGCAGCAGGTCGGAGTCGAGGGCCTGGTCGCGCAGCGCGACGAGGTCTTCCAGGCGGGTCAGCACGGTGGCGACCTCGTCGCCCGTGCGGCCCGTGATATCGGAGCCGAGGATGGCGGCGCTCTTGCGGACCTTGTCGGCCTCCGTGTCGACCCTGGCCATCTGGCCGCGGACGTCGGACAGACCGCGCTCGGGGCGGCCGAGGGCGATGTGCCAGGCGGTGCGGGCGCGTTCGGCGCCGAGCTCATGGG
The DNA here is from genome assembly GCF_042754765.1 of Nonomuraea sp. NPDC059194. Taxonomy (NCBI): domain Bacteria; kingdom Bacillati; phylum Actinomycetota; class Actinomycetes; order Streptosporangiales; family Streptosporangiaceae; genus Nonomuraea; species Nonomuraea sp. NPDC059194. Next base: position 67,350 of record NZ_JBHZBH010000012.1, on the reverse strand, counting down.
TGAGAGCACCGACGTTCGCGGCGAGCTTGGCCAGCTGGTTGGCGCGGTCGTAGTCGGCGGCCGCGCTGGTGGAGGCGACGACCTGGAAGCCGCCGAGAAGGACGGCCGCGGCGGTCGGGACGAGGATGAGCGCGACTAATCGCGCGCGTACCCGCCAGTTGCGCAGCCGCCAGCCGCCGTGGTCGGCGGCTTTGGCAGGGGTTCTTCTACTCACCGAACGCAACCTCAGTTGGGGGGAGAGCCTCCCGCGAGACTCGTGTGAAAATCCAGCAAGGTGGGGGTTATTTCAGCACACCAATACCAGAACGACCAAACGAACATAACGCGACAAAACTCGTCGGGTGTGGCACAAGCTCAGATAACCTGGAGCCCCTGATTTCGGCCACCCAATAACGGATCTTGAGCCCGGAAAATCACCATATATCGGCTTCTGTCCGGTTGTGGGCGTTTGGCCCGCTCTACTTGAAGATCCACTCCGTAACACCCGAGTCTCTGGTTGGTCACGACGTTGTGATTTGCGTTATTTGGGCCCTATGTTGAGCCCCGTCGCGCCTACCCTCAACAACTCGGACCGGGCCAACCGCGGGGCCGGCAAGCTTCTGGAGGCACAAAAAAGTGGCAGCCGGGCAGGACAGTGCGGCCATCGAGGTCGGCGGGCTGTGGAAGATCTTCGGTCCACGTGCGGACCGCGTGATGAACGGCCCCGACAAAGATCTCGACCCTGCCGAACTGCGCGAGAAGACCGGCTGCACCATCGCCGTCCGCGACGTCACCTTCGACGTCAGGCCGGGCGAGATGTTCGTCGTGATGGGCCTGTCAGGCAGCGGCAAATCCACCCTCGTACGGTGCCTGACCCGCCTCATCGAGCCGACGGCCGGAACGATCGCCGTCGGCGGCCAGGACGTGGGCGCCGCCTCCCCCGCCGAGCTGCGCGAACTGCGCCGCCACCAGGTCAGCATGGTCTTCCAGCACTTCGGGCTGCTGCCGCACCGCCGCGTCATCGACAACGTCGCCTACGGCCTGGAGATCCAGGGCGCGCCCAGACCGCGCAGGCACGAGCGCGCGAGAGAGATCCTCTCCCTCGTCGGCCTCGACGGCCACGCCGACTCCTACCCCGACCAGCTGTCGGGCGGCATGCAGCAGCGCGTCGGGCTGGCCAGGGCGCTGGCGGTCGACCCTCAGGTGATGCTGTTCGACGAGCCGTTCAGCGCGCTCGATCCGCTGATCCGCCGCGACATGCAGGCCGAGGTCATCAGGCTCCACCGCGAGGTGGGCAAGACGATGGTCTTCATCACCCACGACCTGTCGGAGGCGCTCAAGCTGGGCCAGCGCATCGCGATCATGCGGGCCGGCTCGATCGTCCAGCTCGGCACGCCCGAGGAGGTCGTGGGCGCGCCCGCCGACGACTACGTCGCCGACTTCGTCCGCGAGGTGCCGCGCAGCCATGTGCTCTCGCTGCGGTGGATCTGCCGGACCCCGGAGCCCGACGAGCACCTCGACGGCCCCGTCCTTCCCGCCGACACCGTCATCAGGGACGCCATCCCCGCGGTGACGGGCTCGGCCAGGCCCATCAGGGTGATGGACGGCGACGAGCTGGTGGGCGTGGTCGACCGCGTGGACATCCTGTCCGCCATGGCGCACGCCGTACCGGAGGGGCCGATCAGCATCCCCGAGCCCACGCCGTCGCCCGAGGAGAGCGCTCCTCAGCAGGCGGACGACGGCGAGGACGTCGGATCCGTCTCCCGGGCGGGCTCGTGAGCGGCGCCGTCGCCGTCGCGGGCGCGTCAGGGATCCGCCGCCCGCCCCGCTGGGTCGTGCCCGCGGTCGCCGTCGCCGCCCTCGTGGTCGGCCATCTCACGATGAACGGCACCGCCACGCTCCCCCACGACGACGAGGCCGCCGCGTTCCTGGCCGTCAACGACGCCCGCGACTGGGTCGACGCCAACAGGAACGACAACCCCCTGTTCCTCTACTTCATCAACTACGTCCGCATCTACCTGGGCGAGCTCTACACCGCGCTGGAGACGGCGCTGTTCGCGCTGGGCTGGCCTGGGCTCGTCGGCGTGATGGGCGGCCTCGGCTGGCTGGCGGGCGGCTGGCGGATCGCGCTGTTGGGCGTGGCGGGCTTCGCCTCCTTCGGCGTGCTCGGCGTCTGGGACGCCAGCGTCCGCACGCTGGCGCTGGTGCTCGCCTCGGTGCTGGTCGCCCTGCTGATCGGGCTGCCGCTCGGCATCTGGGCCGGGCGGTCGGCCCGGCTGCGCCGGATCGTCTCGCCCGTGCTCGACGTCATGCAGATCATGCCGACGTTCGCCTACCTGACGCCGATGGTGCTCTTCTTCGGCATCGGCCCGTCCTCCGCGACCGTCGCCACCCTCATCTACGCCATGCCGGTGGCCATCAAGATCACCGCGCTGGGCATCTCGCAGGTCTCCCGCTCCGCGGTCGAGGCCTCCGACTCCATCGGCGCCACCCGCTGGCAGACCCTGCGCAAGGTCCAGGTGCCGATGGCCCGCGAGACGATCGCGCTGGCGATCAACCAGACCATCATGATGGCGCTGTCGATGGTCGTCATCGCCGCCCTCATCTCGGCCCCCGGCCTCGGTTCCGACATCATCCGCGGCCTGTCGCGCGCCAACGTCGGCTTCATGCTGCCCGCCGGCATCGCGATCGTCGTCATGGCGATCGTGCTCGACCGGGCCACGCTGGCGGCGGCCCGCCAGAGCGTCACCGGCCCGCTCGGGTACGCGGCGGCGGGCGCGCTGGCCGCGGGCGGCCTCGCGATGTCGTTCGTCCTTCCGTCCGCCTTTCCCGAGACGTGGGTGCTGCCCATCGGCGGGCCCGCCAACGACGTGGTGGAGTGGGCCAAGTTCAGCTGGTACGACGTCACCGAAGCGATCAAGAACATCACCTCCACCGTCCTGCTGAACCCGTTGCAGGACGTGCTGACCTCCACCCCGTGGTGGCTGGTGGCCGCCGCCGTACTGACAATGGCCTGGTGGGCCAGCGGGCCGCGGCCCGCGCTCGTCGCCCTGGCCTGCCTGCTGGCGCTGGCGCTGCTCGGGCTGTGGGAGCACAGCATGGCCACGCTCACCACCGTCCTGGTCGCCGCCGCCGTCGCGCTGCTTCTCGGTCTCGTGCTCGGCGTGGCCGCCGCCCGCTCACGCGCCTACTCCGCCGTCCAGCGCCCGCTGCTCGACGCCGCGCAGACGATGCCCTCGGTGGTCTACCTGCTGCCCGCGCTCGCGCTGTTCGGGCCGACCAGGTTCACCGCGATCTTCGCCTCGGTGATCTACGCGGTGCCGCCCGTGGTGCGCCTGGTCGAGGACGGCATCCGCGGCGTCTCCCCCACCTCCGTCGAGGCCGCGCTGTCGGCCGGCTCCACCCATCGCCAGCTGCTGTGGAAGGTGCAGCTGCCGATGGCGCGCGGGGCCATCCTGCTGGCCGCCAACCAGGGCATCGTGATGACGCTCGCCATGGTCGTCGTCGGCGGCATGGTCGGCGCGGGCGGGCTCGGCTACGACGTCGTCACAGGTTTCTCCCAGCATTCCGACTTCGGGATGGGCTTCGTCGCGGGCGTCGCCACGGTGCTGCTGGGCATCATGCTCGACCGGATCACGCAAGGCGCCGACAGGCGCTCTTCCCCCCAATTAAGAGGATGATCACCGGATGAAGATTCGCCTCATGGCCGGGGTCGTCGCCCTCGGCCTGGCCGTCGCGGGATGCGGCGGCGGCGCCAGGGTCGACGGCGGCACCACCTCGACGGCGGCCGCGCAGCCCAGCGGGTCCGCCAGCGGCGCAGCCGCGGGGACCGTCAAGCTGGCCATCAACCCCTGGGTCGGATACGAGGCCAGCGCGGCCGTCATCGCGCACCTGCTGCAGAACGAGCTCGGCTACACGGTGGAGAAGAAGGAGCTCAAGGAGGAGGTCGCCTGGGCGGGCTTCGAGACCGGCGAGGTCGATGTCGTCGTCGAGAACTGGGGCCACGACGATCTCAAGAAGAAGTACATCGACGAGAAGAAGGTCGCCGTCTCCGCCGGCTCGACCGGCAACAAGGGCGTCATCGGCTGGTACGTCCCGCAGTGGATGGCCGACAAGTACCCCGACATCACCGACTACAAGAACCTCAACAAGTACGCCGACCTGTTCAAGACCTCGGAGTCCGGGGGCAAGGGCCAGCTGCTCGACGGCGACCCCTCCTACGTCACCAACGACGAGGCGCTGGTCAAGAACCTGAAGCTGGACTTCAAGGTCGTCACCGGCGGCAGCGAGGCCGCGCTGCTGGAGTCGGCGGTGCAGGCGCAGGAGCAGCAGAAGGCGCTGCTGTTCTACTTCTGGACCCCGCACTGGCTCTTCGACAAGGTGAAGCTCGCCAGGGTGAGCCTGCCCCCGTACACCGCGGGCTGCGACGCCGACCCCAAGAAGGTCGCCTGCGACTACTCCGAGCTCGACCTCGACAAGATCGTGAGCAAGAAGTTCGCCGACACCGGCGGCAAGGCCTACGACCTGGTCAAGAACTTCAACTGGACCAACGAGGACCAGAACGCGGTCGCCAACGACATCCAGAACAACGGGATGTCCGCCGAGGCGGCGGCCAAGAAGTGGGTCGACGCCAACCAGGCCAAGTGGCAGGCCTGGATCCCGAAGTAAACGATCGTGCCCCCGCCCCTGCGGCGGGGGCCACGCCGGAGACCGCACATGAGAACCAAACTGCTGGCCGCGACTCTCGTCCTCGGCCTGATCCTCACCGGCTGCACCACCGAGGCCCCCCAGGCCCCCAAGGCCACCGGCACCGTCAGGCTGGCCGTCAACCCCTGGATCGGCTACGAGGCCAGCGCCGCGGTGCTGGCCCACCTCCTCAAGCACGAGCTCGGCTACAAGGTCGAGACCAAGAAGCTGTCGGAGGAGGAGTCGTGGAAGGGCTTCGAGAGCGGCGAGGTCGACGTCATCGTCGAGAACTGGGGCAGGGAGAAGGAAAAGAAAGAGTTCATCCAGGACAAGAAGGTCGCCGTCTCCGCGGGACTGAACGGCAACAAGGGCGTCATCGGCTGGTACGTGCCGCAGTGGATGGCCGAGGAGTACCCGGACATCACCAACTGGCGCAACCTGAACAAGTACGCCGACCTCTTCAGGACCGAGAAGTCCGGTGAGCTCGGGCAGGTGCTCGACGGCGACCCCACCTTCGTCACCGCCGACGAGGCACTGGTCCGCAACCTCAAGCTGAAGTACAAGGTCGTCTACGCAGGCAGCGAGGACGCGCTGATCAAGGCGATGAAGTCCGCCACCAGGAACAGGCGGCCGCTGCTGATGTACTTCTACGAGCCGCAGTGGTTGTTCACGCAAGTCAAGATGACCAAGATCAACCTCCCGTCGTACGCGATCGGCTGCGACGAGGCGGCGGCGAAGGTGGCCTGCGACTACCCGCCGTACCTGCTCGACAAGATCGTCAGCAGGAAGTTCGCCGACACCGGTGGCAGGGCCTACGAGCTGGTCCGCAACTTCTCCTGGACGAACGACCACCAGAACGCGGTGGCCAGCGACATGACCGATGGCGGCATGTCGGCCGAGCAGGCCGCCAAGAAGTGGGTCGACGCCAACAAGATCGTCTGGAAGGACTGGCTCCCCAGGTAGTGTGCCGGCGGGCCCACAACGCCCGCCCCGCACCTCCCCTCCCGCGAGCCCTCCCGCGAGCACGATGGAAAAGGCGGTGCCCTCTGGCCGAGCGCTCTCGCCGAAGGGACCGTGATGAGACTGATACGAGCGTGCGGGGCGGCCGCCGCGGTGGTGTTCGTCGCCGCGTTCCTCGTCGAGGGCGCCACCCGCGGCGACGGCTACGACCCGCTCAGGCACCCCGTCAGCTCGCTGGCCATCGGCGACCTCGGCTGGACCCAGACCGCGAACTTCATCGTCACCGGCCTGCTCATGCTGGCGTTCGCGATCAGCCTGCGCGGCACCTCCCGCTGGGGCGCCACTCTCCTGACCGCCGTCGCCGTGGGCTTCACCGGGGCGGGGATCTTCGTCACCGACCCGGTGAACGGCTACCCGCCCGCCGCCCCGACCGCTTCCACCACGGCTGGGTCGACCACCGGGGGCACCCTGCACGACCTGTTCTCCATGCTCGTCTTCGCGGGCCTGCCCGCCGCCTGCCTCGTGTACGGCAGGCGCTTCGCCGGCTGGGGCAGGCCCGGCTGGGCCGCGTACTCGATCGCCACGGGCGTCGTCTTCCTGATCGGCTTCGTGATCGCGGGAGCGGGCTTCTCCGGCGCCGAGGGCCTCACCGACGTCGCGGGCCTGTTCCAGCGGCTGACGCTCGTCGTCGGCCTGGCGTGGGTGGCTTTCCTCGATAGCGGACTCCGTACGGTGTACCGTACATAGTGTGACCGTCGAGTACACCGGCAAGGGCGACCCCGCCCGCAGCCTCGCCCTCCTGTGGCGCACCAGCGACCGCCCGAGCCGCAAGGGCAAGCCCGAGCTGAGCGTCGACCGCATCGTCCGCGCCGCCATCGAGGTCGCCGACGCCGAGGGGCTGACGGCGCTGTCCATGCGCAGGGTCGCCGAACGACTCGGCGTCGGCACCATGTCGCTCTACACCTACGTGCCGGGCAAGCCCGAACTGCTCGACGTCATGCTCGACACCGTCTACGGCGAGACCGCCCGTCCCGCCGACCTGCCCGGCGGCTGGCGCGCCCGCCTGGAGCAGATCGCCAGGGAGAACTGGACGCTCTACCTGCGCCACCCGTGGCTGCTCCAGGTCGCCACCAGCCGTCCCGTGCTCGGCCCCAACACCATCGCCAAGTACGAGTACGAACTGAGCGCTGTCGACGGCATCGGCCTCACCGACGTCGAGATGGACTCGGTCATCACGCTCGTCACCGGGTTCGTGCACGGCGCGGCCAGGGGCGCGGTGGAGGCGCTGGAGGCGGAGAAGCTGACGGGGATGACCGACGAGCAGTGGTGGGCGGCGCACGCGCCGTTCCTGCACCGGATCTCCGACGCGAGCCGCTTTCCCGTCGCCTCCCGCGTCGGCGAGGCCGCCGCCGAGGTGTACGGCTCGGCCTACAGCCCCGAGCACAGCTTCGAGTTCGGCCTCCAACGCCTCCTCGACGGCATCTCCCTCCTGATCACCACCCGAACCTGACCCTGCTCGCCGCCCTGACCACCGCCACCCCTTCGTCAGGTCCCCGCCGGGGCCCTCCGCCGTTTACGCGCTACCTAGCTTGGAACCGCGGGCGCCCCCAGATCGATGGCTGCGCCAGCGCTATCGCGAGGGCGTGGAACCCAGTTCGGCGCATTCGGCCTGGCGCCGAATGCGGTCATCTGGTGGAACAGCCTCTACATCGACACCGCCGTCCAGAAACCGCACGCCGACGGCTTTCCCGTCACCGACGAGATGTGCGCCCGGCTGTCACCCGTCTGCTACGACGCCGGGGTGTTCTCGATGGGGCGTCTATGCGCGCATGCGGTACGCAACGTCGGACAATGCTGCGGCCAGCCGGTCCACATCGTCGGCGGAGGTGAACAGGGCAGGAGTCACCCGGACGCAGTCGCCCTGCCGTACGCCTCCGCGCCGAACAGTGAAGATGCGGTGGCGCGTCATGAATTCATCAGCGATGGCGATGTTGTCTGCCTCGCTGGTGCGCCCGCGAATGCGGAATGCGGTGATGGCACCGTACATGGCGCTGTCCTCGGGGGTGAGGACGCCAACGTTGGGGAGGCTCCGCGCCCGATGAACCCATCGATCACGTAGGTAGCGCAGACGTGCCTGCTTGAGCGGGGCACCGAGGCGGTCGTGAAAGTTCAGCGCGGCGTCGGCGGTCAGGATCGGCGCGACGTTCATGGTGCCGGAGTGAACCCGGGAGCGAATGTCAGTAGCGGGATAAGTCTCGTCGGCGAAGATGGGCTCGATGTCGGCCAGCCGGTCCCTGCGGATGTAGAGGAAGCCGGCGCCCAGGGGGAAGCCCATCCACTTGTGCAGGGAGAACACAGCGAAGTCGGCGCCGAGGTCGGGAAGGGTGAAGTCCAACTGTCCCCACGAATGGGCGGCGTCGACGACGACATCGACGCCGTGCGCACGTGCCATCGTCGTGATCTCTCTGACCGGTGTGACCAGACCGGTGCGGTTGTTCATGTGGGACAGCAGAAGCAGCCTCACCTTTGGATGACCACGCAGAGCTTGAGCGTAGGCGTCGAGTACCGCCTGGCGTGAGGCGGGTTCGGGGATGGCGAACCGTTGCACGTTGACGCCGCGACGCCGGCGGAGCCAGTTCATCGCGTACTGACCGCTGTGATAATCCAGGTCGGCATACATGACCTCGTCGCCAGGACGCAGCCTCGAGTAGTTGGCGATCAGGTTTTGCAGAGCCTCCGTGCCGCCGCGGGTCAGGGCGATCTCCTCCATCGCGACGCCCAGCATGGCGGCGAGGCGTCGCCGGACCACATCGGCCTGAGCCTTGTAGGTGGTCCGTAGGAGGTGCGAGCTGACCTCATTGAGATGGTCGACGTTGCGGTGGTAGGCCAGCCGTACCGGCTCGGGCATGATGCCGTAGTAGCCGTTTTCCAGGTTGATGAACTCCGTGCTCACCCGGAACTGCCGGGCGACCGCGCCCCAGAAGCGCTCGTCGCGGGCCAGCAGTTCAGGTGTGACGCCGTGAGGAACGACTGGCGGCTCGATCGCGGGGGGTGCCGCGGCCGTAGAGGCTGCCAGCCCCGCCAGCCCCGCCACCATCTGACGTCGAGACAAGCTCATAGAAAACTCCAGGTAAGAGCAGGGACCGACCACCAGTCGGACCGGAATGGATTTCCTTCCCCCCTGCGGGCCGGAAAAGCAGGAAAAACCGCTTTGCCTAATGCTGTGCTTTTACTGGGTGCGTCCTGCCGCCCGCTGGGCATCATTGACGGCGATGCTTACGACACGACCAGTCCGTTTCAGCGGCCCCGGCGCATTGAGCGCCGGCCAGCCGCTGTCGAATGTGCTGGTCGCTCTCGCCATGGTCATCGCGGCGCTGTTCGCCCACGGCGGTGGTTGTGCGGCCATGGTGTTGTCGGAGGCGTCGGCGCACAGCTCACACATCGAGCGCCGCACGCCGACAACGACCGACACCTCGATGTCCTCGCACGACAACGGCTGCTCGCATCGCCGGCTACCGGCAGGTCATCCCCACGGAACCGAGGAAGACTGCGCGGCTACCAGCGCCGCCGGCACGTCGGCCACCTGCGAGTCGGCGATCGCCGCGGACGTCTGCGCCTCTCAACACACCAGGCGGCTTCCGGCGAGAGCGGCATGCCTACCGCAGCCGTTCTCGCCCGACCTGGCACATCTCTGCGTGATGCGCATCTAGGAACGCCGATTTATTCGTCGTCCATTTCCGCGGTATGCCGGATTCCCCGCCATGCCCGGCTAGTGCTATTCATCTCGGGGATTAACATGTCACTGCAAGCGACTTCGGCGCGCCCAGACAACGCGCCGGCAACCGGATATTCATCGCTTTCTCTAGCGGTGGGAAACACGCCGCTCACCTTCGTTTCCGGCCCCTTCGTGCCGGGTGGCGGCGGCTTCTGGGCCAAGCTGGAAGGCTTCAATCCCGGCGGCATCAAGGACCGGCCCGCACTTCACATGGTGCGCCAAGCCCGGGCACGAGGAGATCTCTTCCCCCGCGCGACGATCGTCGAATCGACCAGCGGAACCCTGGGCCTGGGTCTCGCGCTGGCAGGCATCGCCTTCGGTCACCCGGTCACGCTTGTGGGCGACCCCGGCATGGAGCCACTCATGCGGCGCCTGCTGACGTCGTACGGTGTGCGCCTGGAAATCGTGACCGACTCTCATCCCGTGGGGGGCTGGCAGCAGGCTCGCCGTGAGCGCGTTCAGCAACTCTTGCGGGAGACACCCGGCTCCTACTGCCCGGACCAGTACAACAACCCTGACAATGTCGATGCCTACGCCGGGCTGGCGCACGAGCTGCTGGCGCGCTTGCCGCACATCGACATCCTGGTGTGCTCGGTCGGCACTGGCGGACACAGTGCCGGCATCTCACAAGTGCTCCGCCGCCACTTCCCCCGACTGCGGCTGGTCGGTGTCGACACCGTCGGCTCGACCATCTTCGGTCAGCCTGACCGGCCCCGCCTCATGCGCGGCCTGGGCAGCAGCATCCACCCCCGCAACGTGGCCTACGACGCCTTCAGCGAGGTGCACTGGGTCAGCGCCGCCGAAGCGGTGTGGGCCTGCCGTGCCCTTGCCGCAGGGCACTACCTGTCCGGCGGGTGGAGCACCGGCGCCGTCACGCTGGTTGCCCGCTGGCTGGCCCTCACCTCGCCCGGGCAGACCATCGTCGCAGTCTTTCCCGACGGTCCATGGCGTTACTGGAACACCATCTTCGACGACGAGTACTGCCAGGCCCATGACCTGCTCGGCACCGTATCGGCCGAGGAACCGGATCTCCTGACCAACGCCACCGCCCGCGAGGTTCATCGCTGGACCCGCTGCCTTGATGTGAAGGATCCGCTGAACGCCACCGGGGGAACGCGGTGATCGCCACGCTGCGGCAGTTCCGCTCCTTCAACCGTCCGATCCAGCTCCTGCAGATCAACCAGGCCGGCATCAACCTCGGCTTCTACATGCTCATGCCGTACCTCGCCCAGCATCTGGCGACCGGCGCGGGCCTGGCGGCCTGGACGATCGGGCTGGTCCTGGGACTTCGGAACCTGAGCCAGCAGGGCCTGTTCCTGATCGGTGGCACACTCGCCGACAGGCTCGGCTGCAAACGGGTCATCATGACCGGCTGCGCACTGCGCACGCTCGGGTTCGCCCTGTTCGGGCTGTCGACCGCGTTGCCTGTGCTGCTCGCGGCCGCGGCGGTGACCGGGTTCGCGGGGGCGCTGTTCAACCCGGCGGCCCGCGCCTACCTTGCCAGGGAGGCGGGCGAGCGCAAGATCGAGGCGTTCGCGGTGTTCAACGTCTTCTATCAGGGCGGCATCCTGCTCGGCCCGCTGCTCGGCGTGGTGCTGCTGGGCAGCGGTTTCACGGTGGTGTGCCTGTCCGCCGCGGCGATCTTCGCGGTGCTGACCCTCCTGCAGGGGATGTATCTGCCGGAACGGCGGGACGCGGCGGCGTCGGACAGGCCGCCGGTCTCGCGCGAGTGGCGGCAGGCGTTCGGCGACCGGGCGTTCCTGGCGTTCGCCGCGTCGATGATCGCCTCCTACGGCCTGTCGTACCAGATGTACCTCGGCCTGCCCCTGGAGATGCAGCGCGCCGGCGGTGGCGACTTGGGGGTGACGGCGCTGTACGCGCTGTCGGCCGTGCTCGGAATCGCCGGCCAGGTGCGGCTGACCGCCTGGTGCGACCGGCGCTGGACCCGCGGCCAGGCAATGAGCCGGGGCCTCGCACTCATGGGGCTGTCCTTTGCCCCTATGGCCGTGGCGGCGCATGTTCCCTTTCCATGGCCGTGGGCCGCACTGCCCGCTGTCACCTGCACGCTGCTACTCACCGTGGGCACGCTGGTCGCCTACCCGTTCGAGATGGCCACGATCGCCGACATGGCCGGCGACCGGCTGGTCGGCACCTACTACGGGCTGTACAACCTGCTATCCGGGGTGGGCATTCTGGCCGGGTATCTGCTCTTCGGTGCCATGATCGACGTCGCTCGTGCATCCGGCTGGGCGGGCCTGCCGTGGCTGCTCCTGGTCACCGCGGGTTTCGCTTCCGCCGCCGCCGTCAGGCGATTGGCGAAGGGCAACCGGCTGGCCATCGGGAGCAATACCCTCGCCGCCACCTGACCCTGGAACGTCGTCTGCCCGGTGGAGCCGCCTTTCGGCCGCACCGGACAGATCGGCGTCGCCTCGTATCTAAGTTATGGACAAAGGAGTCCACCGATCTTCTACATTAGGTAGAAGTTAAACCGACCAGGCGCGACCGCCCTCCAGCACGGCGCTGGATCGTTTTGGCATGCCCTTGAGAGGCGCGCCACGGGCGTGTCCGGATCCATCGGGCGCCGGACCGGGGTCGGGCGTAGAGGCGAAGGGAGAAGCATGTCGAGCACTGAAGATCGAATGGAAGCCCGGCGGGCGAAGATCGAAGCGATGCGAGCCGAGGATCGGCGTAAGGAGTCACGCAAGAAGAACATCGCGGTATCGCTCACCGTGGTCGGCGTCTTCGTGGTGGTGGTCGCCGCCATGTTCGTCATCAACCGCTTCAGCGCGAGCCAGAGCGATGCCGTCGCCGCGGGCGAGTCGCAGCTTGTCCGCGCTGACAGCCACCGCCTGCAGACCGCCGCGGACGGCAAGGTCACCCTGGTGGAGTTCCTCGATTTCGAGTGCGAGGCCTGCGGCGCGTACTTCCCGGTGGTCGAGGAGCTGCGCAAGCAGTACGCGGGGAAGGTGACCTTCGTGGCGCGGTACTTCCCGATCGCGAGCCACTTCAATGCCGAGCGAGCGGCCCGCGCGGTTGAGGCGGCCTCCAAGCAGGGCAAGTTCGAAGCGATGTACCAGCGGATGTACGAGACCCAGAAGCAGTGGGCGGAGAAGCAGATACCGGCCGATGACGCCTTCCGCGGCTTCGCCAAGGACCTTGGCCTGGATATGGCCGCCTGGGACAAGGCGTACGACGACCCGGCGACCTTGGCGCGCGTCAAGAAGGACGCGGCAGACGGCCAGGCGCTTGGCGTACAGGGCACCCCGACGTTCTTCCTGAACGGCAAGAAGATCGAACCTCGTTCGTCCGAAGAGTTCAAGGCGGCCATCGATGCAGCACTCGCCGGCTGAGGTCGCAGCCCGGTCGACCGACGGCACCGCTGCCGGTCACGACGACCCGTATCCTCAGCTACTACCGCGCCTGTTGCTGGTAGGCGGCGTGCTCGGGCTCGGTGCCGCCTTCGTCCTGGCTGTCGAGAAGATCGCGCTCCTGAAGAACCCCGCCTACGTACCGAGTTGCAGTATCAACCCCGTCCTGTCGTGCGGCTCCGTCATGAGCACACCGCAGGCGGAGGCGTTCGGCTTCCCCAACCCGCTTCTCGGTATCGCCGCCTTCGCCGTCGTCGCGACCATCGGCGCGGCCATTCTGGCCGGCGCACGCTTCCAGCGCTGGTTCTGGCGCGGGCTGCAAGCGGGCGTCACCTTCGGAGTTGTGTTCGTCCACTGGCTCGTCTATCAGAGCCTCTATGTGATCGGAGCGCTCTGCCCTTACTGCATGGTCGTCTGGGCGGTGACGATTCCGATCTTCTGGTACGTCTCGCTGCACAACTTCCGACGCTACGGGCCGGTCAGGGCCCTTTCCGGTTACCACACCGTCGTGCTCACGGTCTGGTTCCTGGCCATCGTCTCCATGATCGGCATCAGGTTCTGGCCGTACTGGAGCACCCTCATCTGAGGCGTAGCTGCTGTTCGCGGCCATCGCCACTCTGCTCTGACCCGTTGCCTGCGGGCAAGCGCCTGTTCGGTGACCGGGCGTCACACCTTCCAGATGGCGATGCACAGGAGAGGGGCGACGAGTACGGCAAGCGGCCCACTCAGCAACAGGCTGGCCGCCGAGTAGGCAGCGGCCGGTACCCAGCTCGGCTCGGGTCGGCGGTTGAGCAGGCGCTCGAGCCGTTCGGTGAGCCCCGCGTCGGAAAGAGCGAACGCACCAGCCCCCTGGCCGCCTGCCGGGGTCGCCATCTGCACCAAGGCGCGAGCCAGTGGCAGCTCACCGTGGACCTGCCGCGCACGATCGTCGGCCATCATCTCGACCAACACGGCAACGGCTGACCTCGCCGTAGCCACTACGGGAAGACAGGGAAAGGCGTGGCTCAGTGCGATGAAGGGAAGCAGGACCAGGTCATGGCGTCCGCGGGCATGAGCACGCTCATGCGCGAGGACGGCGTCCAATTCCTGAGTGCCCAGCAGGTCCAAAGTTCCCCGGCTGAGCACGACGCGTCCATGCCTGCCTGGCACGCAGTAGGCCACGGTCCGGGCGCTGGGCAGGACGTACACGTTGTGGAGCGGCAGGTGGTCGGCGACGACGTCGACCAGGAGGCGCTGGCGTCGCTGGTCGAGTACCGTCTTCGCGGTGATCCGGATGGTGTGAGCCAGCAGCCAGAGGCATAGGCCGGCTGACCAGGCCAGAGCGGCCAGGTGAGCTGGTCCGAGCCCAGTGAGTCCATGCCCGCTGGCGATTTGCCGGGCCAGCGTGTGCATGCCGTGCGGAAAGACGGCTGCCAGGGGCCAGACCGCTGCCACCAGGCCGATGCCCACGGCGCCCAGGCCTCCGCTCAGTCCGATGGCCTGCCAGAGCACCAAGGCGGCGCGCGGATGCCGGTGGGTCCAGGTCGCGGCGGCCAACCGGCGGGCCACGCGGCTCCCCAGAACCACAGGAAGCAGCGCGGCGCCGGCGGCGATCAGCCAGACCGTCATGATGAGGTTCCGTCCCGGGCACCAAGCGCCTCGCGCAGGGCGGCCGCCACCTCAGGACTCACCGTCCCGACGAATCGCTGCACCGCCGCCTCGACGTCGGCCGCCTCGTCCAGAGCGGCTCGCATAGCCTCGGCGACGACAGCGTCCTTCTCTAGAGCGGCCTTGTACAGGTGGGCGCGTCCGACCCTTTCTCTGGAGACCATGCCCTTGCGCGAGAGTCTCACAAGGACGGTCAGCACGGTCGTGATGGCCGGCTGGGACGGCAGACCGGCCGCGAGGTCCTGAGCGAACATTCCGTCGGGATGCCGCCAGAGGGCTTCCATGATCGCCCGCTCGAGATTGCCCAGCTGCACCTGCGAGCCCTCCCATCTCCCTGCGGTTCTACTGACAGTAGAAGGTTACAGCTCATGCTTCCTTACCGGCCTTCGCCGGGGATACCTCGGTCGCCTCGCCGGCCCGCTACTCGGCATCTCGCCGGAGGTGTTGGCGCGCTGGCAGGAAGGTCGCGAGCCGGCGGCCATCTGGCGCGAGGAGGGCGAACTCGTCGAAGACGACGACTGATGCCAGGCGCCATCCCGAGGTGGAGGGTCGCCTAGCGTTCTTTGATCACGCCGCAGGCGATGCGGCCGCCGGAGTCGCCGGAGTAGGCCGGCAGGGTCGAGGTGTTGGCGCCGTCCTCGGCGGCGTGGGTCAGCGCACGGGGGCGCAACTGGTGCCTGTGACTCCCCCCTGGTGGATAGCGTGCCCGCGTGGTGAAAGTGAGAGTCACCGGCATCGTCATCGAAGACGACCGGATCCTGCTCCTTGACCAGGACACCGACACCGGCCGCTCCTGGTCGCTTCCGGGCGGGAAGGTCGAGCCGGGGGAAAGCCTCGCCGACGCCCTCGCCCGGGAGATGCGCGAAGAGACCGGCGTCGAAGTGCAGGTCGACCGGCTGCTGTACGTGTGCGATCACCTGCCCGGCAACGGCACCCACGTCATCCACATGACGTTCGAGGCCACCCGCACCGGCGGCACCGTGGGCGCCGTCGCCGAGGGGGCCGACACCACCCCGATCCGCGGCGTGCAGTTCGTGCCGCTCGCCGACCTGCCCTCGCTGGGCTTCAGCGCCCGCTTCGTCGAACTGGCCCAGGCAGGATGGCCCGAGGCGGGCTCCTACATGGGCGCCAAGTCGAACATCGGCCTGTGACGCCGCCTGAGGCGGCCGTCGAGGACGTGCAGCGGCAGGCCCCGCTCCTGCAGGCCGCTCATGCAGCAGCGCGACCAACCGCTCGGGGTGAGCGGCTTCTTGCCGTGAGCGGCTGAAGTCGGCCATGACCTCATCGACCGGGGCGGGCGGAGCGAAGGCGGCCAGCACTCCCAGCCCGACGCGATTCGGGCCGGTCTGCGAGCGCAAGCTCCACTGTGGGGGCGCCGGGTGGGGGCCGCGTAACGGCGGCCGGCCACGTGCGCTGGATGGCCGTCTCCCTGGACGGGCCCCAGCCCCGTGCCCAGGGCCAGGGTGGGCTTGAGCGGGGCTTGCCGTACCAGAGAAGACCCCCGGAAGAGACGCGGAAGGCCGCCGAGAGGAACGGCGGCCTGCCGAGATGAGGTACGGGCCGCCGGGAGGAACGGCGGCCTGCCGCGAGAGCCGGAGAAGATCAGGCGGGCGTGCCGTAGGCGGCGCGGACGCGGACGACGTGTTCGACCAGGGAGATCAGCGTCGCCTTGACCGACTCCCTGTTGCGGGCGTCGGTTCGCACGATCGGGATGTGCGGTGCGAGCGCCAGCGCCTCGCGCACCTCGTTCTCCGAGTGCGGGAACTGTCCCTCCCACCCGTTGATGCCCACCACGAAGGGCAGCTTGGCCTCTTCGAAGTAGTCGATCGCGGGGAAGGAGTCGGCCAGCCGCCGCGTGTCGAGCAGCACGACGGCGCCGATGGCGCCGCGCACCAGGTCGTCCCACATGAACCAGAACCGGTGCTGGCCCGGCGTGCCGAACAGGTACAGGATGAGGTCCCTGTCCAGCGAGAGCCTGCCGAAGTCCATGGCCACGGTCGTGGTCTGCTTGTTCGGGGTCAGGCCGAGGTCGTCGATGCCCGCCGAGGCATCGGTCATGACCGCTTCCGTGGTCAGCGGGAGGATCTCGGACACCGCACCCACGAACGTCGTCTTGCCGACGCCGAACCCGCCCGCGACGACGATCTTCGTCGAGGTGAGCCCGCCGCTAGAGCCTGCGAAGTCCACTGAGCACCCTTTCGAGCATGTTCATGTCTGGCTGTCCCTGGTCGAGACGCGGCTGGTGCAGGCGCACGAGGCCTTCGTCGGCCATGTCGGCGACGACGACCCTGGCCACGCCGAGCGGGACCCGCAGCAGCGCGGAGATCTCGGCGACGGACCGGAACGACCTGCACAGCGTCATGATGGCCTCCTGCTCGGGGGTGAGCAGGGCCATCTCGTCATCCGGGATAGACATCGAGGAGATCAGCGTCTCCATTGCCATGTGGTAGCGGGGTTCCGACCTGCCGCCGGTGACTGCGTACGGACGGAACAGGGGCTCGTCGTCCCCTGTCCCGTCGCTCCCGTACACCATCACATCACCGGGTCCTGGCAGCCTGGAGTTCCGCACGGAGTGCCGGGGTCAGCGCCTGTCCGGCACGATCCACCAGCAGGGTCATCTGGTAGGCCACCAGACCCATGTCGCAGTCGGGCGAGGCCAGGACGGTCAGCACGGAACCGTCGCTGATGGCCATCACCAGGAGCAGGCCACGCTGCATCTCCACGACCGTCTGGGTCACCGGCCCGCCCTCGAAGACGCGCGAGGCGCCCACGGTGAGGCTGAGCAGGCCCGCGGACACGGCCGCCAGCTGGTCGGCCCGGTCCGGCGGGAAGCCCTCGGAGCTGGCCAGGCAGAGGCCGTCGGCCGACACGACCACGGCGTGGGCCACTCCGGGGGTGTTCCTGACGAAGTCAGTGATCAGCCAGTCGAACCTGTGGGCCTCGTGACTCAAGGTCGTCACGCTTCCTCCTTCGTCGGAAGCGTGACGATTGGCTCGCGACGCTCGCTCACGCCTAGTCCTCCTTATCCAACCCGTTAGGGGCGGATTCGTCGTTCAGTTCCGCGCGTCCCCTCCGGACGCCCTGCTGGAAGCTGGACATCCGGTTTCTGATCCGGTCCGCCGAGATCGGCGGCATCGGGCTCATCTGCTGGGGCGGCTGGCCCGCCGTGCCGGGGACCAGGTTCGCCTTTGGGGTGCGCTTGGGGAGACCGGCGGCGGTGATGCCGCCGAGGCTGGGGTCGCTGGCCGCGGCGGCCGCCTGCCACCCTGCGTCGGCGGGGGTCCGCCACAGGTCACCATCAGAGGGTACGGCCTGCGCGGGCGGCCGCGCCTCTGGCATGTGGTACTTGGGCTCCTGCCTGGCCGAGGCCGAGGGCCCGGTCGACGCCGCGGCGGAGGCGGACGGCTGCGCGGCCTCTTCGGGACGCTTGAACCAGGCCGACTCCACCGACGCGAAGATCGGCAGGAACTCCTCCTGCTCGGCCTCCATCGGCGAGCTGTCGACCGCGGGCATGGAGACTGCGGGCATGGAGGCGGTGTGCTCCTCCCACGACGCGGCCGACGGGTAGGACGGCGCCTGCGCCGCGGGGGGCGGCGTCGCGAACATGCCCGTGTCGGCGCCTTCGGCACGCGGGGCGTGGGGGGCCTGGGGGGCGCGACGCGGCAGCCCGCTGTCGACGCTGGGGAAGGGCGGGCGCTGACCGTCCTGGTCCAGGCTCGGGAACGGCGAGCGCTGACCGCTCTGGTCCAGGCTCGGGAACGACGGGCGCCTCCCGTCCTGGTCCAGGCTGGGGAAGGGCGAGCGCTGGGCGTCCATGCTGGGGAACGACGGATGCTGGCCGTTCTGGTCCAGGCTGGGGAAGGACGGGTGCGAGCCGCCGGGGTGCGGCGCCGTCTGGTCGAGGTTGGGCATCGCGCTCAGGTCGATGCTGGGGAACGACGGGTGCTGGCCGCCCTGCCGGGGTGGCTGCTGGCGGAAGAAGCCGCCGTCGCCGCCGGTGTCGGCGGTGAAGGCGCCGAAGCCCTGGCGGGTGGCCTGGCCGTTACCGTCATGGGAGTCGAAGGCGGCGAACGCGCCGTTCTGCGCCGGGGCGCCGAAGGCGGGCTGCGCGCCGCTGCCGTAGGCGGGGGCGGTGGCCGCGCTGCCGCCGAAGGCGGGCCGCTGCGGGGGCGGCGGCTGGTTGGCGTCGGGCAGCAGCGCCGGCGGCAGCAGCACCATGGCGATGAGCCCGCTGCCCTCGCCCTTGCGCAGCTGCACGCGGATGCCGTGGCGCAGCGCGAGGCGGCCGACCACGAACAGGCCCATGCGGCGCGACACCGACACGTCCACGACGGGCGGCTCGGCCAGACGCCTGTTGGCTCCGGTGAGCTCCTCCTCGCTCATGGAGATGCCCTGGTCGCTCACCGACAGCAGCGCGCCGCCACCCTCGATGATGCTACTGGAGACGATGACCTGGCTGTTCTTGGGTGAGAACTGGATGGCGTTCTCGACCAGCTCGGCCACCAGGTGGACCAGGTCGTTGGCGGCGCTGCCGACGACCGAGGTCGCGCGGTGCACCTTGACCTGGACGCGCTCGTAGTCCTCGACCTCTGACAGGGCGGCGCGGACGACGTCGACGAGCTTGGCCGGCTGGCTGCGCCTGCGGGTGGGCTCGTGCCCGGCCAGGACCAGGAGGTTCTCGGAGTTGCGGCGCATGCGGGTGGCCAGGTGGTCGAGGCTGAACAGGTCGGCCAGGCGGCTGCCGTCCTGCTCGCCCTTCTCCAGACCGTCGATGAGCGAGATCTGCCGCTCCACCAGCGTCTGCGTGCGGCGGGAGAGGTTGACGAACATCGCGCTGATGTTGCTGCGCAGCTCCGACTCCTCGGCCGCGAGCCGTACGGCCTGGCGGTGGACCTCGTCGAAGGCCTGCGCCACTTCACCGATCTCGTCCTTGCCCTCGACGTCGATGGGCTCGACCTCGGGCGCGGCGGCGTTGCCTGAGACGCGCAGGTTGCGCACGACGTCGGGCAGGCGCGATCCGGCGATGTCGAGCGCCTCGCTGCGCAGGCGGCGCAGCGGGGTGACCATCGAACGGGCGATGAGGACGGTGAACAGCAGGACCAGCAGGAGCAGCAGGAGGATGCCGCCACCGATGAGGAAGGCGGTGCGCAGTTCGGCGCTCCTGAGATCCTCGGCGCGCTTGGTCACCGCCTGGGCGAGCCCGAGGTTCTTGGGGTCGGCGTTCGTCTCGACCTTCTGCATGACCGCGATGGCCTTGGCGTTGTCCTCGAACCACTGCGTGGGGTCGACGAGCAGCGCCCTGGCGGAGAAGGCGGGGCCGTCGCTGGTCAGCCGGATGGCGCGGGCCTTGGTCAGCTCGGCCCTGACCACGTCGCTGTCGTTCTTCAGGCCTGTCGCGAGGGCCGTGGCCCTGGTGGCGCCGGCGTCGGCGGCGAAGCTGTTGACCAGCTGCCACTGCTGGGAGCCCGCGGCGATGAAGTCGGTCACCCGCTGCGCGTCGACCCTTGACGAGCCGTAGTACGACTCCAGCAGCATGATCCGCTGCCTGGAGACCGCCTCCTTGGCCTTCACCAGCACGGTCAGCGCGCGGAAGTCACCGACGATCTGCGGGTCGGTGTTGAGGAGGCTCAGCTCCTCGTGGACGCGGACGAGCTGCTCGAGGAGGTAGCGGTAGGCGTTGGAGTCGGCCCTGGCGCGCTGCTGGGCTCGGACCGCTGACAGCGACCTGAGCTGGGCGGCGGCGAGCTTGGCGGCCTGCTCGACGCGGGGGCCGTAGGAGGCGTCCATCGTGGCCAGGTCGGCCATGACGACCTTGACCTTCTTGTCGACGATGTCCTTGCTGGCCTCGTAGGGCTGCTTGAGCTGCCTGCGCTGCTTGGTCGCGTAGTACCAGCCGCCCGTGTCACGCTCCATACCGAGCGCCTGGGCCAGGTCGCGGATGTCGGTGGCCTGGTCGGCGACCACCAGCGTGCGGTCGTACACGCCGATGCTGTCGACGGAGGAGACCACTCTCGCTCCGCCCAGCACGACGCCCGCGATGGTGGGCACCAGGATCAGGGCGGTGAGACGAGATCTCACGCGCCAGTTGCGCAGTCCCATTCGTGGCATCGACCGCTTCCCGCGGTCCCGCCTGGCGGTGCGTCCGCCGTCGGATGTCACCGTCGTCACAGCCGTCGTTACCCCTCAACCCTGTTCCACAACAGGAATCATAAAGACCGTAATTCGCCACACAACGTATCCGCCACACCTCGCGTACCAGGCAAAACGGACACAATCGTTACAAATACGACCGCAGACCGTTGCCGTTGGTTATCGGAGCGCAGCGAGCACGTGATCGCGGACTTGGGTCCGCTGCGCATCGGCGCTGAGGGGGCGTCCGGCGCGGTCCACTACGTAGAAGACGTCAACCGCCTCCGCGCCGAGAGTCTCCACGCGGGCGGCTTTCACGTCAAGCCCACATTCCCCGAAAGCTCTCCCAATTCGCCACAGAAGGCCCGGACGGTCATGGGCTCTGACTTCCACGACGGTGGCCGTCGCGGAGGCGTCGTCGATCAAGGTGACGCGGGGCGGGGCGACCGGCACCCTGGCGGGTCGCATCGATCGCGTACGGCGGGCCAGCCGCTGTTCGATGTCCAGGCGTCCGGCCAGGACAAGCCGCAGATCGGCTTCGAGAGTCGCGGGGTCGGGCGGCGTGCCGTACTCGGGGACGACGGAGAATTCGATCACGGCCGTGGCGCTCGCCGAAGCGGCGGAGGCGGAGCGGACGACCATCCGGTGCGCGGCCAGGACGCCGGCCGCCCGCCACAGCAGTCCAGGGCGGTCAGGTGCGACGACTGTGACGTTGGTCCCATTCACCCTGATCGCGCCGCCGCCGTGCCTGGCGAGCGTCGCCTGGGAGGGCGAGAGGGCGGGGGCGGGCGGCAGCGGCGAGCCCGACAGCGCGCTGCGCACCCTGCGCACGAGATCGTCGACGAGCGAGGCCTTCCAGGCGTTCCACGCGGCCGGGCCTGTGGCGGTGCCGTCGGCCACGGCGAGCGCGGCCAGCAGGTCGAGCACCTCACCCGAGCCGACCGCCGCGGCCACCTTCTCGATCGTCACGGGATCGTCGAGGTCGCGCCTGGTCGCCGTCTCCGGCAGCAGCAGGTGGTGGCGGACGAGGGTGGCGAGGATCTCGACGTCGCGCGGCGGCAGCCCGAGGCGGGCGCCGATGTCGCGCACGACCACCTCTCCGGTGGCGGAGTGGTCGCCGGGCCAACCCTTGCCGATGTCGTGCAGGAAGGCGCCGATCAGCAGCAGGTCGGGGCGGGAGACCTCGCGGGTGTGGGCGGCGGCGTTGGCCGCGGCCTCGATGAGGTGGCGGTCGACGGTGAAGCGGTGGATGGGGTTGCGCTGCGGGCGGTGCCGTACGCGCTCCCAGTCGGGCAGCAGCTTCACCAGGATGCCCGCCTGGTCGAGCTCCTCCCACACGGGTACGGCCGCGCGTCCCGCGCCGAGCAGCGCCACCAGCGCGTCACGCGCCTCGTCGGGCCATGGCACCGGCATCGGCGCCGACTGACTCGCCAGAGCGGAGACGGTGGCGGGCGCCAGCGGCAGCCCCGAGTCGGCGGCAGCGGCGGCGGCGCGCAGCACGAGCACGGGGTCGGTGCGCGGGGTGACCCCGCGGGCCAGCACGACCTCGCCCCCGTGCTCGACCACGCCGTCGGCCAGCGGACGGCGACCGCGCGGCACCGGCCCCGACAGCAGCCGGTCGACGGTGCGCCAGGTGCCGTCGAAGGCGTGGGAGATCGTCCTGCCCGCCTCGGCGAGCCTGCGCATCAGCGCCTCGGCGTCCAGCAGCCCCAGCGTGCCGGCCACCGCGTCCTGCTCCTGCAGGACCAGCCGGTCGGCGCCGCGGGCGGTGACGACGTGCAGCGCGTGCCGTACGTCGAGGATGAGCTCGTAGGCCTCACGGACGCGCGGGCCGGGCGCGGAGGCCACCCACGCGGCGGCCACGGCCTGCATGGCCTGGACGTCGCGCAGCCCTCCGCGGCCGTCCTTCAGGTCGGGTTCGAGCAGGAAGGCCAGCTCGCCGCTGGTCTCGGCCCGCTTGTCGGCCGCGGCGCGCAGCTCCACGAGCCTGCGGCGGGAGTCGGCCCGCCATTCGGCGAGCACGGACTCCCTCGCCTTCCTGGTCAGCTCGGGATCGCCCGCGACGTGCCTGGCCTGGATCAGGCCGAGCACGGCCTTCAGGTCGTCGCGGGCGACCTTCACGGCCTCGTCGACCGTACGGACCGAGTGGTCGAGGCCGATGCCGGAGTCCCAGATCGGGTACCAGATCCGGTCGGCGAGCCTGGCGACGTCCTGCCTGCCCTCGTGCAGCATGACCAGGTCGAGGTCGCTGCCGGGAGCGGGCTCTCCCCTGCCGAGCGAGCCCACGGCGACGAGGGCCACGCCCTCGCCGCCGGGGTGCGCCGTGCGCAGGAGGTCCTTCAGCCAGCGGTCGGTGTCCGCGGCCCGCTCCTTGCGGGCCGCGGCGAACGAGCGCGCTTCTGCTCTCACAGGGCCTCTGGACCGCGTTCTCCGGTGCGCACCCGGACGACGGTGTCGACGGGGACGGACCACACCTTGCCGTCACCGATCTTGCCGGTCTGGGCGGCCTTGACGATGACGTCGATGACGTCCTCGGCGTCGTCCTCCTCCGCCAGCACCTCCAGGCGCACCTTGGGCACCAGGTCGACCTGGTACTCGGCGCCGCGGTACACCTCGGTGTGCCCGCGCTGGCGGCCGTAGCCGCTGGCCTCGCTGACCGTCATGCCCTTGATGCCGAACTGCTCCAGCGCGGCCTTCACGTCGTCGAGCTTGAAGGGCTTGATGACGGCGGTGATGAGCCTCATACGTCCACCTTCTTCGGGGTCGTGGCGATCGCCGAGGACGCGCTGACGCCGGAGGCGTGCACAGTGCCCAGGTCGTAGCCGGTCTCGGCGTGCGTGGTGATGTCGACGCCGGCGAGCTCCTTGTCGGCGTCGAGCCTGAAGCCCATTGTCTTGTCGATCACCTTGGCCGCGACCCACGACACCGCGAAGGAGTAGCCGCCGACCGCGACGGGGCCGAGGATCTGCAGGCCGAGCTGGCTGAGCGGGCCGCCGTACAACAGGCCCTCGTTCTGCTGCTCGAGGAACGGGTAGGCGGCGAAGAAGCCGAGGGAGACCGCGCCGATGACGCCGCCGACCAGGTGCACGCCGACCACGTCGAGGGAGTCGTCGAAGCCGAGGCGGTACTTCAGGCCGACCGCGTAGGCGCAGGCCACACCGGCCAGCAGGCCGATGACCATGGCCGCCCACGGGTCGACGAAGCCGCACGCGGGGGTGATGGCGACCAGACCGGCGACCGCGCCGGAGGCGACGCCGAGCGTGGTGGCGTGGCCGTCGCGCAGCTTCTCGACCACGAGCCAGGCGCCCGCCGCGACGGCGGTGGCGATCTGCGTGTTCATGAAGGCCAGACCCGCGGTCTGGTCGGGCGCGAGCTCGGAGCCGGCGTTGAAGCCGAACCAGCCGAACCACAGCAGGCCGGTGCCGAGCAGGACCAGCGTCAGGTTGTGCGGGCGCATCGGCTCCTTGCGCCAGCCCTGGCGCTTGCCGAGCACGAGCGCGAGCGCGAGCGCCGCCGCTCCGGCGTTGATGTGGACCACGGTGCCGCCGGCGAAGTCCTCGATACCGAGCTGGCCGAGCCAGCCGCCGCCCCACACCCAGTGCGCCACGGGGAAGTACACGACCGTCGCCCACACCAGGGAGAAGACCACCCAGGCGCCGAACTTGGCACGGTCGGCGATGGCGCCGCTGATCAGGGCGACCGTAATGATCGCGAAGGTGAGCTGGAAGGCGGAGAAGACCATCATCGGGAAGTTGTCGGCCGCGGCCGCCTCGGCCGTGACCTGGCCGCCCTCGACGATCAGTCCCTCGTAGACCGCGTTGAACACCCCGCTCAGGCCGAGGTTGTCCAGACCTCCCACGAGGAAGTTCAGCGTGTCGTTGCCCGAGGCGTCGAAGGCCAGCGAGTAGCCGTAGAGGACCCAGGCGACCGTCACCACGATGATGCTGACGAACGACATCATCATCATGTTGAGGACGCTCTTGGCCCTGGTCATGCCCCCATAGAAGAACGCGAGGCCCGGAGTCATCAGCAGCACCAGGGCGGTGCATACCAGCATCCAGGCGGTAGTGCCGCTATCGATCATCGACGCGACCCTCCTTCACTTTCGGCCTGTTCGTGTCGCAGTGGATGCCCCCAGCAGCGCACTGACGTGTGGCCTCAGCGTGGTCTTCCGCCGTTTCGTGACTTGGACTCGGATGTTTCGCATGCGTGAAACTCGGCATCCCGGTGTTTCGCGGGTGTTTCGGATAGACCGGTACTACACTTAGGGTTGCCTTACCTAAGCGATCAAGGAAACCAGTGATGACGTTCCGTCTGGCCGGGCTCACGGCCGCCGCCCTGCTGTCCGCGCTCGCGCTCACCGCGTGCGGCGCCTCCACCCCCGAAGGGGCGGCCTCAGGCCCGACCCGGACGATCAAGCACGCGATGGGCGAGACGAAGGTCCCCGAGACGCCCAAGCGCGTCATCGTCCTCGACACCGACAAGCTGGACACCATGGTGTCGCTCGGCCTCACCCCCATCGGGGCCGCCCAGGCGTCCGAGAGCCAGAAGTGGCCCGCCTACCTCGGCTCCGCCCTGTCGGCCACCAAATCCGTCGGCACCCTTCAGCAGCCGAACCTGGAGGCGATCACGGCGCTGAAGCCCGACCTCATCCTCGGCACCAAGTTCCGCCAGGCCGCCTTCTACGACAAGCTCAGCAGGATCGCGCCCACGGTGTTCACCGAGAAGGTCGGCATCACCTGGAAGGACAACTTCCGCCTCGACGCCGACGCACTCGGGAAGAAGGCCGAGGCCGACCGGCTGCTGACGGCCTACGAGAGCCGCGCCGAGCAGGTCGGCGCGAAGTACGCCAAGGTCGAGGTGAGCCTGGTGCGCTTCATGCCCACCGAGATCAGGATGTACGGCCCCGAGTCCTTCAGCGGCATCGTGCTCGGCGACGCGGGCGTCCAGCGGCCCGAGGCGCAACTGCTCGCCGGCCAGGACGACAAGCGCTTCGGCAAGCTGAGCCAGGAGAACATCGCCAAGGCCGACGGCGACGCCCTGTTCTACAGCGCGTACGGCGACGCCGCCGCCACGAGCCAGGCCGAGGTGACCGGCGGCCCGCTGTGGAAGAACCTCGGCGCGGTCACCTCCGGCAACGCGCACAACGTGGACGACGAGGTCTGGATGCTCGGCATCGGCGTCACCGCGGCCGGCAAGATCCTCGACGACCTGGACAGGTATCTGGCGCCGCTGGCCTGACAGTGGTTGTTTGGGATACGTGAACGATTACCGCTGGTCCTTCGTCCGCCACCACCTTCCGTCCCCGCCCGCCCGCGTGGTGGAGATCGGCTGCGGCCCGCTTGGCGGCTTCGTGCCCCGGTTGCTGTCGGAGGGGTACGACGCGGTGGGCGTCGACCCCGAGGCGCCGGACGGCCCGCCGTACCACCGGATGGAGTTCGAGAAGTACGAGCTCCACGGTCAGGTGGACGCGGTCGTCGCCTGCACCTCCCTGCATCACGTCCACGACCTGGACGAGGTGTTCGCCAAGGTGGCAGGCGCACTGCCGCCCGAGGGCGTGTTCGTGGTCGTCGAGTGGGCGCGGGAGTTGTTCGACGAGGCGACGGCGCGCTGGTGCTTCTCGCGCCTGTCGCCTCTCGCGCCCGAGGACGAGGACGAGAACGACGAGGGCTGGCTGCACACGCACAGGGACCGCTGGCTGGCCTCAGGGCAGTCGTGGGAGGCGTACGTGAGCGACTGGGCCTCCAGTGAGGGCCTGCACACCGGCGCGGACCTGGAGGCGGCTCTGGGCCGCTGGTTCGAGCCTCTGGCGATGGAGTCCGGGCCCTACTTCTTCACCGCCCGCACGGGAAGCGAGGAGCAGGACGCGATCGCCGCCGGCCTGATCCACGCCACGGGCCTGAGCTACGTGGGCCGTCCGCTGGCCAGGTGAGCCCGCCGTCACGCCGGGTTGCGGTCGCGGCGGGTGCGCAGCTTCTGCCGGTTGCCGCACCTGTCCATCGAGCACCAGCGCCGCGACCCCGGTCGTGAGGTGTCGAGGAAGAGCAGCAGGCACCGCTCTCCACCGCACATCCGCACCCGCTCCACCAGCGGCCCCGTGAACACCTCCATCGCGTCCCTGGCCACCGCGGACAAGTACTGCGCCGCCGTCATCGGGTAGGCCCACCCCCTGTCCGCCGCGGGCCCGAGCACCGGCACCGGCGGCGGCGCAGCGGCGAACTCGGTCAGGGTCTTCGCCTCCGCCGCCTGCACGACGGGCGCGGTCGCACTCGCCGCCCTCTCTGCCATGGCCTGGATCGCCGCGCGCAGGCGCCGGGCCCTTTCGAGGTCGGCGGGCTCGACCCGCACCTCCCCCCGCACCTCCAGCCTGGTGCGGGGGATCCACGCGGCCAGGTCCTGCGGCGTGTGCAACTGCTCCCACTCCGCGAGTGCTCCGCTGAGCAGGAACTCCAGGCACAGCGTCCCGGCGTCGAACCGGAAGGTCTGGCCGTCCCGCGGCGTCAATTCCATCCCACTTGCCACACGCATATGATCAGTGTAACAGTTGACACCAGTTAAACCGGTGTAAGTATGGAGAAGCCATGGAAGAGATCATCGAGCTGACGGAGAAGGCGTGGGAGGCCAACAGGAACGGCGACGCCGCCTTCTACGCCGACTTCCTCACCGAGGACGTCGTGAGCGTGTCGCAGTGGGGCGTGGTCACCGACAGGGAGGCGATCCTCAAGGGGTTCGCCGAGAACCGGAACCCCTATGTCCGCACCGACCAGTCGGACCACAAGGTGATCATGTTGGGCGACGGCGGCGCGATCCACACCAGCACCGTGGAGATCGACCTGCTGTACAACGGCGAGCACAAGCAGACCATGCACATCTTCGCGACGACCGCGCTGACCCGCCGCGACGGCAGGTGGAAGGCCGCGCTGTTCCAGATCACTCCCGCGCCCGCGCAGGGCTGATCCGGACGCCGACGCGAAAGACCCTGACCGCGCCCCACGGATCGGTCCGTGAAGGCGGCCAGGGCCTGGCGGCCAGGAAAGCCCCTCAGAAGAAAGGCGTCAGGCGGCGGCGGTGGCCATCTTGCGGAGCCTGGCCAGGGCGTCGCGCTCGATCCGGCGGGCCCGGTCGCGCCCGATGCCGTAGCGCTCGCCGACCTCGGTCAGCGTGTGCTCGCGCCCGTCGAGCAGCCCGTAGCGCCAGCGCAGCATCTCGCTCGTGGCGCCCTCAAGACCGGTCAGCCACTCGTCGAGGCGCTCGCGCTCCAGGATGTCGATCGCCTGCTGCTCGGGGTCCGCCCACGTCTCGTCGGCGATCATGTCGCCGAGCTCCGTCTCGTCCTCGTCGCCCACGCCGAGCTGGAGCGAGACCGGGTCGGAGGCCCAGCGGCGCAGCTCGCGCACCCGCTCGATCGGCAGGTCGAGCACCTTCGCGAGGTCGTCGTCGGTCGGCTCGGCGTCGAACTCGGCCAGCATGTCGCGCCGTACCCGCATCAGTCTGGTCATCTGCTCACCCGCGTGGGTGGGCAGGCGCACCGGGCGGGCCTGCTCGTGGATGGCGCGCCCCACCGACTGCCTGATCCACCAGGTGGCGTAGGTCGAGAACTTGTACCCCCGCCGGTAGTCGAACT
The DNA here is from genome assembly GCF_042754765.1 of Nonomuraea sp. NPDC059194. NCBI lineage: Bacteria > Bacillati > Actinomycetota > Actinomycetes > Streptosporangiales > Streptosporangiaceae > Nonomuraea > Nonomuraea sp. NPDC059194. The sequence continues at coordinate 39,182 of NZ_JBHZBH010000012.1, read as the reverse complement.
TCTCCACCGCCCGTACCAGGCCCAGGTTCCCCTCCTGGACCAGGTCGATCAGCGGCATCCCCCGCCCCGAATACTTCCTGGCCACCGCGACCACCAGCCGCAGGTTGGCCTGGATGAACTCGTCCTTCGCCCGCTGGCCCGAGATCGCCAGGCGCTCGAGCTCCTCGTCGGCCGCGTCACCGATGCGCGGCTCCGACCCCCCGCTGTCGAGCAGCTGCTCGGCGAACAGCCCCGCCTCGATCCGCTTGGCGAGCTCGACCTCCTCCTCCGCGGTGAGCAGCGGGACCCTGCCTATCTCCGCAAGATAGGTCCCGAGCAGGTCGCGATCGGCGACCTCCTGCGTGCGATTCCCCGTAGGCCTTGCCATCCCCAGGCACCTCGTTCCCGCAGCTGCGTTCTATATCCCGGCAACGTCCGGCCCGAAGCAAAGATTCCCAAAAGAACTACGACCAGCGGACGGTTTCGCACCTCCTCCTCAGGGAGGAGACGAACCCGCACCGACCTGCGGAAAAGCGCGGGGGCGGCGTCGATCCGCCGCCCCCGCCGCAGGTCACACCGCTGGAGCGGCTACGACCACAGGATGACAGGAACGCCTAACGCACCCGCTCCCCCGCCCGCCACACCTGGCGGACGAGCGGCACGCCGGGCCGGTAGGCCAGGTGCACGTACGACGGCGCGTCCAGGACGACGAGGTCGGCCCGCGCGCCCACGCGCAGCTGCCCGACGTCGTCGCGGCGCAGCGCCCTGGCCCCTCCGTAGGTCGCGGCCCTGACGGCCTCCAGCGGCGTCATCCCCATCTCCCGTACGGCCAGCGCCACGCAGAACGGCATCGACGAGGTGAACGACGAGCCGGGGTTGCAGTCGGTGGCGATCGCCACGGTGACACCCGCGTCGATCAGCCGCCGCGCGTCGGGATAGGGCGAGCGGGTGGAGAACTCGGCGCCCGGCAGCAGCGTGGCCACCGTGTTCGAGGAGGCCAGCGCGTCGACGTCGGCGTCGCTCAGGTGCGTGCAGTGGTCGGCGGAGGCCGCGTCCAGCTCGACCGCGATGCGCACGCCAGGACCCTCGGTGAGCTGGTTGGCGTGCACCCGCGGCAGCAGCCCCGCCTTGATCCCCGCCTGCAGAATCTCCCGCGTCTGGTCACCGTCGAACGCGCCGCGCTCGCAGAAGACGTCCACCCACTTCGCGTACGGCGCGCACGCCCGCAGCATCTCGCCCGTGACGGTCCTGACGTAGTCGTCGGCGTCGGCCCCTGCGGGCACCACGTGCGCGCCCAGGTAGGTCGTCTCGTCGGTGAGCGAGGTGGCGATCTCCAGCGAGCGCCGCTCGTCCTCGACCGTCAGCCCGTAGCCGCTCTTGATCTCCACGGTGGTCGTGCCCTGCGCGGTCATCTCGGCGACCAGCGCCGCCGCGCGCGTGGCCAGCTCCGCCTCGCCCGCCGCCCTGGTGGCCTCGACCGTGGTGCGGATGCCGCCCGCGGTGTAGCTCTGGCCCGACATGCGGGCGTTGAACTCGGCCGTGCGGTCACCGGCGAAGACCAGGTGCGCGTGGCTGTCGACGAAGCCGGGGATGACGCATCCGCCGCCCACGTCGTGGCGCTCGTCGCACGCGGGCGCCTGACTCGCGGGCCCAACCCACGCGATCTGCTCGCCGTCGACGACCAGCGCGGCGTCGAGGTGCTCGGCCTGCCCGTCGAAGAGCATCCCGATCCCGTCGATGAGGGTACTCACCTGATGGCTCCCATCGCCTCGTTCAGCATCCGTCCGACGTCTCCCAGCTCGTGCCGGCCGTCGGCGACGATCCGCCGACCGCCCGAGATCACACTGTGCACGTCCGCGGCCGTCGCCGCGAACACGATCGACTCCACGGCGCTCTCGCGTGTCGCGCCTGCCGTACGGACCGAGTCGAGGCGCACCGAGACCAGGTCGGCCCACGCGCCGGGGACCAGGCTGCCCGCGTCGGGGAAGCCCAGCGACGCGTGGCCCGCGGAGGTGGCGGCGGTCAGCAGCTCGGGCGCGCGCCAGTGGCCGCGTCTCTCGCTGGCCAGGCGCTCGTTCAGCTCGACCGCGCGGGCCTCCTCGAACAGGTCGATGACGGCGTGGCTGTCGGAGCCGAGCGTGATCGGCGAACCCCTGTCGTACAGCGCGCGGGCCGGGCCGATGCCGTCGGCGAGGTCGCGCTCGGTCGTCGGGCACATGCAGACGTGGGTGCGCGAGTGGCCGAGCAGCTCCAGGTCGACCTCGGCCAGGTGCGTGGCGTGGACCGCGGTGGAGCGAGGACCGAGCGCGCCGTGCTCGTGCAGCACCTGGACCGGCGTGGCGGCGTAGCGCTCGACGCACGCGGCGTTCTCCGCCCGCTGCTCGGACACGTGCGCGTGCAGCGGCGCGGCGTGCTTGCGGGAGAACTCGGCGACCGTCGCCATCTGCTCGGGCGGCACCGCCCTGACCGAGTGGATGGCCGCGCCGATCTCCACGTCGTGCCTGCCCTTGTAGGCGGTGGCCAGCGCCTCCGCCCTGACCGCCCATTCCTCGCCGGTGCCGTCGCCGAAGCGCCGCTGCGCCCCCATGAGCGCGGTGCCGACGCCGCCGGTCAGGTAGCAGGTGTCCAGCAGCGCGATGCGCAGCCCGGCGTCGTGCGCGGCCTGGATCAGCGCGTGCCCCATCTCGTTCGGATCGTCGTATGGCACGCCGTCAGGCCCGTGGTGCAGGTAGTGGAACTCGCCCACGCAGGTGATGCCCGCCATGGCCATCTCGGCGTAGGTCGCCCTGGCCAGGCGCAGGTAGGAGTCGGGGTCGAGCGAGCCCGCCACCTCGTACATCCGCTCGCGCCAGGTCCAGAAGTCTCCCTTGCCCGTCTGGGTGGCGCCGCGCAGCGCCCGGTGGAAGGCGTGGGAGTGGGCGTTGGCCATGCCGGGGATCGTCAGCCCTTCGAGGGCGATCCCCTGCCGCTCGTCCCTGCCCACCGAGACGATCCGCCGGTCCTCGACCTCGATCAGCACGCTGTCGGCCACGCCCTCGGGCAGCAGGGCGAACTCGCACCAGTAGACGGTCATCGCGCCAGCTCCTCCAGCACGCTCGCCAGGGCGGTGACCCCGTGGGCGCAGTCGTCAAGGTCGGCGTGCTCCTTCGGCGAGTGGGAGACGCCCGTGGGGTTGCGCACGAACAGCATCGCCGCGGGGACGCCCGCCGCGGCGAGGATGCCCGCGTCATGTCCCGCGCCGGTCGGCAGCACGGGAGCGGGGCCCCGCCCGGCCGCCCGCCCGGCCGTCCGCACGTCGGCGAGCGCGGCGCCGACGGCGGCGGCCAGCCGGTCGCGCAGCGGCACTTCGAAGTCGACGACGGGAGTCCACGACTCCTCGCTCACGTTCCTGCCGTCGGACAGCTCCGCCACCAGGGCCCTGACGGCCTGTTCCGCGCCGCCCCTGGCGTCCAGCCAGGCCGAGACCAGCCCGGGGACCGCGTTGGCGTTGTTGGGCGAGACCCGCACCTTGCCGAACGTCGCCACGATCCCGTGCTTCTCCGCCGCCTCGCGCGCCTGGAGCACGGCGCGGGCGTAGTCGAGCATCGGGTCGTGCCTGTCCTCCAGCCGGGTCGTGCCCGCGTGGTTGGCCTCGCCGTGGAAGTCGAAACGCCACCTGCCGTGCGGCCAGATCGCGCTGGCCACGCCGACCGGCTCGTCCAGGTCGGCCAGGCCGCGGCCCTGCTCCACGTGCAGTTCGACGAACACGCCGATCCTGGCCAGGCTCTCGTCGTCCCTGCCGAGCTCCTCGGGCCGCCGCCCCACCCCGCGCAGCACCTCGGCCATCGAGACGCCGTCGTCGTCGGTCAGGCCCCTGGCCCGTTCCGGGTCGATCACGCCGGTCAGCAGCCGCGAGCCCATGCACGGCACGCCGAACCTGGCGCCCTCCTCGTCGGTGAAGCAGGCGACGCCGATCGGCCTGGCCGGGGTGAATCCCTTGGCCTTCAGCAGGTCGAGCGCGTGGAAGGCGGAGACGACTCCCAGGGGGCCGTCGAAGGCGCCGCCCTGCCGTACGGAGTCGAGGTGGCTGCCCGTGACCACGCCGCCTTCGCGGCCCGGCTCTCCCCACCAGGCCCACAGGTTGCCGTTGCGGTCGTCGTGCAGACCGAGGCCGCGCCTGGCGGCCTCCTGCCTGAACCACTCGCGCAGCTCCATGTCCGCGGGCGACCAAGCGTCCCGCACGTAGCCGTTGGTCGCGGGATCCCGTCCGATACGCGAGAGTTCATCCAGCATGCCTTCACTCTAGTGAATGAACCCATTCACCCGCCCCGCGCCCCTCCCGAAGGCATGCTGCATACATGAAACGCACCACGATCGAACTGCCTGACGATCTGGATGCCAGAGTCCGGCATGAAGCCGCTCGTCGTGGAATGACGATGTCCGACTGGACACGGGAGGCCGTCGAGGCCCTACGAGACGGGGCCCTCGCTGGGGCGGAGGGTGAGCTCGGTCAGGTGGGCGTCGGGGCCCGCGTTGATCGCCGCCAGGACGGCCCTGGCCACGGTCTGCGGCTCCAGGTACTTCTCCGGCTCGAACGCCCCGCCCTCCTGCGCCCGCACGCCGCGCTGCATGTCGGTGGCGACGCGCCCCGGGTAGACGGTGGTGACCCGCAGCTCGGGCTCCTCCAGGCGCAGCCCGTCGGCGAAGGCGCGCAATGCGAACTTGCTGGCCGCGTACGACACCCATCCGGGGTTGGCCCGCTGCCCGGCCCCCGAGTTGATCAGCACCACGTGCCCGCCCGCCGCCCGCAGGGCCGGAAGCAGCAGCCTGGTCAGCTCGGCGACGGCGACCACGTTGATGTCCATGGTCCGCCGCCACACGTCGGCGGGGGTCTCGCCGATCCGGCCGAGGGTGACCACGCCCGCGCTGTGCACGAGCACGTCGAGCCGGTCGATGCCCTCGACGTCGCGCTCGGTGACGTCGGCGAGCTCCACCGGCCACGCGCGGGCGGCGGGGAGCTCGGCGGCCAGCGCGTCGAGGGCGGCCTGGTCGCGTCCGCCGAGGATCAGCCGGTGGGTGGGCGCCAGCGCCCTGGCGATCGCCTCGCCCACACCCTTCGACGCGCCGGTGATCAGTGCTGTTCTCATGGCCGTCAGCCTAAAGCGGTTGACACCTTACTCAAGTTTGTATTCAAATTTGAGCGTGAACACCACCCGGGTCCTGATCCTCGGCACCCTGCTCGACGACTCGATGAACGGCTACCAGGTACGGCGCAGCCTGGAGACGATGGGCGCCGACCAGTGGGGCAACGTCGCGTTCGGCTCGATCTACCACGGCCTCGGCAAGATGGCCGACGAAGGGCTGCTCGACGTCGTCGAGAGCGGCAAGGGCGGCAAGACCGTCTACGCGATCACCGAGGCGGGCCGGTTCGAGTTCCACCGCCTGCTCATGACGCTCTGGTACGAGATCAGGCCGATCGTCGACCCCTTCCAGGTGGCCATGGTGTTCATGGACAGGCTGGAGCGGCCGCAGCTCAAGGACGCGCTCCAGGTCAGATCGGAAGAGCTCACCCGGGCGATCGCCATGACGCACCGGGCGCTCGGCAGCAAGCAGGCGTTCGGCGCTCCCCGGCACGTCGACGAGAACCTGCGGCTGAACATCGGCATGCTCGACGCCCAGCTCACCTGGGTACGGCAAGCCATCCAGAAGGTCGAAGAAGGAGACCTACCCTGATGATCATCAGTGCGCGAGGCTTAAGGAAAACCTTCGTCACCAAGAGCAGAAAAGGCACGCAGACCGTCGAAGCGGTCAAGAGCGTCGACCTGGAAGTGAAGAACGGCGAGATCTACGGCGTGCTCGGCCCGAACGGCGCCGGCAAGACCACCACGATCAGGATGCTCGCCACCCTCATCGCCCCTGACGCGGGCACCGCCACGATCGCCGGGCACGACCTGGTCAAGGAGCCCCGCGAGATCAGGCGCAAGCTCGGCTACGTCAGCCAGGCCGGCGGGGTGGAGGAGCAGAACTCTCCCCGCGCGCAGGTCGTGTTCGCGGCCAAGATCTACGGCGTGGCCGACCCGGCCAGGGCCGCCGACGAGATTCTCGGGAAGATGGACCTGTCCGAGATCGCCGACCGGCCGGGCCGTACGCTCTCGGGAGGGCAGAAGCGCCGCGTCGCCATCGCCCTCGGCCTGGTCCACAGCCCTCCGCTGCTGTTCCTCGACGAGCCGACCACCGGCCTCGACCCGCAGAACCGCGCCAACCTGTGGGACAGGATCAGGGAGCTGCGCGAGCGGGGCACCAGCGTCCTGCTGACCACGCACTACCTGGAGGAGGCCGACGCCCTGTGCGACCGCCTCGCGATCGTGGACCACGGCGTCGTCGTGGCCGAGGGCACGCCAGCCGAGCTCAAGCGGTCGGTGTCCGGCGACGTGGTCACGCTCAGGCTCGACGAGCTGGAGCGGGCGGCGCGGGTGCTCGGCCCGATGGCCAAGCAGACCCGCCTCGACGAGGACACGCTGCGCGTCTACGTCGACGACGGCGAGCACGCGCTGCCGCCGCTGCTGCGCACGCTGGAGGCCGAAGGGCTCGCGCTGCGCTCCATCTCCCTCGAACGGGCCACGCTCGACGACGTCTTCCTGGCCAAGACCGGCCGGTCCCTGCGCGACACCGGAGCCGCCGCATGATCCGCGACACCTCGCTGTTCTTCGGCCACGAGGTCAGGAACACGCTGCGCAACCCGATCTGGCCGCTGTTCGGCATCATGCAGCCGGTGATGTACCTGCTGCTGTTCGCGCCCCTCTACGCGGGCATGGCCTTCCAGGGCGACCTCGGCCAGGCCCTGACCTCCTTCGCGCCCGGCATGCTGGTGATCACTGCGCTGTTCGGCTCCATGGGCGTCGCCTACGGCACCATCTTCGAGATCCGCAGCGGCGTGCTGGAGCGCATCGCGGTCAGCCCCACGTGGCGGCCCGCGATCGTGCTCGGCCGGATGCTGCGCGACGTGGTCTCCCTGATGATCCAGTCGCTGGCGGTGATCCTCATCGCGCTGCTGATGGGGCTGCGCATCGGCCTGCTCGGCCTGGTCCTCATGCTGCTCCTGCTCGGCGTCACGGGACTGTTCGCCTCCGGCGTCGCCTACGGCCTGGCGCTCGGCCTGCGCGACGAGAACGCGATGGGGCAGATCATGCAGTTCTTCGCGCTGCCGCTGATGCTGCTGTCGGGTGCGCTGCTGCCGATGGCGCTCGGGCCCGACTGGCTGGAGCGGGTCGCCTGGTTCACGCCCTTCTACCACCCCGTCGAGGCGGGACGCGCGCTGTTCGCCGGCACGCTGACCGACCTGTCGATCCCCGTGGCGTTCGGCATCATGCTCGCGCTCGCCGCGCTGACCGTCACCTGGTCGGTCCGCTCCCTACGCAGGCTCGCCGGCTGACAGGAACGTCCCGGTATCCTCCGTCATCCGCTCGTACTCCTCCAGCCTGGCCTGCGTCCGCAGCGGCGCCGCGTCGGCCATCGCCTCCACCAGCGCCATGGCCAGGGCCAGCGGGGCGGCGTGCGAGTCGAACACCAGCCGCTCCCCGACCGGCGCGTCGAGCACGACGTCGGCGGGGAAGCCGGGCCCGTCGGTGATCACGGCGGTCCTGAGCCCGAGCTTGCCCGCGTACTCCAGCGCCTGCACGACCTCCGCCGGATATCGCGGCAGCACCACCGCCACCACCCACTCCGCGCCCGCCCTGCGCGCCGCGTGCAGCCCGTCGACCAGCTCGGAGCCGCCGTGGACGAGCAGGCGGACGTCGGGGTGGACCCGCCTGGCGAAGTAGGCGAACGTGGTCGCCAGGCCCGAGGAGACCCGCAGGCCCAGCACGGGCAGCGGCTCGGTGGCCGCGAGCGACTCACCGAGCTCCTTCAGCGGCAGGGCGGCCAGCCGGTCGCGGATGAGCGTGAGGTTGCGGATCTCGTCGTCGATCGCGCCCCTGAGCAGGCTGCCGCCCTCCGGACGGCCGCCCAGCACGAGCGGGCGCAGGGCCTGGCGCAGCTCGGGATAGCCGCCGAAGCCCAGCACCATCGCGAACCTGGTCACCGACGGCTGGCTCACGCCCGCCCGCTCGGCCAGCTCCACGCTGGACAGGAAGATCGCCTCTTCCAGGTGGTCGGACAGGTAGTGCGCGATCCGCCGCTGCACGGGCGACAGCCGCCTGCCGCCCAGCAGCCCTTCAAGTCCGTCCCTCACGCCACCTCCAACGCACTGACCGGCCCAACCCCTTCCCGTCTCTCGAAGGGCGACCTGCCCGCCGGTCGACGGCAGGCGGTCAGGACTCGCGCATCGGGATGCGGACGCCGCGCTCGTCGGCCACCGCGACCGCCTCGTCGTAGCCCGCGTCGACGTGCCGCATGACGCCCGTCCCCGGGTCGTTCGTCAGCACCCTGTTCACCTTCTCGCGGGCCAGCGCCGTGCCGTCGGCGACCGTCACCTGCCCCGCGTGGATCGAACGCCCGATGCCGACGCCGCCGCCGTGGTGGATCGACACCCACGCCGCGCCCGAGGCCGTGTTCAGCATGGCGTTGAGCAGCGGCCAGTCCGCGATCGCGTCCGAGCCGTCGGCCATCGCCTCGGTCTCCCTGTACGGCGAGGCCACCGACCCGCAGTCGAGGTGGTCGCGCCCGATCACGATCGGCGCCTGGAGCTCGCCCGAGGCCACCATGTCGTTGAAGCGCTCGCCGGCCAGGTGCCGCTCGCCGTACCCGAGCCAGCAGATGCGCGCGGGCAGGCCCTGGAAGTGGACCTTCTCCCCCGCCATCCTGATCCACCTGGACAGCGCCTCGTTCTCGGGGAAGAGCTCGAGGATCGCCCGGTCGGTCGCGGCGATGTCGGCCGGGTCGCCGGACAGCGCCGCCCAGCGGAACGGGCCCTTGCCCTCGCAGAACAGCGGCCTGATGTAGGCGGGCACGAACCCGGGGAAGTCGAAGGCCCTGGTGTAGCCCGCCAGCTGCGCCTCGCCGCGGATGGAGTTGCCGTAGTCGAAGACCTCCGCACCCGCGTCCTTGAACCCGACCATGGCCTCGACGTGCTTGGCCATCGACTCGCGCGCCCTGGTGGTGAAGCCTGCCGGGTCCTTGTCGCGCTCGGCGGCCATGTCGTCGAAGGCGACGCCGAGCGGCAGGTACATCAGCGGGTCGTGCGCCGACGTCTGGTCGGTCACGATGTCGATCTCGGCGCCCCGTGCCAGCAGCTCCGGTACGGCTTCCGCCGCGTTGGCCACGACGCCGATGGACAGCGGCCTGCGCTGGTCGCGCGCCTCGTAGGCCAGCCGCAGCGCCTCGTCGAGCGTGGCCGCCTCGACGTCGAGGTAGCGGTGCTCGATGCGGCGGGTGACGCTGCGCGGGTCGCAGTCGATGCAGATGGCGACGCCGCCGTTCATGGTGACGGCGAGCGGCTGGGCGCCGCCCATGCCGCCGAGCCCGGCGGTCAGCGTGATGGTGCCGGCCAGCGAGCCGCCGAACCTCTTGTCCGCCACGGCGGCGAACGTCTCGTAGGTGCCCTGCAGGATGCCCTGGGTGCCGATGTAGATCCAGGAACCGGCCGTCATCTGGCCGTACATGGTCAGGCCGGCGGCCTCCAGGCGGCGGAACTCCTCCCAGTTGGCCCAGTCGGGGACGAGGTTGGAGTTGGCGATGAGCACGCGCGGCGCCCACTCGTGGGTGCGGAACACGCCGACGGGGCGGCCCGACTGCACCAGCAGCGTCTCGTCACCCTCCAGGGTGGTGAGCGTGCGGGTCAGGGCGTCGAACGAGGGCCAGTCACGCGCGGCCTTGCCCGAGCCTCCGTAGACGACGAGCTGCTCGGGGTGCTCGGCGACTTCCGGGTCCAGGTTGTTCTGGAGCATCCGGAGCGCGGCCTCCTGCGGCCAGCCCTTGGCGGTGAGCGTGGTGCCTCGCGGCGCGCGCACGGTACGGCTCATGCCTGATCCCTCCTGAATGAACATATTCATCTATGTCACTCGAAGAGTACATCGCCGGGTCTGGTCACCGTCACCGGGTGCCGCGGAGGAGGGCGTCCCCCGATTCGGTCACCTGGTGCAGCATGAGGTTCGCGTGGCGGGTGCTGGCGATCAGACCGGCCTGCCGTAACACCCTGGCGTGCTCGCTGGCGCTGGAGGCCCGCACCCCCGCCCGCCGCGCCAGCTCGGTCGTGCTGCAGCCGGGCGCGAGCGCGACGCACCGCAGCACCTCCGCCCTGGTCTTGCCGAGCAGTTCGGCCAGCGCGTCCCCGCCGGCCGCCCGGTCGGCGACGCCGGAGCGCGGCACGGGGTAGACCAGCACGGGCGGCAGGCTCGGGTCGGCCAGCGTGACGGGCGCGGTCCTGCAGAAGTAGGACGGGATGAGCGTCAGCCCCCGCCCGCGCAGTCGCAGCTCGCGGTCGCCCGCGGGGTAGTCGACCTCCAGCACGGGGGCGCGCCAGCGGATCGTGGGCGACAGCTGGGTGAGCAGCCCCTCGACCCCGGCGTCGGCCAGGTGCCGCACCCTGGTGCCGCGGTCCTGGCTGACGGCCCGTTCGACCCCGCCCCAGTGCTCGCCGAGCGCGGCGGTGAAGTATCCGGCCGCGACCGTCGCCACCCTGCGCAGGGCCGCGCGGTCGCGGGCGAGGTCCTCCAGGTGGGCGGGCAGGCCGTGACCGTCCTTCAACCGGTCGAGCTCGCGCTGCATCCTGGCGCGGGGCGTGTCGATGATGGCCTGGATGCCGTCCTCCACGCCCTGCTGCGCCTCGATCGGGGTGAGGAAGTCGGGGAAGTAGGCCGCGCGGGGAGCCAGCGGCACCAGCAGCCTGCGCACGTCCTGCAGGAGCCCGGCCTCGGCCAGCCCTGCGCGCGCCCTGCGCCGCCAGTCGGCCATGGCCGCGCCGCCGTCGCCCATCTGGAAGCGGTGGAGGCTGGCCACCATCTCCCACAGGGGGTCCGCCCTGGAGGCGATCCGCACGCGAGCGAGATCGTCACTGGTGAAGATGATGCGTAAGATGCCGGCCGCCATGCGACGCAGTCTCGCCACAGGCGCTTGCAAAAGCCTGAAAGTTAAATTGCTGCCCGGAAATATCCCGATATAGCTGGGTTGTTCGGGTGAGGCTGAAACTACATGACACTTCGTGGAGCGAAGTGCTGGACTTGATCCTGCCTGAGGGGGCATTCGGTCGATCCACTGACAACGGTTTCTGGAGGGATACAGGGGAGTCTCCAGGAGCCGTACGGCCCGCGCGGGCGCGCGAGCCGTACACACGAATCAGCAGGGCGAGCCGGTCACCCGCAGTGGAAGACCGGGCTGGTGTAGTTGGCCCAGTTGTGGTTGCGGTCGGCGACGCCGGCCTGGACGAGGATGCAGCGGCCCTTGCCGTACACCGAGACGGGGCCCGCGTACTGGCCGAACTGGCCGCTGTCCTGGTCGAGGCCGCGGTAGTTCTGGAAGCACTGGCTCTGGGTCTGGCCCTTGGCACAGGCGTACAGCGACAGGATCATGCCGCTCTTGGTGCCGTAGTCGACGACCCTGTCGAGTCGGGCGCAGTTGTTTCCGGTCGAGGAGTTGTAGTAGAGCTTCAGCGAACCGTAGGTGGAGCTGCCGCGCTTGACGGCGATGGTGTCGATCTGGGAGCCGCTGCAGGAGGCGGCCTGCGCGGGGGTGGCGATGCTCAGCGGCACGAGGGTGGCGCCCAGGAGGGCGGCCGCGGCGAGGCCGATCTTCGCAAGCTTCACAGATATTCCTCACATGGATCGGAAGATCAGGTCAGCCCCGACCGTAGGTTTCCCCCCATAACGGGAGACGGGTTCCGGATGTCCGGAACCCGTCCAGCTCGTTAACGGTCGTAGATCATGAGACGAGGAACTGGGTGGTGGCGAGCTCCCGGTACAGCTCGTCGGAGCCGACCAGCTCGTCGTGGGTGCCGACCGCCCGCACGCCGCCCGACTCCATCACCACGATCCGGTCGGCGTTGGTCACCGTGGACAGCCGGTGCGCGATCACCAGCACCGTCGTCTCCGTCGCCACCTCGGCGATCACCTCGCGCAGCCGCAGCTCGTTGACCGCGTCGAGCTGCGAGGTGGCCTCGTCCATCAGCAGCAGCCGCGGCTTGCGCAGCAGGGCCCTGGCGATGGCCACCCGCTGGCGTTCGCCGCCCGACAGCAGCACGCCGCGGTGCCCGACCGGCGTCTCCAGGCCCTCGGGGAGCCTGGCCACCAGGTCGTCGAGCCGGGTGCGGGTCAGCGCCCTGCGCAACTCCTCCTCGGTCGCGCCGGGGGCGGCGAACAGCAGGTTCTCCCGCAGCGTGCCCGCCAGCACGGGCGCGTCCTGCTCGACGTAGCCGAGCGCGGCGCGCAGCTCGGCCAGCGGCCAGTCGCGGATGTCCGCGCCGCCGATCTCGATCAGCCCGTCCTGGTGTTCGTAGAAGCGTTCGACCAGCGCGAACACCGTGGACTTGCCGGCGCCGGACGGCCCGACCAGTGCGGTCAGCCCTCCGGGGGGCACCTCGAAGCTCACCCCGTCGTGGACGGGGGCGCGGTCCTCGCCGTACCTGAAGACCACGTCCTCGAATCGCACGCCCACGGGGTCGTCGCCGCCGGCGGGGCCCGCCGGCGGCGTCCGGCCGACCGGCTCGCCGGGCAGGTCCTCGATCTCGCGGATGCGCCTGAGCGCGGCCAGGCCGTTCTGCAGCTGCACCCCGCCCTCGACCAGCTGGCCGATCGGCGCCACCAGGTAGAACAGGTACAGCAGGAAGGCGATCAGCGCCGAGACCTCCAGCGCGCCCGAGGCGACGCGTGCGCCGCCGACGGCCAGGACGCACAGGAAGGCGATCTGCACCGCCATCCACGTCGAGACCCCGGCCAGCGAGGTCCAGCCCGCGACCTGCAGCCCCTTGTCCCTCGCCCGTACGGCCGCCGCCCCGACGACCTCGACCTCGCGCTCCTCCGCGCCGCTCGCCTTGACCGTGCGGTAGGCCTGCAGCGCCCGGTCGAGCACCGCGCCCATCTCGCCGACGGCCTCCTGCGCCTGGTGCTGGGCCTTCTGGATGCGCGGCATGACCAGCGCGGTCATCCCGCCGATCACGATCACGACCAGCAGCGTGACCAGCAGGAGCACGCCGTCCATCAGCGCCATCATGACGATCGCGCCGATCAGCAGGAAGACCGCGCCGATCGAGTCGACGATGCCGTTGGTGAGCACCGACCGCAGCAACGTGGTGTCGCCGGTGACCCTGGACAGCAGGTCGCCGGGCTTGAGCCGGTCGACGTCGGCGACCTTCAGCCGCAGCAGCCTGTCGACGAGCCTGCGCCTGGCGCCCAGCACGATGCCCTCGCCGGTGCGTTCCATCAGGTACGTGCCGCTCGCGGAGACCACCGCGCCGACGAGAACGGCGACCGTCAGCCCGATCAGCGGGCCGGTCATCGACCGTTCCGCGCCGAAGGCGTCGACGACGTACTTGGCCAGCAGCGGCATCGCCAGCCCCGCGGCCGAGCCGATCAGGCCGAGCAGGCCGCCGACGACTAAGATCTTTCTGTGCGGCCTGATGTAGGCCAGCAGGAGCCTGATGGGTGACTTCTCCCCCTTGGCGGCCTGCTCTGTCTCGCGGTTGTCGCCGCTCACTTCACTCCGTCCCGATCAGACAAGTCCACGGTCTCTCCAACGCATGAGCGCGCGGAATCAGCACCCGTCAACTTAGATTGACGACCAAAGTATGTCAACTAAAATTGACGCTGGGCTCAGTCGATCTCGGGGACATCGGGGTCGTCGCGCTCGATATCGCCGTCGTCGGCCCGACGCAGCTTGATCTCCTCGACCCACGCGTAGGCGAACCGCCTGATCTCGTGGAGGCGCTCCTCGTCGACCCCGTAGGCCATGAACGCCTCGTCGGCCAGCAGGTCGACGCTCTCCAGCCGCTGGATCAGGTCGTCGAGCAGCCAGTCCTCCTCGTAGGCGGCGCCGAGCCGCTCCAGCTCGCGAAAGGAGTAGCGCTCGGCCGCCGCGGCCACGTCGATGAAGTCTCTGGGCAGGCCACGCACGTGCAGCGCCCGCACCTTGAGCCCGACGGCGTCGTCCTGCCCCACCACCTGGTACGGCTCCAGCGTCAGCGGCCGGTCTCTGAGCGGCTCCTTGAGCAGGCTGACCGCGCAGCTCTCACCGGCGGCCTCGTCGCGCACGACCATCCGCGCCACGCGATCGGCGACATCGAAGGCGGCCAGGGACAGGCCCCGCCGCCGCAGCTCGGCCGCCACGTCTTCGGCGACCTCGGGCAGCGGCGTGCCGTGGCCGGTCACCAGGACGAGGTCGTCGCTCGGCCGGTCGGTGAGCCCGTGGGCGTTCATCGCGTGGCCGCCGGCCAGCAGGAGGCCGTGACGTTCGCGGACATCGCGCGTGGCCTCGATCAGCCGCGCGTGGAAGGCGGGAAGTCGCACCTTCATGTCCTCAATTATGCCCGCGCTTCTTCCGGGTCGAAGGAAGGTCGTGCCGCCCCGAGACGAACTCCTGGACCGCGATCTTGGCCTTGATCACCGGCCTGCGCCAGCGCTCCTCACGGCGCAACGCCGTGGCCATCTTGCGGGGCGACTTGACCGCGAAGAACCAGTGCGCCCACGGCGAGCCTGGGCGGGCCAGCCGTACCGCACCGACGATCAGCAGCGGGGGCACGAACAGGCCCACCAGCCCCGTCCAGATCTTGCCCTTCAGCAGCGTGACCACGGCGAGCACCAGGTTGCCGAGCAGCAGCCACCAGGGCGCGACGCCGCCGACCTCCCAGGTCAGCGGGCGTAGCCCGATCAGCAGCAGCCCGGTGACCGCGATCGCGACGAAGACGGCGTCGACGGAGGTGCGCCCCTCCTCCTCCCAGTAGACGTCGTGCAGGTGGAGGATGAGCGCGAACTCGTCGAGCACGAGCGCCGCGCCGACGCCGAAGACCGCCGCGGCCACGGCGGAGGCCGACACGACCATCCCGCTGACCCCGCCGACCAGCATGAGCACCACGCCGAACACGACGTGGTGGATGTGCATCTCGCCGACGCTGACGTTGCGGAACCAGCCGATCTTGGCCCGGATCAGCCTGACGTTGATGCGGGTGGCGACGAAGGCGACGATGAGCGCGACGAAGAAGCAGAACAGCGGCAGCCGTCCTGTGTCGACGATTCGTTCCCTGACCCAGTCCCCCATGTACCTGTCATCAGGCTACCCAGCGCGGGCCCGCAGCGCCTTGAGATACTCCTGAGCGACCAGGGCGTGGCGGACGTTGTCGCGGGCCTGCTCGAACGGCGGCGCGTCCTTGCCCGCCATCCGCTCGTACTGCTCGCGCAGCCGCCGCTCCGACAGGTCGAGCCCGGCGGCGTGGATCTTGCTGAGCGCGGAGTCGAGCTCGGCCGCCCGCACTCTGGCGTAGGTGTGCTCGTCGTAGGAGGGCACGCCGGGCAGCGGCCGCCCTTCGCGGGCCGCCTGGGCGCGGCGCAGGTTCTCCGCGGCCAGTTCGCGCTGGAACCCCTGCTCGCTGACGTCGGCGAGCAGGCCCGCCTCGCGCGCCCACACCCGTCTGACCTTGTCGAGTACGGCGGCGCGCACCGCCCTGTCCCTGAGCGCCGCGCGCGGCGTGACCCCGGCGCGCGCCCGGTCCCAGAACCCGGGGCCGAGCGCGGCGCCGTCCCCGGTGAACTCGGAGATCACCTCGGCGCGGACGGTGTCGGCCGCTCTCAGCACCTCCGCCCCGACCACCGGCTCGCCCTCGACGACCGTGACCCGGTCACCGGGCCGCAGGCCCAGCACCTCGGAGACGCCCGCGGAGGCGGCCAGGCCTGCCAGGCCCTCTGCCGAGGAGCTGGAGCTGGAGCCGGTGCGGGTGAGCACCACGACGAGGGCGACGACGACACCGACGATCGCCAGGAGGAGCGCGGCCCTCGTCGTGGTGCTCTTCATGACCTCAGCCCGCGATCTTCATGTCGAAGACGTGGAAGCCGGCGTTGGCCAGCGGGCTGCCCTCGGGGAAGGTCACGGTGGCGACGGTCCTGGCCGGGTCGAGCGGCACCGCGTAGCCGAACACCGACACGCCCGATTCGGTGGTCTGTCCCGTGGCGGGGTTCTTGTGGCTGGTCTGCGTCCTGTTGTGGTAGGTCGCGCGGGCCACCAGGACGCCGCCCTGGGGCACGGTGGCCTCCCACTGGTCGCCGAACCGCACGGTCTTCTCCTCGACCGTTCCGTCGGTGTAGGTGACCTTGAAGACGCTCTCCCGCACCTTGAACGCCCCCGCGCCGAGCAGCACGAGCTTGGCGCCCTTTCCATGGAGCGCGATCGTCTGCCCCGCGGCCTTCACGTTGTCGGTCCAGCCGTACGGGCGCGGGTGCCAGACGAAGTCCGCGCCGAGGACGCTGACCGTCCTGCCGGGGACCAGCCCCGCCTTCTCCAGGCCCTGGCCCGAGTAGCTGCGCCCGCTGGTGGAGAAGCCGCCGGTGTTGGGGTTGAGGTCGGAGCTGACGGCGACGTTGTTGTAGGCCTTCTCGATCGAGGCGTGGACCACCGGCGGTACGGCAGGGCCGTTGTAGGCACCGCGCGAGACAGTGCCCGCGACCGGGTTGCCGAAGTAGTCGCGCCCGCCCACACCCTCGACGAGCGACCCGGAGCCGAGCGCGGGAGAGCCCGCGAGCAGCTTGTAGCCGTCCACGTCGCCGTAGCCGGTGGCGGTGCCGGGAGCGGCGAGGCCGGGGTCGGCGGTGATCGCCCTGGCGTCGGAGGCGGGCACGCTCACGCCGCCGTGGTAGACGTTGGCGTCGTAGGTGATGCCCGCGGCCGCCGGCAGGGTGCCGGAGGGCGCGTAGATGATGTTGTTGGCGATCCTGGAGTTGCCGGTCGGCACCGCCCAGTCCACCTTCTGCGAGGAGCAGAAGAAGGTGTTGTTGTAGATCCACAGCGGACTGCTGTTGTCGCCTGCCGCGTTGCCCGCGATCCGGCAGTCGTCCTGGGCGATGTTGAAGCGCAGGATCGCGGTCGCCCGGTAGTTGGGGAACTCGGTGCAGCTCTGGCAGCCCAGGTAGAACCCGCCCGCGTTGTCGTGGGAGTAGTTGTACTGGTAGACGCAGGAGCCCTTGATGCCGCCGTCGCAGTCCCAGGCCGTGGAGTCGAAGATCGTCGGCCGCTGCCTGGTGACCTCGTTGTACTGGAAGACGGGGTCGACCGAGTTGATCGGCCACATGCCGGCGAAGTTGCCGTCGATGTAGGGGTACTTGCCCGCGCCGCCCTCGTCGAACAGGTTGTGCTCGATCAGCGGCTTGTCCGAGGCGTGCACGACGATGCCGTCGCCGCCGACCGCGCGGATGGTGTTGCGGGCCAGGTAGACGTTCCTGTGGTAGTCCGTGCCCTTGCGGCTGATCTTGATGCCGCCGCCACCGGTGTCGTGGATGTAGTTGCCGGTGATCGTGATGCCGTCGAGGTAGCCGACCTTGCCGTCGGGCAGCGCCTGGATGCTGATGCCCGCGGAGTAGGAGAACCAGGAGGAGTTGGCGCCGGTCTTGTTGCCCCAGCCCGCGACGTCGGAGACCTCCAGGTCGCGCAGCACGAGCCCGGCCTTGGGCTCGGGGGTGGTGGAGTTGTACTGGATGCCGGTCCGCTTGGCGGTGGTCGGCGCGGGGTTGGTGACGTGCAGCTTCTCGATGGTGATGTGGCTGTTGTCGACGAGGTGGACGGCCCACTCGCCACCGTCGCCCTGGACGATCGGCTTGGGGCCCTCGCCGTACGAGGTGAACAGGATGGGGTAGGCGGCGCTGCCCGAGCCCTTCGGCTCCAACCGGCCCACGCACACGGTGCCGGCCCTGAACTTGACCTTGGTCTTGGGGCCGAGCTCCAGGGCGTTGACCGCGGCCAGGTTGTTGATCGGGGAGGCGGCGCTACCGCCCGAGCCTCCGTCGGGGGCCTGGCAGTCGACGAAGACGTTGCGGGCCGGCGCGGCCTCGGCCGGGGTGGCGGCCAGGCCGGTCGCGGCGACGGCCAGCGCCGTCGCCGCGGCCCATCTCGTTAACAGGCGCATGCGTGTCCTTTCTCGGGGGGTACAGCAGGACGCATGGAGGGGTTCAGGCGGAGCGCGACAGGCTGGCGGGCTCCACCGCGTGCTCGAACGGCAGGCCGCGGGCGTACCTGGCGAGCTCGTCCAGCGCGAGGTCGGCCATGCGGGCCAGCTCCCCGCCCAGCGAACCGGCGATGTGCGGGGTGACCAGCACGTTGTCCAGGCCGTGGAGCGGCGAGGAGGCGGGCAGGAACTCGGGGTCTGTGACGTCGAGGACGGCGAACAGGCGGCCGGAGACGAGCTCGGCGGTGAGCGCGTCCTGGTCGACCAGGGCCGCCCTGGCGGTGTTGATGAGGGTCGCGCCGTCGCGCATCCGCGCCAGGCGCGCCCTGTCGATCAGGTGACGGGTCTCCGGCAGGTCGGGCGCGTGCACGCTGACCACGTCGCTGCGGCTGACCAGCTCGTCGAGGCCGACGTGCGCGACGCCCAGGTCCTCGGTCAGGTAGGGGTCGCTGACCAGAACGTCCAGGTCGAACGGGCGCAGCAGCTCGATCACCCGGCGGCCGATCCTGGAGGCGCCGATGACGCCGACGGTCTTGCGGTAGTTGCCGAAGCCGGGGAAGCGGGCGTCCCAGTCCTCCCGGGTGCCGCTCCCCCGGTAGTGGCGGGCGATGTCGATCACCCGCTTGTTGGCGAACAGGATCGCGGCGAGCGTGAACTCGGCGACCGGCTCGGCGTTGGCCGCCGCGGCGGAGGAGACGGCGATGCCGCGCTGCCACACCGCGTCGGTGACGTGGTGCTTGACCGAGCCCGCCGCGTGCACGACGGCGCGCAGTCGCGGCGCCCTGGCCAGCACCTCGGCGGTGATCGGCGGGCAGCCCCACGAGGTGTAGAGGACCTCCGCCTCCGACAGGTCGGCCCCCGCGAAGTCCTCGACGACCAGGTCGGGGTCGATGTCGGCGACCAGCGCGAGACGGCTCCTGACCGGGCCGTGGACGAGCCGTTCGGCGACGTGGGCGCTCATGGCGAGCAGGGTCTTGGGTCTTTTCACGTTCTCCCCCGAGAAGTCGTTCACTTGACGCTGCCCGCCGTCATCCCGGCCTTCCAGAACCGCTGCAGCGACATGAAGACCACCAGCAGCGGCACCACCGACAGCAGCGAGCCGGTGATCACCAGGCTGTGGAACTCGGGGAAGGCGTTGCCCTGCTTCTCCCAGCTGAACAGGCCCAGGCTGAGCGGGTAGAGGTTCTGGTCGTTGAGCATCACCAGCGGCAGGAAGAAGTTGTTCCAGATGGCGGTGAACTGGAACAGGAAGATCGTCACGTAGGCGGGCATCAGCATGGGCAGCGCGACCCTGGTGAAGGTCTTGATCTCGCCCGCGCCGTCCGACCTGGCCGCCTCCAGCACCTCGCCGGGCACGTAGCCGGACGACAGCACCCGGGCCAGGTAGACGCCGAACGGGTGGACGAGGACCGGGATGAAGACCGCCCAGAAGGTGTTGACCACGCCGACCTTGGAGGCCAGCAGGTACAGCGGCAGCGCCGTGGCCGTCGTCGGCACCAGCACGCCCAGCAGCACCAGGCCGAACATCTTCTCCTTGCCGAGCCAGCTGTACTTGTCGAAGGCGTAGCCGCACATGACGGTGATGAAGGAGCTCACCGCCGCGCCGACGCCCGCGTACAGGACGCTGTTGAGGTACCAGCGGAAGAAGATGCCGCCGTTCTCGGCGCTGACCGCCCTGATGTTGGCGATGAGGTTGAAGTCGCCGAAGGCGAAGCCGGGCGTCGAGTACAGGTCGGACAGCGACTTGGTCGAGGCGAACAGCAGCCACGTCAGCGGCAGCAGCGTGTAGAGGGTGGCGACGATCAGCAGGACGTTGACCGTCGCGCGAGACATCCACTTCATCGACGGTTACCCCACCTGGTGACGACGTAGGAGAGCACGGCGGCCAGCAGCGCGAGGATGATCGAGGCGGCGCCCGCCTGGCCGTAGTCGTTGTTGCCGAAGGCCTCGTTGTAGGCGTACATGTTCGGCGTCCAGGTGCTGACGATGCCGTCGCTGACGTTGTCGAGCACCATGGGCTCGGTGAACAGCTGGAGCGAGCCGATGATCGTGAACAGCACGGTGGTGATGACCGCGCCGCGGATCAGCGGCACCTTCACCGACAGGGCGGTCCTGACCGCGCCTGCGCCGTCCATCCTGGCCGCCTCCAGCACCTCGGCGGGGATGGCCTGGAGCGCGGCGAAGTAGATGATCATGTTGTAGCCGACCCACTCCCACAGCGCGATGTTGACCACCGAGCCGAGCACCTGGTCGCCGCCGAGGAAGTTGACCCCGCCGAGCAGGTCCACGATGGGACTGATGCCCGGCAGGTACAGGTAGAGCCAGATCAGACCGGCGATCACGCCCGGCACGATGTGCGGCATGAACAGGGCGAGCTGGAAGAACTTCTTCGCCCGCGCCAGGCCCGAGTCCAGCAGCAGCGCGAGGGCGAGCGCGCCGCCGATCATCAGCGGGATGTAGAACACGCAGTAGCCGAGGATCACCAGGAAGCCGTCGGTGAAGGCCCGGTCCTTGAGCGTGTCGAGGTAGTTGCCGAGCCCGACGAAGACCGTCTCCGCGCCGCCGAAGCCGAGGCCCGACGACTTCTCGCTGAACAGGCTCAGATAGACCGCGTACGCCAGTGGGGCCACGATGACCGCGGCGAACAGCGCGAAGAACGGGCCGACGAAGAGCAGGATCGCTCCCCGCTTGCGCCACGCCTCACCCGGGCCCCGCGCCTGCGTCTCTGGTGTGCCGGTCGTCATCTCCACCTTCTCCTCGCTGTTCCCCTACGGCCCGCTACCGCCTTACTGCTGGGCGACGTTGAGCCCGCGGCCCTTGATCTCGCCGACGGTCGCGGTCTGGACGGTCTCCAGCACGTCGGGGATCGTCGTCGCGCCGGTGCTCACCTTGCCCAGCGCGTCCTTGAAGGAGGTCAGCGTCTGCACCATGCTCGGCCCCCACGTCCAGCCCGGCTGGATGGTGCCGTACGCCTCGGAGAACAGCGCGTAGATGTCCTGCCCGCCGTAGAAGGAGGCGTCGAAGCTCTTGGCCGCCACGGGCACCAGGTCGGCGATCGCGGGGAAGCCGCTGGAGGTGCCGGAGGACAGGCGGGCCGTCCACGCCTCGGGGGAGCCGGTCAGCCACTTGATGACCTCGACGGCGGCCTTGGTGTTCTTGCTGTTCTTGGCGACGCCGAAGGTGGTGCCGCCGAGCATGCCGCTGGCCGGGGTGCCCCAGTGGGGGATCGGCGCGATGGCCCACTTGCCGGACTGTCCGGCGTGGTTGCCCTTCATGACGCCCGCGCCCCAGTTCGCGCCGACGTAGCCCCACAGCGTGTCGTCCTCGAAGGCGGCGTTCCACTCCTGGCTGAAGGAGGGCTGCACCTTGACGAGGTCGTCCTTGACCATGCCCTGCCAGTAGCCGGCGACCTTCTTGGTGGGCTCGTCGTTGATGGCGACCTTCCACGCGTCGCCCTCGGTGCCGAACCACTTGCCGCCCGCCTGCCACGAGAGGGCGGCCAGGACGCTCGGGTCGTCGGGGAAGAACGTGGCGATGCGCGCCTTGTCGTCGGCCTTCTTCACCTTCTCGGCGGCGGCCCTGAAGTCGTCCCAGGTCTTCGGGACCTCGATCTTGTTCTTCTCGAACAGGTCCTTGCGGTAGAAGAACACCTGCGGGGCCGCGTCCATGGGCACCGACCAGGTCTTGCCGCCGAGCTCGACGAGGCTGAAGACGTTGGCCGGGTACTTGGCCTTGACGTCGGCGGCTTCGGCCGTGATGTCCTGCAGCGCGCCCTGGTTCACGAAGTCGGGAAGCTGGGGGTACTCGATGGACATCACGTCGGGCGCGTTGCCCGCCTTCACCGCGTTGGAGAACTTGGCGTAGCCGCCCGCGTTGCCCGAGGGGATCTCCTCGTACTTGATCTGGATGTCCTTGTGCGACTTGTTGAAGGCGTCGACGACCTGCTGCGTGCCCTTGGCCCAGCCCCAGAAGGTGACCTGGGCCGGCGTGCCCGCCTCACCGGACGCGGACGCGGGCGCGGATTCGCCGCTGCCGCCACCACAGGCCGCCAGGAGGGTCATACCGGCCAGCAGTCCGGCCATGCCGGCGGCGGCGCGCTTGCGTTCCATGATTGCTCCTAATCGCTTCCGATCGCTAGTGCATCATTCGCTCACAAACGAAGCTTTGTCTAGATATCGATCAGTAACGAAATGAGCGCGAAACCTTCAGGGGCGCGCGGCCGTCGACTCGCGCACCCTGAGTTCAGGCAGCAGCGCGACGTGCTGGCCGGGCTCGGCCGAGCCCCGCTCGATCCGGCGAACCAGCAGGTCGACGGCGTGACGGCCGACCGCCGCCTTGGGCGGGGCGACGGCCGTCAGCGGCGGGTCGCTGAGCGCGGCCACCTCGTCGTCGTAGGCCACGATCGACACGTCGTGCGGGATGCGCACGCCCGCGAGCCTCAGGTGCTGCACCAGCAGCAGCGCGTCCTCGTCGTTGTGGACGAGCAGGCCGGTCACCTCGCCCGCGCGGATGGCCCCCACCACCTGCGCGACCTGCTCATCCGAAGGCCCCTCCTGCTCGATGCCGAACTCGCCGCAGGTCTCCAGCCCGAGCTCGCGCACCGCGGTCAGGAAGCCGTGGCGCACCCGCGGCGCGGTGGGGCTGCTGCGGCTCACCATCGCCACCCTGCGATGGCCCAGATCGGCCAGGTGCCTGGTGCCGAGGAAGGCGCCGTGGGCGTGGTGAGAGGCGGCCGCGTCGAGGAAGGAGGCGGGGCCACCCAGCTCCGCCACCCTCTCCACCAGTACGGCGGGCACCCCGAGCCCCGACAGCCACTCGACGTGCGACTCGTCCGGCTGCCTGCTCAGCGTGAGCAGCAATCCCTCGGCCCCGCCCCCGATCAGCTGCTTGACCTGCTTGCGGTCCTCCTCGTCGTCGTAGCGGGAGACGCCGAGCACCAGCCGCGCGCCCAGGTCCTGCGCCCGGTCGCGGGCCGCCTTGATGACGCTCGGGTAGTAGTAGGTGGCCGAGGGCACCAGCATCCCGATCGTGAGCGCGCGCTCCCCCACCGGCCTGGCAGCCTCCTGGGGCATGGCGCTCACCGGCCTGGGCGGCTCCTGCGGCAGGGTGATGCCGCCGTGGACTCTGGTGACCAGCCCCCGGCCCGCCAGGTGCTCGACGTCCCTGCGCAGCGTGACCATCGACACGTCCAGCCGGTCGACCAGGTCGGCCAGCCGCACCGAGCCGCGCTCGCGCACCTCGCGCAGGATGAACTCATGGCGTTGCTCGACGAACAAGGGGGGCTCCTAACACTCGACGCGTCCGATCCTAGCGAGATAGCTTTCGTTCGTGAACGTATTCGTTCGTTCGATCATCTCCTGGAGAGCGTGTGCTGACACTTCCCGATGACGACCGATCGCTCAGCCCCTACACCGGGTGGACGCGCGCCCACTGGGAGACGGCGGCCGACGGCCTGCTCGCCGCCGTCGAACCGTACCGTTCCCATGATCGCTCGTTGGTCGACCTGCCGGGGCGGGCCAGCTGGTCCCACTGCGACGGGCTGGAGGGCTACGCCAGGACGTTCCTGCTGGCCGCCTTCCGCGTCGCGGGCGGCGGCGACCCCGCGCTGCTGGAGCCGTACGCGGAGGGGCTGGCGGCGGGGCCGCTCGGGACGTGGCAGCCGATCACCGACCGGCACCAGCCGATGGTCGAGGCCGCCTCCATCGCGATCGGGCTGCGGCTGACCCGCGCGTGGCTGTGGGACCGGCTGCCCGCCGCCGTGCAGGAGCGGACGCTCGCCTGGCTGGGGGACGCGCTGATCCGCGAGCACGTCGACAACAACTGGCACCTGTTCCCCGTGACCGTCGCCGGGCTGTTTCGCGAACTCGGCCTCGACGACCGCGGCGCCACCGAACGCGGGCTGGCCAGGATCGAGGCCTGGTACGAGGGCGACGGCTGGTACCGCGACGGCGACGGGCGCAACTTCGACCACTACAACGGCTGGGCGATGCACCTCTACCCGGCCCTGCACGCCTACCTCGGCGGGCCCGCCGAGCCGTACGCCTCGCGGCTGCGCGCCTTCCTCACCAACTACGGCGCCGCCTTCGACGCCAACGGCTCCCCCGTCTACCAGGGCAGGTCCCTCATCTACCGGTTCGCGGCCGCCGCGCCGGTGTGGGCGGGCGAACTGCTCGGCGTCTCCCCCTACTCCCCCGGCACCGCCCGCCGCCTGGCCAGCGGCGCGGTCGCCCACTTCCTGGCCGACGGCAGGGCGCTGTCGCGCGAAGGGCTGCTGACCCTCGGCTGGTACGGCCCGCACGAGCCCTCCCTGCAGGCCTACTCGGGCTCCGCCTCGCCGTACTGGGCCTCGAAGGGGTTCCTCGGGCTGCTCCTGCCTGCCGACCACCCCGCGTGGACCTCGGTGGAGGAGCCCGGCCCCGTCGAACGCGCCGACCAGGCGATCGGCCTGCCCGGACCCGGTCTGCTGATCCACTCGACGGCCGCCGACGGCCTGGTCAGACTGGTCAACCACGGCAGCGACCACCAGCCGCCGGGAGGCGGGCCAGACGATCCGCTCTACCAGCGGATGGGCTACTCCACCCGCACCGGCCCGAGCTCCCTGCCCGACAACCACGTCGGCCTGGTGATCGACGGGGAGGTCACCCCGCGCGGCCCCATCACGCCGCTGGGCGCGGGGCCCGGCTGGGCCGCCTCCTCCTGCCGCCCGACGCCCTCGACGCTGATCGAGTCCATCAGCGTGGTCCACGGGCCGCACGAGGTGCGCCTCCACCACGTCACCGCCCCCGCGGGCACCGTCGTCCGCCAGACGGGGTGGGCCGTGTCCGCCTCCGCGGTGGGCGAGCTGACGAGCGGCTTGGTGCCCCTGCACGGCTTCACGCACGCCACGGAGCTGAAGGATCCCGAGGGCACGGTCTTCGGACCCGACGCCACCATCCCCGCCCTGGACGGCGTCGTCCCCGAGACCGTTGGGATCTTCGCGTGCCTGGTCACGCTCACCGCCGCGCCCGTCGCCGCCGCGCCGCCCGCGTTCCGCCTGGACGGCGACAGGGTCGTGCTCACCTGGGCCGACGGCACCGTCCACGAGATCGACGTCGCGGGCGGACTGAGCCTGGCCGGTTGAAACCCGAGGGCTCAGGCGAGGAAGGCGCGCAGCAGCGCCGCCGTGCCCTCCAGGTGTTCGGCGACCGCCCGGCGGGCCGCGTCGGGATCTCCGGCGAGGATGGCGGCGACGATGGCCTCGTGCTGCGTGGCCGCGTGCTCGATGTTGGCCTGCAGCATGGGGATCGCGTTCAGCAGGTCGGTCACCCGCAGCCGGGCGTCGGCGCAGGTGGCCGCGAGGAGCCCGGAGCCCGTCAGCTCGGCGATCGACAGGTGGAAGGCCGTGTCGAGCCTGCGGTAGTCGTCGGGCCCCGCCTCGTTCAGCTCCGCCAGGCGGCCGAGCAGCACCGCGCGCTGCGGCTCCGACAGCGGCGTGCTCGCCAGCACCTGGGCGGCCCCGCACTCCACGGCCATCCTGAAGGTGAGCGCGTCGGCGATCGAGTCGGGGCCCATCTCGGCGACGGCCTGGCGCAGCTCTAAGCTGCCGGGGCGGGGCGGGGCGTAGATGACGAAGGCGCCGCCGTACCTGCCGCGCCGTACGTCGAGATAGCCCGCGTCCTGCAGGGCGCGGATGGCCTCACGCAGGGTCACCCTGCTGATCCCCAGTTGTACGGCGAGCTCCCGCTCGGGCGGGAGCTTGTCGCCCTGGGCGACCATGCCGAGCTTGATCGCCTGGAGCAGGCGTTCCACAGTCTCTTCAAAGGCGTTGCCCGCACGGACCGGGCGCAACACCGTCAACGGGTTCATGGCCCCCCTCAGCAGAGGTCTTGACTGCGGCTTACCAATGGTCTAACACTAGCCCAATAACAGGGAGGGTGACTGTGGCGGTTGGGTTCCTTTCACCAGACGAGTTGCGCGACGAGGTGGCCGCGGGTCGGATCGACACCGTCCTGCTGGCCCTCGTCGACATGCAGGGCCGGATGCAGGGCAAGCGGCTGTCCGCCCGCTTCTTCCTTGACGAGGTGCTACACCACGGTTCCGAGGGGTGCAACTATCTGCTGGCCGTCGACGTCGACATGAACACCGTCGACGGCTACGAGATGTCGTCCTGGGAGCGCGGTTACGGCGATCTCGTGATGAAACCCGATCTGTCGACGCTGCGGCGCGTCCCATGGCAGGAGGGCACGGCCCTGCTCATGGCCGACCTCACCTGGGAGGACGGCTCCGACGTCGTCGCCTCGCCCCGGCAGATCCTGCGCAGGCAGCTGGCCAGGCTCGAAGAGCGCGGCCTGGCCGCCTACGTGGGCACCGAGCTGGAGTTCGTGGTCTACGACGACACCTACGAGCAGGCGTGGCGGCGCGGCTACCGCGACCTGACGCCGTCCAACCTCTACAACGTCGACTACTCACTCCTCGGTACGGCACGCGTCGAGCCCCTCCTGCGCCGCATCAGGCGCGACATGGAGGGCGCGGGGATGTACGTCGAGTCGGCCAAGGGCGAGTGCAACCTCGGCCAGCACGAGATCGCCTTCCGTTACGACGAGGCGTTGCGCACCTGCGACAACCACTCCATTTACAAGAACGGCGCCAAGGAGATCGCTGCCCAGGAGGGCAAGTCGATCACCTTCATGGCCAAGCCCAACCAGCGTGAGGGCAATTCCTGCCACATCCACATCTCGCTGAGGTCTGTGGACGGCTCGCCGGTGATGGCGGGGAGCCTGCCGTACGGACTGTCGGAAACGGGAGCGAGGTTCATCGCGGGGCAGCTCGCCTGCCTGCGGGAGCTCACCCTCCTCTACGCGCCGAACATCAACTCCTACAAGCGGTACGTGCCCGGCAGCTTCGCGCCGACCGCCGTCAAGTGGGGTGTCGACAACCGTACGTGCGCGCTCCGCCTCGTGGGGCACGGGCCCTCCCTGCGCATCGAGAACCGGGTGCCGGGCGGCGACGTGAATCCCTACCTCGCGGTGGCCGCGCTCATCGCGGCAGGACTGCACGGCCTCGACAACGAACTGTCGCTGGAGGAGCCGTGCACCGGCAACGCCTACACCAGCGGAGCCGAGACCGTGCCGCACACGCTGCGTGACGCGCTCGCCCTGTGGGAAGGCTCGAAGCTGGCCCGCGAGTGCTTCGGCGAGGACGTCGTGGCCCACTACGCCAACAACGCCCGCGTCGAGCTCGCCGCCTTCGACGCGGCAGTGACCGACTGGGAACTGTTCAGGGGATTCGAAAGACTGTGAAGATCATCAATCCGGCCACCGAGGCCGTTCTCGCCGAGGTCGAGCCCGCCGACGCGGCCGAGATCGACAGGGCGGTGGAGCGTGCCAGGGCCGCCTTCCGCACCTGGCGGCAGGTCGCCCCTGGCGAGCGCGCCCGCCTGCTGAGGCGCTTCGCCGAGCAGGTCGACGCGCACGCCGAGGAACTGGCCCAGCTTGAGGTCGCGGGCGCGGGCCACACGATCGGCAACGCCCGCTGGGAGGCGGGCAACGTCCGCGACGTGCTGCACTTCTACGCCGGAGCGCCCGAGCGCCACCACGGCCTGCAGATCCCCGTGGCGGGCGGCCTCGACGTCACCTTCCACGAGCCGCTGGGCGTGGTCGGCGTGATCGTGCCGTGGAACTTCCCGATGGTCATCATGACGTGGGGGGTCGCCCCCGCGCTCGCCGCGGGCAACACGGTGATCGTCAAGCCCGCCGAGTGGACGCCGCTGACCGCGCTCAGGCTGGCCGAGCTGGCCCTCGAGGCCGGGCTGCCTGAGGGCGTGCTCCAGGTGGTGCCGGGAGCGGGCGAGGTCGCCGGCGCCCGCCTCGTCGAGCACCCCGACGTCGCCAAGATCGTGTTCACCGGCTCGACCGAGGTCGGCAAGCAGATCGCCGCCACCTGCGCCACCCAGGTGAAGCGGCTGACCCTGGAGCTCGGCGGCAAGTCGGCCAACATCGTCTTCGCCGACTCCGACCTCGACAGGGCCGCGGCCACCGCCCCCTACGCCGTCTTCGACAACTCCGGCCAGGACTGCTGCGCCAGGTCCAGGATCCTCGTCGAGGCCTCCGTCTACGACGAGTTCCTGGTACGGCTCTCGCAGGCCGTCACCAACGTGAAGGTCGGCGACCCGCTCGACGAGAGCACCGAGATGGGGCCGCTCATCAGCGCCGAGCACCTGGAGCGGGTGCGCGGCTTCGTCCCCGGCGACCCCTACCTGCAGGCCGCCTGCCCCGACGGGCCGGGCTTCTGGTTCCCGCCGACCGTCCTGACGCCCGCCGTGACCGACCGCGCGTTCACCGAGGAGATCTTCGGTCCTGTGGTGTCGGTCGTGCCGTTCGCCGACGAGGCCGAGGCGGTTCGGATCGCCAACGACACCAGGTACGGCCTGAGCGGCTCGATCTGGACCCGCGACGTGGGCCGGGCGCTGCGGGTGGCCAGGGCGGTCGAGGCGGGCAACCTGAGCGTGAACTCCCACTCCAGCGTGCGGTACTGGACACCGTTCGGCGGCTTCAAGGAGTCGGGGCTCGGCAGGGAGCTCGGGCCCGACGCCCTCACCGCCTTCACCGAGACCAAGAACGTCTTCATCGCCACCGACTGACCGGTCCGCCTCGTCACCACCGACCGACCGATCGACCGGCCCGGTCACCGCCCGGCCCACCGGCTCCGGTCACCGGCGGCCGACCGGTTCGCGGACTGAACGACATCGACCCGAGAGAGGGACATATGCAGCGCTTGCAGGACCGCGTCGCCGTCATCACCGGCGCGGGCAGCGGAATCGGCCTGGCCACCGCGCGGAGGTTCGCCGAGGAGGGCGCCAAGGTCGTCTGCGTCGACCTCGACGAGCCCACCGGCGCCAAGGCCGCCGACGAGGTGGGCGGCCTGTTCGTCCGCGCCGACGTCACCAACGAGGACGACGTGGTCAGGATGTACCAGACCGCGTTCGACACCTACGGCAGCGTCGACATCGCCTTCAACAACGCCGGCATCTCCCCGCCCGACGACGACTCCATCCTGGAGACCGGCATCGAGGCGTGGCGCCGCGTCCAGGAGGTCAACCTGACGAGCGTCTACCTGTGCTGCAAGCACGCCATCCCGTACATGCGGCGCCAGGGCAAGGGCTCGATCATCAACACCGCCTCGTTCGTCGCGGTGATGGGCTCGGCGACCTCGCAGATCTCCTACACCGCCTCCAAGGGCGGCGTGCTGGCGATGTCGAGGGAGCTCGGCGTGCAGTTCGCCCGCGAGGGCATCAGGGTCAACGCCCTGTGCCCCGGCCCGGTGAACACGCCGCTGCTGCAGGAGCTGTTCGCCAAGGACCCCGAGCGCGCCCAGCGCCGCCTGGTCCACATTCCCGTCGGCCGCTTCGCCGAGGCCGCCGAGATCGCCGCCGCGGTCGCCTTCCTGGCCTCCGACGACGCGTCGTTCATCACCGGCTCGGAGTTCCTGGTCGACGGCGGCATCTCGGGAGCGTACGTTACTCCGCTATGACCAGACCCTTGATCGGCATTACCTGTTACGTCGAGCCCGCGCGGTTCACGGTGTGGGAGATGACGACGGCGCTGTTGCCGTACATGTATGTGGAGCAGGTGGTGCGGGCCGGCGGGCAGCCGGTGATCCTGCCGCCCGCCGGTGATCCGGCCTCGGTCGTGAGCAGGCTGGACGGGGTGATCCTGGCGGGCGGAGGCGACATCGACCCGACGAGGTACGCCGAGACGCCGCACGAGCGAACCGGATTCGTCCGGACATTTCGTGATTCGGCGGAGTTTTCGCTGGTGGATACGGCGTTGAAGGCAGAACTGCCCTTCCTGGGCATCTGCCGGGGTCTCCAGGTGCTGAACATCACCCTCGGCGGCAGCCTCCACCAGCATCTTCCCGATGTCGTCGGCCATGCGGGACATGCCCCGGCCCCGGGCGAGTTCGGCCATATGCCGGTGTCCGTCACGCCCGGCAGCCGCCTGGCCGGGATCCTGGGCGAGGAGACGGTGACGGTCCCGCACTACCACCACCAGTCGATCCGCCGCCTGGGAACCGGACTGAACGCGACCGCCCACGCCGCCGACGGCGCGATCGAGGCGGCCGAGCTGCCGGGCCACCGCTTCGCCCTCGGCGTCCAGTGGCACCCCGAGGCCGCCGAGGACGGCCTGCTGTTCCGCGCGCTCGTCGAGGCGGCCGCGTAGATGCGCCTCCACGTCCGCGAGTTCCCCGGCCCCGCCGATCGGACGCTGCTCGTCGTCCACGGCGGACCCGAATGGGACCACAGCTACCTGGTGGAGCCACTCGACCGGCTGGCGGGCGAGCACCGCCTGCTCTTCCCCGACCTGCGCGGGTGCGGCCGCTCCCCCGCCGCCGAACCGCTGACCCCCGACGCGATGGTGGACGACCTCGCGGAGCTGATCGGTTCGTCGCCCGTCGACGTCCTCGGCTTCTCGTACGGCGGGCTGCTCGCCCAACGCCTGGCCATCCGCTATCCCGAGCTGGTCAGGCGGTTGATCGTGGCGTCGAGCAGCGTCCTGCCCGTCCCGCCCGACGCCTTCGCCGGGTGGGCGGAGTACGAGCGCAGGAGAGCCGCCCAGCCGTCCGTCGGGGAGCTGGAAGGGGCGGACCTGGTCCGCGCCGAGGCCTTCGCGGCGGCGCCGTGCGACGTGTGGCGGGAGGAGTCGCTGCCGGACTACCTCCGGCGACTGGAGCGGGTCACGTTCACCGCCACTTATCAGGAGGTCTACCGGAGCGGCCGGTTCCCTTCGGCGAGGTACCCCGACGCGCTCGACCGGCTGGCGGGGATCCCGCTGTTCCTCCTGCACGGGCGCCAGGACATGACCTTCCCCGCCTCGCTCGTCGCGCGGACCCCGTGCACGGACGCGGTCGTCCTGGAGGAGGCGGGCCACATGGCCCACATCGACCAGCCGGAGGCGTGGCTGGACGCCGTCAGGCGCTTCCTGTCCTTCTGAGCGGCACCGCGTCGCCGCCCCCGCTTCCTGTCCCCCCAAGCCGCCCCCGTTTCTTGTCCGTCTCAACGGCACCCAGTCGCCGTCCCCCGCCGAGCGCGACGGGGGACGGCGTGCGGATCAGTCGGCGACCAGGCGGGCTCGCTGGCCCTCCCGCTCGCGCTGCCGCCGTACGACATAGGCGCCCGGTGTGCAGCCCGAAGCCCCGTGCTCGGGATGCAGCAGGTAGGCGACGGCCGACGTCTCGAAGATGCCGATCGCCAGCAGGTCGGAGTCCGACACGTCGGCCGTCCACCGGCAG
This sequence comes from Nonomuraea sp. NPDC059194, assembly GCF_042754765.1. NCBI lineage: Bacteria > Bacillati > Actinomycetota > Actinomycetes > Streptosporangiales > Streptosporangiaceae > Nonomuraea > Nonomuraea sp. NPDC059194. The sequence goes on along the minus strand of NZ_JBHZBH010000012.1, from coordinate 7,888 downwards.
GTGCCGGGATCGGCGACCAGCGTGTGCGGGTTGCCCCCGGCCCCGCCGCGCAGCAGCTCGACACCCTCGGCAGGCACGTCGGTCCACCTGGCGTCAGGCCATGGCCGCACGGACGACGCGACGACCGGCAGCGGGATGACGATGAGGTCGCCCTGGGCCTGGAGCCCGTCGACGACAGGGATGCGCGCCGACTGCTCGAGGTGGTCGAGCACGGCGAGTCCGGTCAGCTGGGAGAGCGAAGCGAGAGTCACAGTCATGGAAATCACCTCAGGTTCGACGGACGAGAAGGGAGTACTGCTCGGCGGACAGCCCGTAGGTCCAGCCCGCGGCCTCGACGGGATCGTCGAAGAAGCCCGGCACGGTCAGCCCGTACCTGCGGCGGCGCCCATCGCGTTCGACGGAGCCGTTGACCGCGAGGAGCACCCTGGTCTCCTGCCGCAGGTCGTAGAGCCGAAGGTGCGTGAGGTCGTAGAGCCGAAGGTGCGTGCCCGGGTTGCCGGGGTCGGGCGCCGAGGCGACCAGCCGCAGCCCGGCCCTGTCGATGTAGGCAGCCCAGCCGATGTGCTCGATCGCGCACCGTCTGACCTCGACGTTCTCCTCGCGGGCGATCCGCTCCAGGCTCGGATCGGTGATCACCCAGGACGGCACAGTCGTCCCGTGCCAGGCGTGCATGTCCCATCCGTCCGCGTAACGCAGCGCCGGGCCGTACGGACAGTGCAACCGCACCTCACCGGCGGCGTCCCACACCTCCGTGCGGACGACCACCGGCCGCTCGGAGACGACGCACACGCCTTCGCGCGGCCACCACCAGCCGCACGACCGCATCACCGTCGCCCACAGGTCGAGCCGCCAGGTCTGCTCGGAGGTGAAGACCACGCCGGCCGCCCGGCGGAGGGCGTCGTAGTGGGCGACCCAGGAGGCGCACAGCGTGCCGTACCAGCCGCTCATGCGGTACGACCCGTCGTGCGCCACCTCGACCGGCCGGTGGATCGTCCTGTCGACCGACCGGGAGAGCGAGCTGCGCACCTCCCGGCGGATCAGCTGGTCCATCGGCTGATGAACCCACCTGATCCGGTCGTCGAGTTCGCGGCACAGCTGCCGCATGAGAGCGGCGAAACGGGGCGGCAGCGGCCACTCGGCCATGCGCTCCACGGCCTCCGCGGGCCGCACCCCCGGCGGGACGGTCGCCAGCGCCGCGACCGGCGAGGAGACCCAGTGGAACCGTGGTGGATCGAGCCCGATCAGGCGGTACAGCTCGGAGATGGCGGCCTCTGCGGCCGGACGGTCGGCGGGCAGCGTCGACAACGCCCAGCCCAGCCATTCTTCGCGGATTGCGGCAGCTTCCCGCTGCACGAGAACGCTCACCGGAGGGAGGTGGCGTCGTCCTTTCTCACGATCATGTGAGGGATGGTGACAGATCGGCGCGCCGCGTGTCCACTACGGTGATCGAATATTCACGTCCCGGGGCTTACGCACGGCAGCTACCTTTCTCCTGCTGGGAAGCGCCACGCGAGGCGACAGCACCATTTCGCCCACTATCGTACGGCCAGCTCGGCGGCGACGAGCGAACTCACCACCCCGATCACGGGGACTCCCGATCAGGTGTGGCATGGAAGGTAAGGGATGAGTGCCCGCAGCACCTCGGCGGCGTGCCGAGCAGCCGTCTGCTGCAGGGCGTCATTTTTGCCTTCGTCTGAGTAGTCGGAGACTCCGCGAATCACTACCCATCCGCGCATCTGAGCCAGATTGCCGCGCTCGTGGAATGCCTGAGCCAGACCGCCGGCTTCCATATCGATGATAGAAATCTTGTCGTTGTAGTGTTTAAGGTATTTTCTGATTTCGGACTCGGCGTCCGCGATGACGGCGTCGCCAGTCCCGATGATGCCGGGAATGACGTGAAACACATCCTCTTCACTTGCGAATCGTGCCGGTTCGCCATAGTCGATGAAGAAACTGTTCACGGCGTTTCCTACTATGGCAGGCGTCTCACGGTCCTCGCCTCTGCGCTTGGGCCCGTCAGCGGTTTCCTTACGGAGGTCGTAGTAGACCGCTCGCGTTGCTATGACGACGTCGCCTGCGGAGACGTCCGGATAGAACCCGCCGCCGATGCCGACAAGTGCGACGACCGCCGGTCGGAACGCCTCCCTGAGATTCTCGAACGCGGCCATGGTCGATCGCTGGCCCTGGCCCAACGATCGGATCATTGCCACCCGGGTGACCACGCCTCGGAGATCGATGGTTCCGCGCCAGAAGGGAATCCCGTTCACAGGTGCTCGTTCTAGTTTGAGGGTGTCTACGACCGCCCTGGCCTCCGAATCTTTGATCGTTATCACGCCGACGCCCGCGTGCCTGCCAGTCGCAGCCTCGGCCAAGTGGTGGTGGACGACCGTGGCACCGTCACCGATCGCGGTCCCGCTGATAGCCATAGGGCCGCCCTGATTGATTATTCCGCTGTTCGTGAAGTGACCGGTCATGCGTGGCTTCCTCCTGATGCGCTGCCAAAGTTCTCGGGTAGATCGAGTCTCACGGCGTTTGTGCCAACCGCGGAGTTGTTTACATTCATCGTCTCTCCGAAGTTCATGATCCCGGTATTGATGATGCTGGTAGCGCGTTCCTCGAACTCCGAGATGTCGACCTTGTGTTCGCGCAGGAACTCGGTCGCCGCCTTCAACAGACGGTCCTCTATTAGCTTCACGTGGTCGGAGATGAGCGTTCGATCGAGTTGGGCGGACTCCCACGGCATACGCTTCTCTTCCCGCACACTCAGCTTTGCTCCGATCTTCACACCACGTTTGGGATAGAGAATGCGGGTTCGCCGTGCTCGAAACGCCCCCAGCAGGACGGTCGGAACGCGGATCAGACGCCACGTCTGCATGATGTCGGTTGGAAGTTCGTAAAGAGCTCGGACCGCTGCCCGGAGTATGGCAGTGACTCCAGCCTCACCATAATCATCGAGGATGTGATATTCGTCCGGCGTCCGCGTCAGCGCACAGGCAGCGAAGTCGAGGCTTAGCGCGCGCCCTTTGACTGTGGTGCGAAGGAAAACGGTTGTAACCAGCTCACCGGATACCGATGTACGGATCTCAAGGAAGTGGTGGAACCGATCGAATGGCTGATCAGTGATCTCGTTGATCTCGTCCGTAGCGGGCTCGCCTTGCAGCCAGTCGCGCTCGGAGTCGACATCAGCCTCCGCTACATAGATACGGTCTGCTTTTCCGAAGCCCGGAAGGCTAGTGGCGTCATCCTGGCCGTCCAGCCGTTGCATCTCGTCCTTCAAATGAGCGACCAGTTCATGTGCCTTGAACGGGAGGGGATCAAATTCCCGATCGGCCATGCTACCTTCGCCTACCCCCAACAAGTGGATGTTGAGTGGCGGGTTCCAGCGATGGATCAACCGCCCAGCTCCGACGAATGGCTTATGCGAGTCGTCGAGCGCCAGGATGTCGCGGAAGTCCTCCGGCTCCGACTCCTCCTTCGGGGCCCTGCGATAGATGACGAACGTGTGGTACTGCTGTTCGTCGATCGCCCGATACCGGTGGCTGTCCGGCAAGGACAGCCGACCCTTGGCCGTTTGGTGCAACGCGCTACGTTGGGCGGCACCACAGCCGCACGCGACGAGAACGGTCAACATTCCCATGATCGCTGTTTGTTGCAGCAATTGAGAGAGCGGAATGCGCGCCACGCCGGAGATCACGGGAACGGCGACGACCAGGGCACCGCTGCCGATGCAGGCAAGCTTCAGGGAGCGGAGATGCTCGGCGAGGTCGTTCGACTCGCTGTGCCAGCGGACGCGCCGTAAAAACCGGTCCGCGCGCTCTTTTGCCTTGAGCGGTAAAGCAACCAGTGCGCTTCTGACGGCGACGGCGGCGGACCAGCACAGGCCGAACAACGCCGTTGTGGCGGCGGTCGCGGCGGGCGCCCATGCGATGCCGCCTAGAAGGACCGCGAGTACCAGCACCCACTTCAGTGTCTCTAAACGCCATGCCCGCCAGGCGTGCACAACAACCGGCACCAGATCGAAGCCGTAGGAGGGTGCCACCATGTGCTTGGAGTCGTTGTAGACCCGGCGGATGACCATCTCGCGGAAGTCGCGATCGAGGTAGACACCGGCACAGAGGTACCGTGTGGCCTTCGAGTCGACTGCCCCCGTGCCGTTCTCAAGACGCACCGTGCGCGATCGGGCCATGAGCCCCCCGTAGTTATTTAGGTAAATCTGACCATAAGTGCGGTCCGACTTAGAGTCAACTAGACCTTTAATAGGGGTATGGCAACGAGCAAGACAGTCCGCCCACGCCGCCCGCCCGCCTCCCTGGCCGTAACCGTAGATCTTGTGATCTTCACCGTGCGCGATGGCCAACTCCAAGTTCTGCTGATCAAGCGCGGCAATGTGCCCTACCGTGGCGAAGCGGCACTGCCGGGAGGGTTCGTCCGCGATGGCGAGGCGCTAGACGAGGCCGCCCGACGGGAACTGCGAGAAGAAACCGGAGTCGCCAGCGACAGCCTCCATCTGGAACAGCTGCACGCCTACGGCGACCCCGGTCGCGATCCGCGTGGACGCATCATCACCATTGCCTACCTCGCACTCGGCCCCGATCTACCCATGCCCCTGGCAGGAACCGACGCGTCCGCCGCCCACTGGATCCCGGTCTCCGCCATCCTCGACGGCCAGATCACACTCGCCTTCGACCACGAGGAGATCCTCCGTGACGCGCTGGAGCGGGCTAGGTCCCAGCTTGAACACACCACGATCGCCACGGCCTTCTGCAAGGAGCCCTTTACTATCGCCGACCTGCGCCAGATCTACGAGGCGGTGTGGGGCGTCCCCCTCGACCCCAGCAACTTTCGCCGCAAGGTCATGAAGACGGAGGGCTTCGTCATATCCGTCGGTGAACGTCGGCTCCCCGACATCGGCCGCCCGGCTGCTCTGTTCCGCCGAGGACTCGCCGAGACGCTCACCCCACCGTTGACTAGGTCGGGCAGCTTCAGCTGCTAGACAAAACGTAAGCTCAGGACAGCCGGTGGACCGTCAGCTCTTACTGTCACGACTCCCACGTACCTACCCGACCAGGCTCGCCGCAGAAGGCCCGTCACAGCCGATCGACCCGGCCACTTGCGGCGAGTACCGAAGTCTGCGATCGTCACGGCAGCAGCTCGAGCACTTCATCACGAGTGACGCGGAGCCGGTGGTCCAGAGCTGGCTCACCTGCTCAACGGTGTGACCTCATTTGGGACGATCAAGCTACGTGAGGCGGCGTTGGCTCACGTAGGACGTGCTCGATGAGTCGGTTGATCCGCTTGAGGAGCTGCCGGCCCGGGCCGCCAACGGACACGGTTGGTAGGCCTCCTTCATTGAGCGGCCTCATCACCCAACAGGTCGTGGTGCTCATACCGCACTTCGAGGGCCTCATGGTAGGACGTGATCAACCGGCATGCGTTGGCAGGCGAGCGGAACAGGTAGGCGGTTTCCTGTAGCGCTTTGTATTCCTCTGCGGATACGAGGTAGGCGTTGCCGTTCTTCGACACGATTTCAACGGCTGTGCGGTCGTTGTTGACCTCTTCGATAAGCGGGACCAGGCGACGACGAGCCTCACTGGCGGTGATGGACACGCACTCCTCTTTCACGAGTGGTACAACATCACGGCTCCAGTCAGGAGTGGGCTGCGCTCGTGTCGCGATGAGTGCACCAGGTAGTGCCGAGGCTCAAGGTGTCGGTGAGATTCGCCGCCAGCGTGAACACTGAGGGGCCCTTCGCGCTGAAGTCCTTGCCCTTAGTTAGACAGCAATCCGGCCGTTCAGGTCCTGCTCGGGTCCACGCAACCGGTAGGAGTGGTCACCGATGACGGCCGAGACCTCCAGATGCCCGCCCAGTGCCTCCACGTAGGCGGCGATGGCGGAGACTGTGGACACTTCGCCGCGTTCGATCTGCGAGACCCTGCCGCGTGTCACGCCCATCGTCTTGGCAAGCTCGGCCTGCGACAGCCCCGCCGCGCTGCGGCGCTCGGCAAGCTGGTGTCCGTCGATGTACGCCTGGGTACGCCGCCGGGCCTCACTCGTCCGCTCGGGTCCGGCTGCCTCGGCATGTGCCTTGTGGTCGAATTTGCTGAAGCCGGTCATCGGCCCTCCTCTTCCTCGCGGGCCTTCAAGTACAAGCCAAACAGGTGCTCGGCGCGTGGGATGGCCTCGCGGTACCAGTCTCGCCAGTTCTTGGACTTGTCCCCGGCCACCAGGAGAATCGCGCTGCGCCACGGATCGAAGGCGAAGATGATGCGAACCTCACTGGAACCCGACGAGGCAGGGCGCAGTTCCTTCAGGTTGTGAACGGACGTGGCAGTCAACTTGTCCACCAATGGCCTGCCAAGCGTCGGGCCAACAGCAGCGAGATGGGCGACGGCATCTGTCACAAGGTCCTGCGATTGCTCGTCTAGGTCCTCGAACCATTTGCCGACCTCGTCGGTCTTGTAGATCTCCCATTCGCTCACTCCGAAAGGATAGCAAATGCTATCGGCTATTGAGGGTGAGAGGCGGGATTCTCATCTCGCTTCGCAGGGACGAAGTGTGCAGGCAGCCATGAGGGCGGCGGCACCGGATACGTCGATGACACCTCGACCGGGGCCGCAAGGGTGAGTCCAAGACCTTCGCCTGGACCGGCTATCGTGACCTGCTCATCGCCGCACATCAGCAGCTCGGCGCACCGATCGTCCTAGTGTGGGACAACCTGGGCCGGACACGGCTGGTAGGAGCCGCCTTCATTGTGCGGCCTCATCACCCAACAGGTCGCGGTGCTCGTACCGCCCTTCGAGGGCCTCAAGATAGGCCGTGATCAACCGGCGTGCGTTGGCCGGCGAGCGGAACAGGTGGGCGGTTTCCTGAAGAGCTTCGTATTCCTCTGCGTCTACGAGGTAGGCGTTACCGCTCTTCGACACGATTTCGACGACGGTGCGGTCGTTGTTGACCTCTTCGATGAGCGGTACCAGCCGACGACGAGCCTCGCGGGCAGTGATGGACACGAGCTTCCCCTCCCACGTGCTCCAACATAACCACGACCGAATGCAGAACCGGCGCCGAGGCTCAAAGCGCCGGCGAGATCCACGCTGGCGCGATCACACGACGCCAGCCACACGGGGAGCGCGAGGGTTCTCCCTCGCCGGGGTGTGGGGCAAAGCCCCACTGTCACAGCCCGAGCCGCGCAGCGGCGAGGACCACGCCGCCTTACCCAGCCCCCAAAAACCCCCGAAACCGGTCAGCACTCGATGACGTTGACCGCCAGACCGCCCCGCGACGTCTCCTTGTACTTGTCCAACATGTCCCGACCCGTATCCCGCATCGTCTTGATCGCCTTGTCCAACGACACGAAATGCTGCCCATCCCCCCGCATCGCGAACCGCGCCGCCGCGATCGCCTTGATCGACGCCACCGCATTCCGCTCAATACACGGAATCTGCACCAACCCCCCGATCGGGTCACACGTCAACCCCAGATTGTGCTCAATCCCGATCTCCGCCGCGTTCTCCACCTGCTCCGGCGTCCCACCCAACACCTCGGTCAGGCCCGCCGCCGCCATCGAACACGCCGAGCCCACCTCGCCCTGACAGCCCACCTCGGCGCCCGAGATGGAGGCGTTCTCCTTGAACAGCACCCCCACCGCCGCCGCCGTCAACAAGAACCGCACCACCCCGTCCTCGTCGAACCCCGGCACGAACCGCGCACAATACGTCATCACCGCCGGAACGATGCCAGCCGCCCCATTCGTCGGCGCCGTCACGATCCGGCCCCCCGCCGCGTTCTCCTCGTTGACCGCCAGCGCGTACAACCCCACCCAATCCATCGCATGCAACGGATCACGCTCGGCCGACTCGGCCTGCAGCTTGCGATGCAACTGATGCGCCCG